>CAZLFF010000157.1:0-7090 GCA_964558755.1 uncultured Pirellulaceae bacterium
GCGTTAGGTTGCGCGTGTACTTCAGACATTGGGATAATAGCTTGGGCGTGATCTTGCGAGCCCGTCGTCCGTGTTCTTCGACGTAAGCTTCCCGCGCCGCGATTAGTAGTTCTTTGACGCCGTCGATAGATAAATTTGCGTCGTCGTCGAGTTCCCGTCGAGCGGTCTCGTACATGCCGGTGATCAGCGGAAGTTCACCAAGCAGAAAATATAGCGTGTCATGATCGACGGCGTAGGTTTCTGTCTCGCGCACAGATTCGTCGTCCGGTTTTTTGAGCTCACGGTCATAGAAAGCTTGTCGCACCCAAGGCCAATCGAGCACGCTGACGACGAACAGGATGTTCTTGTAGTCGACCGATAGTTCGCGAAGTTGCCAGGCCATATGGTCGATTCGCAGCCGCGTTTGCCGTTGGCTAGGTGGCTGCAGGGAGGGCAGCACCGCGGCTGCATAGCGTTCGATCGGCAGCTTTTTCAACGCGTAGGCGTCGGGCAGCGTTTGTTGATCGGGCCGGAATTTGTTGGTTTCCAAATCGACATACGCGCGGGGGATGCGGTCGCCCATCGCGGCCCGGATCGCGGCGACAACGCTCTGGCAGGGATCGATCGGAACGAAGCTGGCTCCGTTTTCCTCGCTTCCCTCATCGAAAGTCGGATCGAAGTCGGTGTGGTCTCTGTCCTCGCCCGGCATGAAATTGGCAAGTGGGGCAGTGGTCTCCCTCTGAAACACCGCGCTCGGGCGAGGGAGTTCCAACACGGCGGCTTCGACATCATCCCGAAACGACTCTGGCAGCGGCACCGCCACGCAGTCGAATGATTCGGCCAGCATGACCCGCCGGACCTCCCACGCAAAATCCCCACTACCATGCACGACGGGTAGCGCGGTCACGTGACGTCCGATTTTTAGAAGCGGATGCATGGAGGGAGGCTGGAATGGGAAGCTGGAATGGGAGGTCGGAATGGTTCTAATTTTGGGTGTTGCTGCTTAAAAATCTCAAATCTCAAATCTCAAATCTCAAATCTCAAATCTCAAATCTCAAATCTCAAACTTGAAAACTTGAAAACTTGAAAACTTGAAAACTTGAAATTGCGGATCTCGGAATGCGAATTGCAGAATTTTCACCTTCGGCTTAATACGGAACGTCAAAGTCCGAATCGCCATCTTCCTCCGAGCCATCCCCATCCGGGTGCAGAGGATCATCTGGATTGAAGAAGAAATCGCCGAATCCCATTGGAAGGGTTTGGCCGCCGAGCGTGCGGTTTCGTGTTTGGGAGAGCCTTTCTAGGTCCAACGCTTCGGAGCCCAAGCATTTTTCTAGCGCTTCGTGCCATGCTTGGTCGTGCGATACCGGATGATCGGGATCTTGCTTCAGCCGCTTCATCGCGAAACGAAGTAGGTTGATCCCATCACGAGTCGAGAAATCCAATTTCAGCTCGTGGGATTTTTGCAAGAACTCGACCGTCATCGCCAGCATGTCATCTGCGCAAAATGGCAGGTGGTATTCGAGAATGTTTTTCTCGTCCTCGCGCGATGGGAACTTGAGATTCAGTGTTGGTTGCAGGCGGCTGAGGATGTAGTCAGGGATCTCGAAGGTTGATTCGTCCTGGTTCATGGTCACCGCACAGCGAAAGTCTGGATGTGCTTGGACGGTGATACCCGCAATGATCGATTCGACATAGCGACGATGGTCCAGTAGCGGCGCGAGTGATGCCCATGATTTTTCATTCATGCGGTTGCCCTCGTCCAAGATGCAGACGCCGCCTCGGATCATGGCAGTCACCAACGCCG
This sequence comes from uncultured Pirellulaceae bacterium, assembly GCA_964558755.1. Lineage (GTDB taxonomy): Bacteria > Planctomycetota > Planctomycetia > Pirellulales > Pirellulaceae > Mariniblastus. The sequence continues at coordinate 1,787 of CAZLFF010000157.1, forward strand.
ATGCGTGGTAAGCGATCGTGCCGCTCTCGGCAAGCACCGGCGTGATCAGCAGGTCTTCGGGGCGCGTGTCGGCGGTGCACTGATAAATGTAGAGGTCTTGCTCTCGTTGTTTGGCCGCTGCCGTCGCAAGCGCTGTCTTGCCGATTCCGGGCGGACCGACCAATCGCGGTGTCAGCGGCAGGTCTTTTTCATCGACCACCAGCCAACAGGCAAGAACCTGCTTTAGCACGTCGGCTTGGCCAATCCATTGGTTGTCCAAATCGTGTGGTGAGGCCAAGTGAAGTTCGACGCCCTGTAGATTTATCGAGTCGCTCATATTCGAATGTCCGTTTAGCCGTTCGGACGCTTGCGGTTAAAAAGGTTCAGTTGTTTTGCGGAAACGCGAGATCCATTGTGTCGCCGCAGCAGACTCGGTCAAAGGCCCCATTTATGAGAATCGCGATTATCGGATCGGGCATTGCCGGTTTAACCTGTGGTTGGAGTTTGAAACAAGCCTCAGATCAGGCAGAACCCTGCCACGTTACGATCTTTGAAAGTCAACCGACGCTTGGCATGGATGCTCACTCGATCGATCTGCCTACCACGAGCGTTGAAGGGGGTACAGATCAAGCACGCATTGACGTGCCACCACGGATGTTCAACCGCGAAGAGTGGGTTCTTTTGAGCCAGTTGTACGAAACGCTGGGTGTCGCGACTGAAAACGTTGACGCATCAAAGTCTTTCGCAGATTCGGCTGGCGTTAGCTGGTTGCAACTAGGCGATCGTTACGGCAAGCAGCTTAGCGCAATGTCGCTACTTAGTGGTAAGGTCCGCAGCGTCGCGGCCGATGCGTTGCGGATGCAGCAAGAGGTCACCGTGGAGTCGTTGTCGGCGATGGCAGACGACCAAACCTTGGCGGAGCACCTATCGGATGGAGGTTACTCAACCGCGTTCGTTAACCATTTTTTATACGCTGGTTTGTCGGCGACGGTGCTAACGTGCAGCTACGCCGCGTTAAAAAACTACCCGGCAAAAATTGCTCTGCGGAGTCTGCGTAATCAAGTCGATCAGTCTCCTTTGAATCGGACTTGTTTCGGCACGGTTGACGTCGTTAACCGTCTCTCGCGAGAAATAGATGACGTGCGTTTGGGGGCTGCGGTAACCGAGGTCGTGCAAATCGGCGACCAAGTTCAAATCGCTCTCGGTGACGGAACGACCGAGCGGTTCGATCACTTGGTCATTGCGACTCAGGCCAATTCGGCCGTGCGGCTGCTGGGGGACGACGCCGTTTTCCAGCGCGAGCGGGAAATTTTGCGGCAGTTTGAGTACGAGCATGTCGAAGTGGTCGTTCACACAGACGAATCGTTCATGCCAGCGGAAGCATCCCATCGAGCTTGCTTCAATTTTTTCAGCAATGCGGCCGGTACCGAATCGATGTGTACCATGTGGATGAACCGTTTTTATCCCGAGCGTTCGTTTGTCGGGAACGTTTACCAAACCATTCGCCCGTTTCGCGCCCCTACCCCCGAGCATGTGATCGCCGTGGCCGCAATGCAGCGTCCGATTGTCAATGTGCAGACGCTGCGGGCCGTTTCGCAGCTTCTAGCGTTGCCGACGGAACGCCGTCATGTTTGGTTTTGCGGTTCGTATGCGGCGGCAGCCGTGCCGCTACTGGAAAGCGGCGTCGTGTCGGCAAAACAAGTTGTGGCTGAAATTGAAAAAATCAGAACCCGGCAAAAACCACGAACTTGACGGTTCGTGCGTGATCGAGCCAGAAACCAAGCCGTGGCCAGGGCACTCCGTGACTCGGCACCCTGCACCGCTTCATGCTCGCCAACTTTTTCGTCTGCAAAAAATCGTTCCGGATGATTTGTATCGCGACTAGGGAGCTTGCTGAGTTTGGCTGTTCGTAGTTTGGCGGTTCATTTGTCTGCCGCAGACTCGCTGCCCGGTGACGGCGTCGCGGGGCAACGACCGTCGCCTACTTTGTTTTTGAACCCGAGCCAGTGGTAGGTTTTCCGCTTCCGGCTGGTTTGGTGTCGGAAGTTACACCGCTGGGTGCCGCAGCCTTAAACTTCAACGAAGCAGAATTGATGCAATAGCGTTGGCCGGTCGGTGGCGGGCCGTCGGCGAAAACGTGGCCCAGATGAGCATCGCAGCGGCTGCACGTGACTTCAACTCGGTTCATCCCGAACGACCGATCAGAAATTAAATCGACGTGTTCTCTGTTTACGGGTTTGTAATAGCTGGGCCAGCCGGTTCCTGACCTGAACTTCGTTTTCGAATCGAACAGTTCTTGGCCGCAGCACACGCAAGTGTACTTTCCCTCTTTTTTGTTGTCCCAATACTTACCCGAAAACGCACGCTCTGTGCCCTTCTCTCGGGTCACGTAATACTCCTCGGCCGTTAGCTGCTTCCGCCATTCGGCAGGAGTCTTGATTACTTTTTGCTTTGGTTGTCTGTCAATTCGGGAGCCAGTATCCAGCTCCCTATCTGGCTGGATTTTGGATGTTGAACCACGGGTTGACGAGCCGGCGGTTTCCGCAGTCGGTCGGACAACCGGGGGAACGGATGATGGTTGCTGGGCGAGCGTGAATCCAAGGCCGGCCGCAAGTCCTCCCCCTAGTCCTGCTGCGACCAAGCAGAGGAAGAACAGAGGTGATCGGTTGTTGGTCGTGTTTATCATCTTCCCTCCTTATATCCAACCGGACGAATATTAATTGGACAACTTGGGCCTGCGTGGCGTTCCGATGGATGCTGGAATGCTCCGCACGACTTTGCGGGGTCTACCGGATTTCGGCATGCCCGTACGATCAATATACGCTCGAATTTGAACTTTTGGTCTCAGAACGAGACTGAAATCGGCGTTAAAACGACCGTGGATTGATGGAAATAACGAAAACCGTAACGAATTCGACGTCGTTCGAAAGGATTACCGCATTGGCACAATGGTTGCGTTGGCGGGTTCTTCGGTGAGCGGGCACGCCAAAGGCCTCATCTTTTCTCTCTCCGCCGTCTCAGAGGCCGCTCGCTCACCATCTTTTTCTCTCCCACGCTGGGCGAGCATCCCTGCCATGCTTGGCGGTGGCTTCGGAACGGATCGTGTTCCGCAGCTGCAGATCGCATCGGATTCGCTCTTTGTTTCTCCCTAAAGAACAGATGCTAAGGAACAGATGCGAAGGCTCGCCAGATTTGTGTGGCTGATGAGTTCGTGTGTTTTTTGATAGGCTGTCCGATCACCGCGAGCACATCATTTCCTTTCAGCCAAACCTGCTACGACCCATGACGCAATCGGTTCTTCTTCAACCATGGACGGGCCCCTGCGGAGGCGTACCGCCATGGAATCTAGTCCAACCCGATCAGTTCGTCGCTGCTTACGACCGAGCGATTGAGATGGCTCGGGCAGACATCGATTCGATCACCGCGACCGACCAGCCCGCCACGTTTGAGAACACGTTCGTGCCGCTCGAAAAATCGGGCGAGGCGTTAGAACGTTTGGAGGCAATCTTTCAGGTTCATGCATCTAATCTGAACCTCGGTCCGATTCCCGACATCGAATCTTGCATCGCGAAAAAATCGGCCGCTCAACGCGACTGGGTCGTCCAGAACGAATCGCTGTTCGATCGGGTTAAAGCCGTCCAGAACAGCGACGGTTTTGGTCAACTCTCACGCGTGCAGCAGCGTCTGGTTGATGAGTGTTTCAAGTCGTTTGTGCGACGTGGAGCAGACTTGTCGGCCGACCAAAAAGCCGAACTATCGGAAATCAACACGACGCTGGCGGACTTGTACACCAAGTTCAGCCAGAACGTTTTGGCTGATGAAGAAAAGTACGTCACGTGGATCGACGATGCATCACGGCTGAGCGGTTTACCCGAAAGTGTCGTCGCGGCTATGGCGGCGGAGGCGGAATCGCGGCAGCAGCCGGGCAAGTGGGCCGTGACCAACACGCGCTCGTCGATGGAGCCATTCCTGTCGTACGCCGACGATCGCGAGCTGCGCGAGCAGGTTTGGACGACCTATTACGATCGCTGTGACCATGGTGACGCGAATGACAACAAAGAGATCATCACAACGATTCTCAAACTTCGAGCCCAGCGTGCAAAGCTACTGGGATATGCGACCCATGCGCACTGGCGTCTTGAGCCTCAGATGGCCAAAACGCCCGCTGCGGCAATGGGCTTGATGCTGCAAGTCTGGCCTCATGCAATCGCGCGGGTCCAGGAAGAAGTTGCAGACATGCAGGCGATCGCGGATGCCGAGGCCCCCGGGATCACGATCGAGCCGTGGGACTATCGCTATTACGCCGAAAAGGTTCGCGCGGTGAAGTACGACTTGGACTTCAACGAGGTTAAGCCGTATCTGCAGCTTGATCAGCTAAGGGACGGGATGCTGTGGGCCGCGTCGCAGGTGTTTAATGTGCAGTTTGAGAGAGTTCACGACGTTTCGGTTTTTCATCCCGACGTCGAAGTTTGGAAAGCGATCGAGCAGGACGGTAAACAGGCCGGTCTGTTTTACTTGGACCCCTACGCTCGTAAGGGTAAACGTAGCGGCGCGTGGATGACCTCTTATCGCGACCAGAGCAACTTGGGCGAAGCCATCACTCCGATCGTTTCAAATAACTCGAATTTCGTGCGTGGCGAGGAAGGTCAACCGGTGCTGATTTCGTGGGACGATGCAACGACGTTGTTTCACGAGTTCGGTCACGCGCTGCACGGACTGTTGAGCGACGTGGAGTACCCCAGCCAATCGGGCACCAATGTCCCGGGCGATTTTGTTGAGTTCCCGTCGCAGGTGTTCGAGCACTGGTTGTCGACGCCCGAAGTGCTACAGAAGTTCGCGACGCATTACGAAACCGGCCAGCCTATGCCAGCCGACCTGTTGGCTAAGATTGAGAAAGCGGCCACATTCAATCAGGGGTTCGCCACGGTTGAGTTTTTAGCCAGTGCCCTGATCGACATGAAGTTGCATCTTGCTGGCGACGCAACAATCGACCCGGCAGCATTCGAGAAAGAGACGCTGGCGGAACTGGGAATGCCACCTGAAATCGTGATGCGGCACCGCACGCCGCACTTTAGTCACGTCTTCAGTGGTGATGGTTACTCGGCAGGCTACTACAGCTACCTATGGGCCGATGCGTTGACAGCGGACGCGGCCGAGGCATTCGAGCAAGCCGGCAGTTTTTACGACCCAACGCTTGGCCAGCGACTGCTGGAAACCGTTTTTTCCGTCGGCGACACGACCGACGCGGCGGAGAGCTTTCGGAATTTCCGCGGCCGCGACGTCGATACATCAGCGTTGCTGCGAAAACGTGGTTTCGTAAAATAG
>CAZLFF010000158.1:0-7031 GCA_964558755.1 uncultured Pirellulaceae bacterium
ACAATGACCCCCGCAGCAGTTACGTGATTCTCGACGGCGCGGCGGTCGAGTTCCGGCGGGTCGAATACGATTTCCAGATTACTCGCGATAAGATTCTGGCGATCGATGACCTAGATGACTTCCTTGGCGATCGATTGGTCGAGGGCCGCTGATCGCTCGAACCGCGGACGCATCATGAGTCGCTTGTTTTACCGCTTACGAATTAAGGCAACTTATCGCGTGCCCAGCCGGCACGCGTTCTATTTTTAGATCACTTGTTTTTCAGATCATCCCGACGGTCCAACCCCAACTTTCCACGCAACATCCGAGGTCCTTGTTTTGAACAGTCGTTCAATTTTATTCATCTTTGCCGCCACCGCCATCATGATGATTGCGATGACGCTACAAGAGCGCAACAAGCCCCCGGTGACGCAGGACACGACCCCGACCACCACCGCAGTGGCTGAAACAGATCCTAACGCCGCGTCGGGCGATGTGGCGATCGATGCGGACGAGGCCAGCCAAGCCGCAGACGTGAACTCGGAAACTGTCGCCGATAAAACCGGCTCTGAAACCGCCGCGACGACGCTGCCCGAGCCCCGAAATGAAAGCGAAAGCGACGCCCCTGCGGTTGCATCATCCAGGGAGCAGGCCGCCGCAGCCGATGCAGTCACCGCCGAGGACTCGATCGAAACGGCCGAAGACCTAATCACGCTCGGCGCATTGGACGCCGAGGGCAAAGAGCGTTTTCTGATCGTGGCCAATCGCATCGGCGGAACCATCCGCAGTGTCGAGCTAAACTTTCGCAAACGCCCGGGTGAGCGATTCGTGTACCGAGACCTCGACTGGACCGGCGGTTATCTCGGCCAATTGGAACTGATCGACTCGGACGAGGGCTGCCGCATCCGCGTCGTCGGGCCCGGCACCCCTGCCGCGTCAGCACGCATCAAGGTGGGTGATGTGATCGCCGCGCTGGACGGTGTGCCCGTGACATCGGTCGAGGATTTTTACGTGATGCTGGCGGAGACCAAGCCCGGCGACGAAATCACGCTCAAACTAAATCGCGACGGGACCGAAAAGTCCGCCGACGTGACGCTAACCGACATGCCGATCCAGATCATCCGGCCCGAGAACACCCGCGTTTCCGAGGGCGTCGACTTGCCGGAATCCTTTACTTTGTCGCTGCTGCAGACACGTGAGGAACGTGAGAAAGCATGGCCGGATCTCGATCGGGCGTTGCGAACGGCGCGATGGGACGTTGATGAAGCTCAGACCAATGATCGTCAGGTTGCGTTCACTCGCACAATTTCCTCCGATCAACTCGCGGCGGCCAAATTAACTGGCCCGCTTAAGGTCACCAAGATCTACCGTCTGCCATTGGTCTCGGCAGAGAACGTTCACGAACTAGATTCTCGAACCTTTCACATCCAACTACAGGTAAAGATCGAGAACCTCGGCGCGGAACCCCAAACGTTGGCCTATCAGCTAGACGGGCCAGCGGGCGCGACGACCGAAACGTGGTGGTACACCATGAAAATCCACGGCCGCAGCAGCGCGATTGGATACTTGGCCGGGGCCCGGGATGTTGTCGGCAGCACCGAGCATGAATCCTTTGTCTTCTTCGGCGGACCTGAGATCGTGGACGCCGCAGAAGAGCAGCCGCCCGAGGTCAAGTTCATTTGCAACCCGCACGAGGAAGCCGATGAACACCGCCAATTGCACTTCGCCGGCGTCGACACGCAGTACTTTAATATTTCGGTCATCCCTCACACGGCTGGCGATCAACTCTTCGAGGTCAACAGTCTATCCGCGTTCATTAATGGTTACGGCTACGAACTGCCCGAAAACGCGCGACTGAAAAGACTGGTCGATTGCACGTTTCAAATGGTAAAGGCAATCGATTTACCCGCTGGCGGAAATTACGAGCAGACGTTTGACATCTTCATGGGCCCGAAAGAGCCCGAGCTGCTTTCGCAATACGGCGTCGATGAGGTCGAGACCTACGGCTGGTTTGCGATGTTCTCCAAGCCGTTGCTCTGGGTTCTGCATTCGTTCTATTTCCTGACGGGAAAGTTTAGCTACGGCCTCGCAATCATCTTGCTGACGGTTCTTGTTCGCAGCTGCATGATCCCCTTCTCGCGCAAGGCAGCACTTAGTGCGCAAATGATGCAGCACTTGCAGCCGCAGATGATGGAGATCAAGAAAAAATACCCCGACGACTTGCAACGACAGTCGCAGGCCCAACGCGAACTGTTCTCGCGTCACAATTACAGCCCGCTGGCGGGTTGTTTGCCTATGTTCATTCAGCTGCCCGTGTTTATCGGGCTCTACCGAGGCCTTTCGGTAGACGTGGCACTACGTGACAAACCGCTCATCCCCGGTCTGTCTTGGTGCAGCGACCTGTCGGCACCGGACAAGTTGTTCTACTGGAAAGACTGGATGCCATCGATGCTGGGCGACGAAACCGGCTGGCTGGGCCCGTTCTTTAACCTGCTGCCGATCGCAACCATGATCTTATTCATGGCACAACAGAAACTGTTCATGCCTAAGGCGGTCGACGAACAGCAGCAAATGATGCAAAAGATGATGTCGTTCATGATGCCGGTGATGGGATTGATGTTCTTCAAGGTCCCATCAGGTTTGTGCCTGTACATTATCACTTCCAGCCTGTGGGGCATTATCGAAAAGCTGGCGCTGCCCAAACCGGTACTCGACACCAGTAAGTTCGACAGCGACACCAAACCAACGCTCGCCTTTGGGGGCGCGCCCAAGGGATTTGATGACGCCGCGATCAAGGTCGAAGCCCAACGTAAACGTGACGAGAAAAAGAAAGCCGATGCCGAGCGTAAAAAACGGCTGAGGGATCGGAAGTAGCGTTCCAAACCATTTATCGTAACTACGTTACCAACGGCGCGATCATCGGCTTTGCCGTGAAACTGAACCAGCTAGAGTTTTCGTTCTTCCCATACTCGATCGCCCATGGTCACCCTCGACACGGACGACACGATCGCCGCCATTGCTTCGCCCCCCGGCGCGAGCCACCGCGGCATTTTGCGCGTTAGTGGGCCGGCGATGATCGAGTGCTTGTCGCGTTCATTTACACCGGACGACGGTCGATCGCTCACCAAGCAAAACTCAGTGGATGCGATTCCGGGGAGTCTTTCAATTGCGACCGAATCAGAAGGCGTTACCTTGCCCGGGGACCTACTGATCTGGCCCACCAACCGCAGCTACACGCGCCAACCGAGCGCAGAATTTCATACCTTGGGGTCGCCGCCACTGTTGCAATTGGCGCTCGCAAAACTGATCGACGCGGGCGCAAGGCTGGCTCAGCCCGGTGAGTTTACGCTGCGAGCTTTTTTGTCCGGTCGCTTGGATCTGACGCAGGCCGAGGCGGTCCTCGCAGTGATCGATGCCAAGCAGCACAGTGATCTGCGGCTGTCGTTGCAGCAACTGGCTGGAGGATTAGCCGACCCGCTGACCAAGATCCGGAACGATCTGATCAGCATCTTGGCGGAACTGGAGGCCGGGCTGGACTTCGCCGAAGAAGACATCGAATTTATCTCCAGCGAAGTCTTACTGTCGCGACTCACGAGTGCTTCCCAGCGGCTGGAGGAGATTTCGAACCAAATCCAACAGCGGCATGTGGAGGACCAATCGATTACCGCAGTTTTGACCGGCCTGCCCAACGCCGGCAAGAGCAGCCTGTTCAACCAATTGCTCAACGACCCGCGCGCGATCGTTAGCGACGTGGCGGGGACAACAACGGACTACGTGACGGGCAAACTGGCCCAAGACAACCTCACGATCGAACTGATCGACACCGCGGGCGTCGAAGAAACCGCCCCCACGGAAATCGACGCCGTCGCCCAAAAACTCCGCGGCGAACGAACCGATCGTGCTCAGATTCGCATTCACTGTATCGCCACGCATCAACAGACCGCGTCCGATATGGGAACCCAAACCTGCCACAGTAATCTGGATCAAAAGATCGAGTCACTCTCGCCCACTTCGCCCGATCAAGACGATTTGCTTGTCCTGACTCAAACGGATCGAGTTAGCCAAGACGAACTCGCGCGGGCGATCGCGGCGGCCGAGAAAGCCGATCTGGCCGTCATCATGACCAGTTCCGAAACCGGGGCCGGCGTCGATTCGCTCCGGCAAACTTTGTTTGAACGAGCGGCCCGACGCCAATCGGCAAATTCGCCGGGCGTTACCTCAACGGTCCTCCGCACCTCTAAAAGCCTCGCTGCTGCGTCACAATCGGTAGAACTGGCAAGACAGGCAGCCGCCCAGAACGTGGGGGAGGAGCTAATCGCGGCGGAAATTCGCCAGTCCCTGGATCACCTGGGCCGCGTGGTCGGGACGATATACACAGACGACATTCTGGACATCGTTTTCGGTCAATTTTGCATCGGGAAGTGAAACCGATCGGCCGTTGACTGACGATAACAAACGGCAGCGGCAACGATTGCACAAAGCGGCTGCCGCATCTACCCTATTGGACCGCGGATTTTCGACCCTACGCCCTTTCTTTCGATTTTCGATGACCACCCTTACCAACATTTTCACAGTGAATCATACGCCCGCCACCGTCCTTCGCGTCGCACTGACCATCGCTTGCTTCGGCTGTCTGCTGGCCACGACCGCGGATGCCCAAGAGGTCGGAGACCGCGTGGTGGTGACCGCAAATTTCGAAACGAAGATCTTCAAGAAGAAGGTCGACCGCGTCTTTGAGGGCAGCATCCACACGGTCATTTCCGTTAACGGAAAATGGTGTGCGCTCGAGGACGTCAAAGGCTGGCTGCCGACCCAGTACGTGATGAACTTCGACATGGCCCAGAAGCACTACGACGAACGGATCAAAGCCAACGATGCGGATTGGCCCGCACTGGCGCACCGCGGCATGATCCATTACGAAAACGGCGAATACAAAAAGGCGTTCATCGACCTGAACGAATCACTGCGTGCCAACAAAAAGAACGCGATGACGTGGAGCAACCGCGGCATCGTTTTAAATGCTCAGGGACAGTTCAAGCGAGCCCTGATCGACATCGATTACGCGATCAAGCTCCAGCCGAAGTTCGCTAAGGCTCACTTTAACCGGGGCGTCGTCCTCTCGGGCGTCTCGAACAACGAAGAAGCGCTTAAAAGTTTCGATAAAGCGATCGAACTTAATCCAAAGAACCCATGGTTTTACCTCTCGCGTGGAAGTGCTCATCAGGCAAACGGTGACGCCGACAAGGCCGAGCAGGATTACCGCAAGGCGATCGAGCTGAACAAACGCATCGCGGATTCATACGTTGGCCTCAGCAATATTTATCTCGCGAAAAACGAGTTAGACGAGGCCTTCCAATGGGCCGACAAGGCGGTTGAAACGCAATCGCGAAACGCGATGGCGCTCAACGCGCGTGGTTGGATTCTGTACAAACAAGATAAGGTCGACGACGCGATGTACGACTTGAACCGAGCGGTTCGCTACGCGCCGCGGCTGCCGATCGCTTACAACAACCGGGGCGTCTGCCACGTGGCAAACAAGGACTATGAGGACGCGATCGCCGATCATAACAAGGCAATTGACCTTTCAGACTCCGCTGTGTCTCGGATCAACCGTGGCGTAGCGTACCTAGGCAATGGTGACTTCAAAGAAGCGAAGGAAGATTTCGAGTCGGCTGAAAACATGGCCCCCGAATTCGACGAGGTCCTGAACGCATCGGCTTGGTTCCTAGCGACCTGCCCAGACGGAAGCTTCCGCAATGGCTCCGAGGCGGTGAAGAAAGCGAAAGCGGCTTGCGAGGCCGGGGACTGGAAGGTCTGGTACCACGTCGAGACGCTTGCTGCAGCCTCCGCTGAAGCCGGCAACTACGATGACGCGGTCAAGTACGCGAAGCAAGCGGCCGATTTGGCCGAAACAGACGCTGAGAAAGCGAAGTGCCAAGAGCTACTGGAACTTTTCAACGCTAAAAAACCGTACCGCACCCAAATCGGTACCAGTGTCGCGAAGTAACTTTCCCAGTGAAGGCCTGACTCACGAATATTCAGTGCTTTCGCCAAGTTACACAAGCGATCGCACCGCGTTGGGGCACCGGAAATTGCATCCGATATCACAACCCGCCGCGTCAGCAAGGGACCTGCCCCTCGCGAACGTGCGGTTTGTGATTCAGACAAGGAGCCTCGCTTGTTTAGTTGGCTACCGTGGTCGAAAACACGCCGTCGAGCTCGCCTAGTCCGGTCACCATGGCCCGAGCACTGGTCGCTGCACCTCAACCGGAACGTTCGGCTCACCTGGAACCTATCCGACCAAGAACGACAACGGCTGCACAATCTCGTCAAGGTCTTCATCGGCGAGAAACACTGGGAAGGCTGCGACGGCCTGACGCTCACCGAAGAAATGAAGGTCACGGTCGCGGCGAACGCGTGCCTGATGCTGTTGGGCGTCAAGGATTTCTACTTCGACAATGTGCGAACCATTTTGCTCTACCCGCAAGTTTTCAGCCGTCGCGCGCGTGACGGTCATTCGGCGGGCACCACCGAACATCGGTCGGGCGAAGCCTGGCAGGGCGGGCCAATCATCCTGTCGTGGAAGAACGCGTTACAGGGAGGTCGCAACGAAGACGACGGCCAAAACGTCGTCATCCACGAGTTCGCTCACGCGCTGGACGGGCTCGACGGCCAAATGGGTGGCAACGTAATGTTCCCTGACGCCGATCAGACCGAGCAGTGGGAACAGGTTGTCAACCGCGAGTACCAATCCCTCAGCCAAGCAGCAGCCGCCGGCCGCCACACGCTGCTCGACCACTACGGCGCGACCAACCGCGCCGAGTTCTTTGCGGTAGCTAGCGAGACGTTCTTCGAGCTGCCGCACGAAATGCAACGCGAACACGCTGACCTTTTTAGGCTGCTTTCCGCCTATTACCAAGTCGACCCAAGGCAATGGCAGCGTCGCCATTAGCAGCCTAACGGTTCAATCGAGTTTGATCGATAACAAGTCACTGCTAATATACAGAAGTCGTCAGCGCAATAGACGACACTTTGTCTTACATAATCCCGTT
>CAZLFF010000159.1:0-6967 GCA_964558755.1 uncultured Pirellulaceae bacterium
CTTGGTGGCTGCGACAGTTGCGGCGACGCGGGAGCGTATTTCGAGGATTCCTGCTGCGGCGGAAACGCTTGCGGCGGCCAATCATGCTGTGGCCGCGGCGGCTGTGCTCCGCGAGACTGTTGGTTAGCGGGACTTGGTGGCGTACTTCGCAACGGCGAGTACTTTTTCGGTGCCGTTGGTTTTCAAGAGCCACTGTATGGATCTCCGGAGGTCGGCGCCCAACTGGTCCAAGACAGTAACTTTGGCTTCTACGGCGGCATCAACTTGGGCGTTCCGTTGTGCCGGTTGACCTGCGGCGTCCTATCGGGCCAAATCGGTGTCCGCTCGATTCAATCGAACTTGAACGGCAACCAGTTTACCGACGACACACGCAACCAATTGTTTGTTACCGCAGGTCTGTACCGACGCGTTGACTACGGCCTTCAGTTCGGCGTCGTTGGTGACTTCTTGCAAGATGAGTTCTACGGCGATGCAAGCCTGTCGCAAATTCGTACCGACCTCGGTTGGGTATTCTCGGGCGGTAGCACTTTCGGTTTCCGCTACACGGCTGCTCAAGAGGATGACACGTTCCCGGTTACCTTCAACGGAACAGCGTTTACGGACCAGTCGGCTCGGGTGCACGACCAGTACCGCTTCTACTTGCGAACAAGAGGCGCTGGCGGTGGCTTTGGTGAATTGTTTGCCGGCTGGACCGAAGAGAATCAAACCATTCTTGGTGTGGACTTCGACGTGCCGCTTAACGAGTGCATTGCGATTGAATCGACCTTCACTTACTTCTTGCACGACGAAGGTATCCCGGCGCTCAACACGCCAGGCTTCCTCGGCAGCAACGCAGAAGAGGCTTGGAACATTGCGGTCGGGTTCGTCTTCCGACCTCAGGGTCGACGCTACTACGACAACTACGATCGTCCGCTATTCGACGTTGCCGACAACGGCACGATGCTGATCCGTCGCGACTAGACGAATCGAAGCTGACCGCCACGACCCGGAGGGGCGATGGTGGAGCAGCGGTGAAACTTCGACGGGAACCCTGTGCTCGCTTGCCGGCACGGGGTTTCTGTGTTTTCAGCGGTTTGCACCCGAGTCCACTCGCCCATTAGCTGGCGGTAAAGTCCCTAGAACCACCGCCCGCCGGCTTCAAATGCGGGAAAAACCAGACTTTCGCGGGCAGCGGGCCTATCAACATCGGACGCTCGTCAGATAAAATCCTTCGCTTAAATCATTGTGCGGAAATGACCCGTACTTAGACCCAATCCGCCCGACCGCGATACGTGCCGGGCGACGGAGACACACGTGAGCGACGATATTTACGCATACTTTAGCGGCAACGCGACACGCAAAGTCGAACCCATCGAGGACGATGAAGACGACGCGATCGACCAGCCTGTGGCTTCCGAAAGTAAATCGGACACCGATACGCAACCTGCTGCCGAGGCCCAAGCAAATGACGCGGTGGCCGATGCGCCGGCAGAAATACCCGCTGCCCAGGTTGGCGAAGCCGAAACCGCAGCGGATGATTCCAGCGCGGACGAGAAAGGCGGTCACTGGGATTTCTTGGCCGGCATCCTTGGTATCGGTGGCGGTAAGTCGAGTAAGAAACCCGCTGCGACGGCGCGGGACAAGTCTGAGCCTGCGAAAAAGAAGACATCGATTGCAGCCACGAGTTCGGACGTCGCCAAGCCCGCGGCTTCAAAGCCTGCTGCCGTGAAAACCGATCAGGCTGCTAAGCCGAAATCGGATCCTAGTCCCGTCACGAAACCGGCCGCTGCGGCATCGGCGGAACCGGAACGAGTTGAGGACGATATTTTCGCGGCGTTTGCGGGGGCTGCTCCTGCTACCAAAAATAAAAAAGAAGAACCGTCGGTTGACGTAAAGGAAACGCAATCGGCTTCGTCCGATTCGTCAGCCTCCAAGTCGGATCAACCGAAAGCCGATTTCTTTGGGCTCGACGACGTACCTTCGCCCGAGGACGACACGCCACTCAAAACGATGTTCGGCGACGCATCCGCCGCGACCAATGATGGCCAATCAAGCGATTCGGTTTCCGAGGGCGATGACTTCATTGAATTCGAGGTCCGGGACCTTGTCGATCCGTCCGAGGCTGGTGAAGACAAGCGAGAACCACGCCGTCGCCGACGACGCGGTCGCCGCAATGAGAGCCGGGACACTTCGAGCCAATCCGCCGGTGGATCGACTGATGACGCGTCAGCCAGTCGAGGTCATGGCGAACGGGATCAGTCTAGCGACGAAGATCGTGGTGAACGGTCTGAACGACGTCCTCGCGGTGGTCGTCGCGGCCGACGGTCTTTCGAAGAGAGCAACGAGGCAAAGACATCGGCCAGCGAGTCGAGCAGCAATCGTGACGATAGCTTTGATGATGTCGACGTCGATGTGCCAGCCTTCGCCGAGGGCCTGAACGACTCTGGCGACAACGCGTCCAGTGATGGAGATCGCCCACGTCGATCACGACGCCGTCGCGGACGTGGCCGGGGCCGCGGGCGTGACCGAGACGCTAAGGCGGGTCGCGACGATGCCGCACCGAACAACGCCAACGACCATTCGAGCGACTTTGACGACGTGTCTGATATCGGTTGGGATCTGGACGATTCTGGCGATCGCTCAGCTGCCGCCGTCGAGCCCGCATCGCGAGGCGACTGGGATGGTGACGGTGACCGCGAAGAACGCCCGAAACGCAAACGCTCGCGACGGGGCGGTCGCGGACGGAATCGAAATCGTGGCGACAAAACGGAATCATCCAACGCCAACGCGAAAAGCGAATCAGCCGATGTTGATTTCGATGACGACATTTTCAGTGGGTTCTCAGGATCGTCAGCTGACGACAGCCAAAGCCAAGAGACGCGTGGTGACCGTGGCGACCGAAAAAATGGATCGGGACGCCGTGATCGCGATGAGCGACATGAGCGTGGCCGTCGAGGCGGGCGCAACGATAGTCGGCGCGACCGAGGCCAAGACGATTCTCCGCGTGGCGAATCGTCCCGCAGTGGCCGATCCAATCGAGACCGTGACGACCGCGATTCAGGTCGCGGCGAACGTCAGCGAGTCGAGGTTCCTACTTGGGACGACGCGATCAGCGGTTTGATTGAAGGCAACATCAAAAGCCACAAGAGCAACCCTCGTTCGTCCGGGCGTGGCGGCAGGGGCCGTGGCGGACGCGGACGGCGATAGCTAAAAACCAGGAAACTGACAGCGGAACATCGGCCGACCGAACCTTGGCCGAGCTTACGTGTCCCGCGGTCAGAAGAACCTAAGCAGTACCAAAGCCCGCCGCCATCGGCGGGTTTTTCTTTTGAAATAATTTACGACGCACACCCAAACGTTAACGATGAGTGACATTTTTAGTGATCTTCAATGGCGTGGGTTGATTCACCAAACCACGGCCGACGACTTTTTGCCCGGCTGGTTGAACGAAGGCAGTCGCACGGTGTACGCGGGGTTTGATCCGACCGCCGACAGCCTGCACGTCGGCAGCCTGCTACCGTTGATGCTGCTGCGTCGTTTTCAGAAAGCCGGGCATCGCCCCATCGCGATCGTCGGTGGCGCCACGGGAATGATCGGCGATCCTAGCGGAAAAAGTGCCGAGCGAAACTTGCTGTCGGCGGAACAATTGGACGCGAATATTGCCGGCATCCAAGTCCAGATGGAGCAGCTGCTGGATTTTGACGCGGGCGATCAATCTGCCGTGCTAGTCAACAACAATGACTGGATGAAAGACTTTAGCTACACCGCATTTCTACGCGATGTCGGCAAGAATTTTCCGGTCAACGTGATGTTAGGAAAAGACTCGGTCAAGTCTCGGCTTGGTAGCGACGCGGGGCTTAGCTACACCGAATTCAGCTACATGCTTTTACAAGCCTACGACTTCGTTCACTTGAACAAGCAATACGATTGCGAATTGCAGATCGGTGGCAGCGATCAATGGGGCAACGTCACCGCGGGGATCGACCTAGGTCGACGGATGCTGGGCAAATCGTTGTACGGGATGACGTGCCCGCTGCTGACCAAGTCCGACGGCACCAAGATGGGCAAAACAGAATCTGGAGCAATCTGGCTCTCAAGTGATCGGACCAGTCCGTACGCTTTTTACCAATACTGGTACAACGTCGCCGATGAAGACGCGGGTAAGTGTTTGCGGTTCCTAACCGAAATCGGTCGCGAAGAAATCGAAGCGTTGGACGTTGCACGCAGTGAGGCACCGCAAAAACGAGAAAGCCAAACCCGATTGGCCGAAGAGCTGACTCGTTTGATCCACGGTGACTCCGGGCTTGAGAAAGCCAAGTTCGCGCGCGAAATTTTCTTCGGCGCTGAAATTACGGATCTGAAGGATGCGGACTTGGCCGATATCTTCGCCGATGTGCCTAGCAGCGAGTTGCCACGTGACCGATTAAGTGATGGCCTGCCGTTGATTGATGCGTTGCACGAGGCCGGCTTAAGCAAAAGCAAGGGCGACGCTCGCCGCACGATCCAGCAGGGCGGTGCCTACGTCAACAATCATCGCCGCGAGGAGTTGGACACGACGCTGGGGCCGGATGACTTGGCCAGTGAGACGATGATGGTTCTTCGCAGCGGCAAAAAGAAATACGCCCTGCTACGATTTACCTAGAGCCTGCTTCAAAAACTGCAGCGGGTTCAGAAATGTATCTCTGAAATGCCTCTAGTTAGTTGGTGGCTGGGGGGCTTATGTTCCAGTTACCAGACCTGAATCGCTCCTTGCAGCTCGATCTCCAATCGCTCGGCCACTTGGTTTCGGACGACTTCCATTAGCTGCAAGACCTCGTCGCTGGTCGCGCCGGGACCGGCGACGAAGAAGTTGGGGTCGCGGTCGGACAGCCGAACCGATCCGACGGACTCACCTGCGAGTCCCGCGTCAGCGATTAAGCGACTGGCCGATTCACCGCCTTGGTCGCGGAACATGTAGGCGGAGTGCTCGTCGGCCTCAGGCTGAGCCGCACGGCGAACGATCCACAATTTTTGCATGCGTTTGGTCAGCGCGTCGGCGGCTTCCGTTTCGAAGGCGAAGGTGCCCTCCAGAATCGCTAGCTCAGTTAGGCTGCTCTCACGGTAGGAAAACGAAAGTGAATCCTTGTCTCGCGTAGCGACTTTTCCGTCGCGTGTCATCACGGTCGCTGACTGGACCCAGGTCCCAAAATCGACTCCGTGGTAACCCGTGTTATTGTGCAGCGCTCCACCGACCGTTCCGGGAATGCCAACCAATTGTTCGGGCCCGGCGAATCCTTCCCGCGCCGCCGTGGCGATAAAGTGCGATAGTCGTGCTCCACCGCCCGCGGTGATCGTGTTGCCTTGGACGTTGATTTGAGAAAATTCAGGAGCCGCCAAGTGAATGACGAGGCCCTTTACGCCCTCGCTGCTGACCAATAAGTTCGAGCCACCACCAAGCAATCGGACTGGCATCTGCAGCTCGGCCGCTCGCGCGACGACCGCAGAGAGTTCTTCTCGCGTCGTTGGTTCGGCGAAGAACTCGGCCGCGCCGCCGATTTTTAGGCTGGTGTGTGGGGCGAGGGGCTCGTTCTCGCGAACGATGTGTTCAAATCCAGCAGTAAACGACACGATGGGATTCCCTTGGAAAAATGGACAACAGCTGCACCATAATAGTGCATTGGCAGGCTCAATCGAAGCCATGCAAGCCGGCCGGCGCGTGATGGCTGGCGGGAATTTATCCCTCGATCGGCGTCCGGCCCACGGCAATCACGCTCGGCTACCAGTATCGCTCCAGGACAATGTTGCCGGGGCTTTTGCTGCGGTGCTTTTTCATTTCACGTTTGCCGAGAGCCTCTTCCATCGAGTCCAGCATGGCCGGGTTCCCACATAGGTACACGATCGAGTCCTCTTGGTTGATTTGGCAACCAGCGGTCGATTCTAGTTGCCCGTCATCGAGCAGTTCTGGGATCCGGCCCTTGAGCGCGTCGGCGGATTCTTCGCGAGTCAGTGTTTGGATCAGGCGAAACTGGTCGGGGCGATCTGCCTCGAGTTGTTTTAGCTCCTCGGTGTAAGCGAGGTCGTTCGCGAAACGCACCCCGTGGACCAAAACGATTTTCTCGAATCGTTCCCATGGTTGCTCCGTCCGCAGCATCGCGATGTAGGGGGCTAACCCCGTGCCAGTGGCGATCAGCCACAGATGCCGGCCGTGTTCAGGAGCCTTTTTCAGGGTGAAGCTGCCGGCCGCTTTCTGGGAAACCATCAGCGTGTCACCGACGGTCAACGCTTGTAGCTTGGGTGTCAGTTCACCGTCCTCGACCGTCACGATGAAAAACTCCAGCCGCCGCCCGTGTGGAGACGCGACCGAGTACGGACGATTGATTAGTGCGTCGGTGTCGCCGTCCTGCCCCGGCGGGAACACGCCCAGCTGTAGAAACTGACCGGGGAGAAATGGCTGGACTTCGTCCGTTTCCACCGTGATGGTGAACAGCCCGGGGCACCACGATCGTCGGTCCACAACAGTTCCAGTGCACCACTGCGGCATGATCGACCTCTGACAATAAATGAAGGGTGAATAAACGTTTGGTAAGTTCCCCAATCATCGGACATTCGGCTCTTGCCAGCAAGAACGGTTAAGTGCTCCGACCTTGGGTAACGGGGCGGTTTTTTCTATAACATGGCGGACCCAACGGCTCAGTTGTGCACCAGCTGCCACAGCTTTGTAAAATCCCCCAGAAAGCTACTCGATGACGTTTTCCCCTGAAGATATTCCTAGCCGCTTTGACTTTGCCGACGCTCAGAATCGCGTTTCTAAAATGTGGGAGTCCGGTGGCTACTACCACGCGGTTCCCGACGCTGATCGTAAGCCTTTTACCATCGTGATCCCGCCGCCCAACGTCACGGGCGCTCTGCACCTAGGGCATGCGCTCAATAACACTTTGCAAGACATTCAAATTCGCATGAAGCGGATGCAGGGTTACAACACGCTGTGGATGCCCGGCACCGATCACGC
>CAZLFF010000160.1:0-6936 GCA_964558755.1 uncultured Pirellulaceae bacterium
ACCGACATGCAGTGGGCCACTTGGAAAGGCGTCCTTGACTATTACAAAGCGAACGAAGGCTACCTGCAAACTCAGCTTGGCAACCCGGACGGTGACGATGTGCCAAACAAGAAATACTACGATCCTCGTGCTTGGATGCGTAAAGGTGAGCAATCATTTGTCGAACGACTGAAAGTGGCGTTCGATGATTTGAACTGCGTCAATCGCTGCGAAGGTTTGGCATAACGTCAAACACTGACCAAACAAAACTGAAAACCAATAACCCGCCAGTCATGCTGGCGGGTTTTTTTCGCCAGCTCCGACCGGTTTTTCAAGCCTTGTCCCTAACCAACCAGCCGTTAGTAGCAACCCAACACCCAACTGGATTCCCGAGTACTTGGCAAAGGCAATCAGCGTGTTGTTTAGAAATAAGACAGCAACCAACAACGCGACGGGGACCCAAGCGATGTATTTCTTTGACGGGACTAAACCACCAGCGACAGAATCTAGGGTAACGCGGGTCAGCAAACCAACCGGCAGCAACAAGATCGTTAAATCGTAGTCGTAAAAATGCGGCGCTGTGACGATAGTAGCAAGAATCATTACCGAAAAAACCGATCGCCAGTCTGGCTGCTCGTCAGCCGTTTTCCACCGTGATCGAATCATGGTCGCTGCTCCGGTCAGCACCACTAGACTACTGGCCACGGTAAAGTACTTGGCAGCCGCGGCGTCTTTCAACAACAACTGCCAGAAGCTCCACAATGAGTAGCTCTGGTGCAAATTGTAACCGGCTGTCTGAACGTAATTGCCAGCATTGAGCATCGACTGAACGTAATCGATCAGTAAACTGCTACTTAAAAGCAATGGCACACCGGCCCACACAAGCACGCCCAACACCGCGCCTGCTGCCCAGCGCCAGTTCTGCAACACCAGCATCAGTAAACCGATTGCTAAGCCTAAGTGCGGTTTGAATGCAATCAGCGAAAATGTTAGTCCCGATAGCAGGGGACGACCGTTGACTTGTAGCAAATACGTCGCCGTCAGAATTAGTAACAGCAACGTCCCTTTCTGGCCCGACGCCAAACAAGCAATCACCGGCGGGGCCAAACATAATATTGCTAACGCTGGGGCCGGCACTCGCGCGTAGCCTCGCAGCAGCCAAATCGCCAACAACAACGCAGTGGTCATCAAGACCAACCATCCCCGAGCCGCCGTTAAGTACGGCAGTTCAGATAGTGGGCTAACGGCCGCGTACCAATGCGGCGGGTACACAGCAGGAAAGTAACGGTTGTCGTCCCAAGCAAATCCCAAGCCTTGCGGGTCGTGTTGAGCAGCCTGAAAAAACTCTTGGTCGTATAATTGGTCACGTGTGTTAGTTTGCGAGATCAATCGTCCACCGATGTACTCTTGCAGGTAATCACCGCCCAACGGGTAAGCCAACGGCTGGTTGGGATCAACTACCGTGCGATAATTAGGTGACTTGCAAAGTAATCCCACAAGCAGCAAAACGGGAATCACCGCCAAGCCAGTGAGCGTGGCCATGGGCAGCGTTTTTGCATTCTCTGTTGAGACAGTCGATCCTTTCATCTCGATAGCGTATCGACGAACCCGTTTTAGAGCGATACGAAACCTAGCGTCGGTCCATCCGATGAGACAACGAGAGGAACTCTCAAAACCAAAGCCGAGCGCGTAAGCGAAGGATAAATCGCCGAGAAATAGGCCACATGCTCTGGCGTAGCGTTAGGCAAGCTGATTTTGAAAGCTTCTGCGGCTGGAAAAATAATCTACAAACTTGCAAAGAATGGCTAAAAGCCTTCGAATAAACAAACCGTTGCCGCGTCCACGCTCGAAAACGTTTGCTGCCTATTCGCCGCCTTTAACGCAAAAAGTCCCATGAAATCTGACATTTTAACCGTACTTGCTTTCTCGTGCTTGACTGGCTTGATCGCCGCTAACGCTGCGTTTGCTCAAACAGCCGACACGACTCTTGTCTCTGCGGCAGCTGTGCAAGACGCCACGGCGGTCCAGGACGCATCGCAACGTGGTTCACTAATGCGCGTGCCGCAAACGGCCGGTTTTTACTTTGCGACCATGAACCATCAATCGGTTGTTGATGCGATTTTCGAAAGCAACGCTTATCAATCCATCAAGGCCAGCGACGTCGCCAAGGGGATGAAAAAGGCTTATCGCCGCGGTCGCACGCGGGGCTATGAGGCGTACAACGAAGACAATCCGTTTGCCCAGTATTTAAAGGGCTACGGGGATTCGATCGACAGTATCGTATTTCAATCGGTGTGGCAAATCGCAAAGCAGGTCATCGACAACGAATTGTTTATCTACGTCGATAACGATGTGTTGCCGGTGGTGAAATCTGCCCAAGAGATCCAAACAAAAATGGTCGCGATGGCGGCTGGCAATGACGGTGATGACCTGACCGAAGCCCAGCAACAACAGCTGGCAACAATAATTGCCGAATCGCTGGGCAACCAAGAGTGTCCAACGATGATTATGGGGTCGCGACTAGAAAACCCCGACGGTTTTCGAGGTATGTTAGGTTTGGCTCGATCGGCTCTGGAGCAAGGGATGCGGAACATCCCTGCAGAGCTGGAAATGATCCAGGACTTCTATCGTGTCGTCGACGAAGACGATCAGTATTTGCTGATGGCCGATTTGGATCTGTCTAAACTTCCGTGGGACGAACTGATGGAGAACATGGATGGCGATGACGGGCGAGCCATCTTCGAGCAACTGCAACCGATCGTTGCGTCCAAGCGAGCCACGGTCGCGATGGGGATTGTTGATAACTTGCTAGTCGTCGGGATTGGCCAGAATCCTGCCAAGCTAACCGATTTTGGCAAGGCCGATCGACTGGTCGATATGACCGAACTCAAGCCGCTTCGCGACGCGATCGACAAGAACGAAAAGCTGCTCACCGTGTCGTACATCAGCCAAGAGTACGCGAAAACTAGTTATTCGTTTGATGGGATTGTTGATCAGATCAAGCCTTTGCTCGAAGTTGTTGTTCGTGAGATTGATGAAATCCCCGATCACAAAAAAGAGTTTTACATCGAGCGGATTGAGGCCGACGCCCGTGATTTAGTCGCCGATTTTGGCGAACTGATGCCGGCTCAAGGCAGATCTTTCTCCTTTACCAGTTTGGCCAAAGACGGAATCCGCGGTTACGCTCGCAGCGACTATCAGCATCCAATGCTCGACGGATCGAAGGCACTGACGCTGGGCTCACACGCCAGCGAAAACACGATCGCCTTCTTTAATCAACGAATGTACCGGCTGACGGACCAGTACAACATGGCTACCAAATGGGGCTCGCGGTTATACAGCTACGCCAAAAGTTTTGGCATGGAGCAAATCGAAAAGGAGCTGAATGGAAATGACAACACTGATGTTAATCCTGATTCGGCCAAACTGACCGAACGAACAAACCAAGAAAAGGCAAACCAAGATTCTCTAGACGATTTCAATCTTGAACTAACCGATGGACAGCCAACCGAGAGAACTTCACCTGAAGTCCCGGCAGAAGATAACGATGCGGCCGAGGAGCAACCGCGCGAAAGCGAAATAATGACCGATCGGGAAAAACTGATCGCACTAAAAGCTTTCGTTACCGATATCGAAGATCTTGTCGGTCGTTTCGATACCGTTACGCGAGAGAAACTGTTGCCGGCAATCGACGGGCAGGAAGCTGGCTTGTTCGTTGAAGCGATCAGCGGACCCAACGCCTGGCACGCCGAGATGCCGCCCTCTGGCGAACCCCTGCCCTTGCCCATGCCGGCTCTAGTCGTCGGTACGAATGACGCAGCGGCCGTTGAACAAACCTTCACAGAGTATTGGTCCTTGCTTGAGTCGCTGATCGAATCGGCTCAGGAACACTTTCCCGAGGAAGAAGATCTCAATGAGTTAGCGCTCATTCCTCCCGTTCGCAGTCAGGATGATGGTGCGATTTCATTTCGCTGGAGCGTATTGAGGGACTTGGGAGAATTTGATGCATCGATTCAATCGGGGTCGCTGATTGCTGACAACTGGTACGTCATCAATCTGCACCCGCGACAAGCTGGCCAATTGAGTCGAGCAAATGGTCGGGCAAATCTGTTCGGACCGGCAGATTCTGACGAACCGTCAATCGGCACCGCGTTTTACAATCACGGTGTGGCAATGGATAGCTTAGAAAAATGGATCAACTACGCCGAGGCACAAATTCCCGCGGACGAAAAACCGTATCTGGACATGGCCGAATCCTTCCCGGCTGAACGTGACACGCTTCAGTTCACCGAACCCCAACTTCGTGACGCCTTCGAACGTGTTTGGGCAATGGGTAAATGTTGGAAGGGCATGTCCTTCCGAACCTACGAAGACGAAGACGAGACGGTCTCGGAATACCTGCTTAAGTTTGAAGACATCGCAAAGTAACATCTACCACGCAGCATGAACGCCTCATCACGCCAATGTTACGGTTGTCACGAACCGTTGCCCAACGGAATCAGTTTTTGTGCCAAGTGCGGAAAACAAAACTCCAGTCCTGACGCCCAAGCGGTCGCCACCGCCAAGGCCGACATGAAAATCCATGCTTACCGAGCAGCTTGGAAGCGGTTTACCGTTTGGTACAAAGGCTGGTTCACTCGGTCGGGATGGTAGCACTCAACCCAGTCGTTACTTGACCATAGTCATTTCGAACACGTTCAGTTCTTCAACGGCACCATCGGTCGCTGTCAAAAAGTCTTTCAAATGCTGGCTACCCATGTGCTGCTGCCAGAGTTCCCGCGAATCCCACGTTTCATAAAACATGAAATGAGCCGGATCGCTGTTGTCACGATGCAGATCGTACTGCACGCAACCATCTTCTTCTCGCGTCGGCGCGATTAGCTTTTTGAGCTCGCTATGAACCAAATCTTGTTGGTCGACCTTCGCTGTAACGTGGGCGACAATAGTTAGCTTGGGCATGGGTAACAGCCTTAGTTGGTGATTTCGAGTCGCAAAAAACGGTGTAGCGGGGACGTTAGCCGGGAATCTTTTCCAGCACAGCCAATAAGTAATCCCAGTATTTTTTAACGCTTGGGATGTGGCATTTTTCGTCGGGGCTGTGCGGATGCTTGATCGTTGGGCCGAAGCTAATCATGTCCATGCCAGGATAGCGACTGCCGAGAATCCCACACTCAAGCCCCGCGTGGACCGCGTTGACGATCGGTGTTGAACCGTAAAGGTCTTCATAAACGCCAATCATCAAACGCTTGATGTCACTATCAGCGTTCGGCTCCCAACCCGGATAGCTGCCGGCGTGCTCTACGGTTGCACCAATTCTTTCAAAGTTAGCCTGAATCATACCGGCCAGTTCATCTCGGCCAACTTCGACACTGCTGCGCGTCAAAAACTGAATTGAGGCTTGGCCGTCGTTGAGTTCAACCTTGGACAAATTAGTAGACGTCTCGACCAAGCCCGACACCGCTTCACTCATTTTGTGAACACCATTAGGAGCGGTGGCGACCGCCGCCAAGAACTGTTGCTGACTCGCGGGGTCCATCACGGCGGCCAAAGGTTCATCGAATGGTTCAATTTTGACTACCATTTCTGGGTCGGTCGTTTGATAGTCTTGCTGAATCTGCCCAAAGAGTTTTGCAATCGCTTGCTGAAACTCGATCGATTGGCTGCTGGGTACCGTGACGGTCGCGAAGGACTCACGAGGAATCGCGTTGCGAAGACTACCGCCGTGAATGGAGATAATTTGTGTTTGGTATTCTTCCTCGGTCGCTTGCAACAGGCGGTTCATGATTTTATTGGCATTACCACGCCCTAAATGAATCTCGCACCCAGAATGTCCGCCCATCAAGCCCGTCACCGAAACCTTAAAACCTGACAGCTGGCTCGCGTCCTCAACAGCCACTTTTTCGTACTTCAACGTTACCGTTGTATCGACACCGCCCGCACAGCCGATACAGAGTTCACCTTCGTCCTCGGTGTCCGTGTTGATCAAAATCTTGCCGGTCAACAGACCTTGATCGATATTCTGTGCCCCCGTCATGCCTGTTTCTTCATCAATCGTGAACAGGCATTCGATCGGACCGTGTTCGATGTCGGTCGACGCGAGCACCGCCATCATCGATGCGGCGCCCATACCATTGTCAGCCCCGAGCGTTGTGCCCTTTGCTTTGACCCATTCGCCGTCAATATAAGATTCAATTCCCTGAGTTTGAAAATCGAAGTCGGTGTCCGTGTTCTTCTGATGCACCATGTCCAAATGCGACTGCAGAATCACCGTTTGACGGTCTTCGCGACCTGGCGTCGCCGGCTTTTTGATCACGACGTTACCGACTGAGTCAACAATCGTTTCGAAACCCAATGCTTCGCCGAATGATTTCATAAACGCAATAACGCGTTCTTCTTGTTTCGACGGACGCGGAACAGCATTAAGTTGCTCGAAGTGCGTCCAAACAATGGCGGGGTCTAGATTGGCGACTTCCATGTTCATCTGATCAGGCCGACTCGTGTTAGAAAATTCGATTTACCGACAACGCCTCGCGTACGTGCGCGGTCCTCAAACGATACCCGCGGCGTCACCAAAATGACGCCTACGGCGCCGCACTAGACATCCAATTCTCGAACATCCAGTGCGTGCTTTTCGATGAACTCGCGGCGAGGTTCTACTTTGTCGCCCATGAGGATCCGGAACATATTGTCGGCTTCGGCAGCATTATCCATCGTGATCTGGATCAGCGTTCGATGCTCTGGGTCAAGCGTTGTCTCGCGGAGTTCTTCCGCGTTCATCTCGCCGAGACCCTTAAATCGCGTGACATGCATGCCTTTTTCACCGGCCGCTCGTACTGCCGCTACGACCGCTCGCAAGTCTTCGACCCCAATTTCTTGTTCGCCACGACGCAGCACGTACCGTGATTCCTCGGTGCCCGTTCGCTCAATCGGGATCATCGATTCGATATTAAGATTGAG
>CAZLFF010000161.1:0-6899 GCA_964558755.1 uncultured Pirellulaceae bacterium
AATTAGGTGTACGGGTCAAACTGTACCGCAGGTTCGAATCCTGTCATCTCCGCTCAAACCCAGAAACCCGCGATTCCACTCGGAAACGCGGGTTTTTCTTTGCATTTCCCGGATGCGATTTTCACGAAAACCTGTTGCCGTTTACACCAGGCCGTCGAGTGGGCTCGCGAAAGCATCCGATGATTCGTCTCCGACTGAAGCCCCCTCGAACACGGCATCGCGAGCGTTGGAATCGGACGAATCGTCCTTGTCGATGTTAGCAACCGACCATTCATCGGCTTGCGATTGCCCGGCCATTTCCGCAGCCACTGCAAGTGTGCTTGTTCCCGCTGGGCTAAGCTCCGAACGCTCATTGCGGTCATCAACCGAGCCGCTGAATGCTGAAGCCTTGGGCTGCCCTGCCGCCAATGCTGAAACTCGGAAGAAACGACTGGCTGACCTGGACGCCGTGGGCACCTGAACCGAAGCGCCCAAAAAGTTGACCAAGGTCACTGCGTCACCGGGACTTGAGCCTGAACCAATCACGTCAACGTCACCATCGCCAGTGAAATCAGCCGTTGCCCAGATCGCACCGGAATCCGTACCCAGATTCTCAACCAAAGTCGCAGCATCAGTTAACACGTCGACCTTCCCGTCCAGGTTAGCGTCGCCCGGTAGAGCCACGTAAACACTGGTGGTGGAGTCCTCGGCCAAACTCAAGTCTGAACCCACGCCGCTAATCTGGTTCGCCACCAACGTCGCGTTGTAGAACGCCGCAGGAAGTGGCTCGGACAAATCTCCAAAATCCCATGTCGCTTGACGCAACGTCGGATCGTAGCTGAACACCGCATCCGAAATATCAACCGACTGGCCGCCCAAGGTCTCGTTGGTCAACTCCAACGCTCCGGCGGAAACACTCACGTCGGTGTCGAAGCGAAACGAAATGGCCTCCATCAGGTCGGGACGCACCAGCTCACCGCCACCGTCGCGGACAACCGCCGTAACCTGCGGCGCAGTGGCCAATAGCGAAACTGCGCCGGGCGTCGGTGCTTGAGCAATCCAACTGGCCACCAAGTTACCAGACGCATTACCTGCAACGCGTTGCAACGAATCACCGTTCCCATCGGCGTCGGGCCACGGAGCCAAATCGTCGTACAGCACCTCGTCCGACGTCACGCGCGGAATGCTGGTGGGGTCTTCTGGTGACGGAGCATCGGGTTGTTGAATTTCGACCCGCGCGAAGCTGTTGGATAAAGTACCGGCGTATCCTCCTATCAACGCTACCGAAGCCCCAATCGAGTAGTGGTTGCGGAACGCGGTGACTTTGTTTGCGTTCTCCGCCAAGTCAGGATCGAACCGCAGCACCAACGCCGTTGAGCCCGCCGCCAGCGAGATCGCGGCAAAGTCATAATCAACCCCACCACTTAACTGCCAGTTCACCAGCGAGACATCCGCCCCAGTCGGGTTATGTATCTCAACGAACTCCAGATCACTCGTTGTCAAATCGGATGCGATCTGAAGATCACTGGCCGTCGGGTCATCCGGGTGGTATTGGACCTCGGTGATGAGAACCAGCCCGACGCGCGCGGCACGGTTTGCTTCGCCGGGAGTCGGAGCGGCTAACGGGCTCAAACGACCACCGTCAGCCGGCATCCGACCTAAAGATTCGCCGTTGAAAGTCGCACCGAACTGGAGCACGTCGATGACTGCAGTCCCAACGTTCGCGATCGCATTGGTCAACCAAACCTCATCGCCCGCGCTGGATAACGCAAAATCATTCGGGCCAGGCAACAGCGGGTTCGGGTTAAACTGAGTTTCATCGAACGAGACATAACCGCCAGCTGCGATGACTGCGCCCGTTGGAATTTGGTACTTTTGCAGCTGCGAATCTGTATCGCTCAACCACCAACCGCTGACATCGATCGCACTGCCGGACGGGTTGTGAAGTTCGATAAAGTCCTTTTGCGGATCGTCGGTGTGAGCGAGCACTTCGCTGATCACAATGTTGGGATTCGAAGCAACCGGTCCCTCACCGGGCGTGCCGCCTAACCGATTGCTGGCTCGCCAGCTGTAATACTTGTTTAACAAGTTAGTCGGCGTCGATACTTCATCGACCAATTGCAACGACGCGCCGGCACCGTCGGCGGCGAGAGCCCACGGATCGGCGTCGTTGTAAGTGAACTCGACGATTCTTTCACCGCCAGCGTCGTCCAAGCGAATTGTTTCGCCGCCGTTGCTCAGTCCGCCCATGAATTCGCCCGCGATCAACGAGCCACTGACACTCGGATAAGCCGCCTGGAACGCCGCTAAGTTCTTGACTACCAGAATTCGCTCGCCCGCGGCCAAAGTCGTTCCGGCGGCAAACTCAAACGGAATGCTGGGGCCTTCGGTGATCGAAACCCCCGCCAAATTCAGCGTCTTCGCGTTTGAGCCGCTACTCACGTTTCGCAACTCGATGAATTCGGCCGCTCCCGCAGGATCGTTCGGGTTGTAGTTAACCTCGGTGATCCGCAAGAACTGCTGGTTATCGCTGGCTCCTTCGGCTGGTGTCGTCAGCACATCGATTGTCGCTCCGCTGGTCGAAACTAAATTCACGGTCTCGCCGCCGCTGGACAACTGACCTTCGTAGTTCCCTTGGATGAACAGTTGCTGCCCTGCTCTTGGCCCCGTCGTGCGATTTTGAAACGCTGCCACGTCGGCAACCACGTACAAGCTACCTCCTGCCGGAATCACGGTACCGCCCTTGAAGGTGTGGCGAATTCCGCCGGTCAGTTCCCAACCAGAGATGTCAATCGCGGTCCCGTTGTTGTTCCGCAAGCGAATATACTCCTCACTTTGCAAACCTGAAGCTGGGCTCGCGTCGTAATCATTGTCGTCAAACGTGATCGTCGGATTTGTCGACTGCGAGCTTGGGACATTACCTTGATTACCAATGTGGTTCCGCTGTGACTGAATCCAGACGTTACGAACCTGGTCAATCGCCTGATCGACGTTAAACGGGTACGCCGCTGCGAAATTCGATTGCAGCCCCCACTCATTCGAATCGGCAATGGCTTCGTCCGCGATGCTGGCATCAAGCTGATCGATACGCTGCGCGAGGTAGCTGCTTGAAACCGATGTGCCCGGCGCGCCGTACAACTGATCGGACAACGTTCGTAGACGACGGTTGTACATCTCCCGCAATGTCGGATTGCTATAAAACCGCTGGAAGATATTGTTCCAGCCAGTCGTCAACGATTGGTTTTGATGCAAGGTGTTGTCGAAGTACGGTGGCGACACATTTTGCGTCCACTTGTGCCCGTAAGACAGATCTTGGTCCCACGGAAGAACGCTCCACAATCCGGTGCCTTCGATATCGTGATACCAGTACATATTCTTGTGACCAAAGTCAGCGCTGGCGATCACGTTTTGAGTAGCTGTGTAATTAATCACATCGGCGATATCCAAGTTATCGTAGTCCCACGTGATCGCCGCCGAGCCCGACAAATTCCGCCCGTTGACGACCTCCTGAAAGTCGCTGTGATCTTCGTACTCTCGACTCTTTTTCTCGACTTGGTTGTAAGCGTCGTTGAGCGGGTTATTAACCTTGTACAACGCACCGTTTGGATCGAGCCCGTTCCGCTCGAGGTACTCTTCGTCGCCTTCCTCGACTATATCGTAGAGCCCGTAAAAGTCTCCGTTCTGATACACCAGCACCGAGAACGCCAGGTGCGTCGGCAAGTCCGCCTGCCCAAACGCGTCATAGCCAAGCGTGTGACGGATCTTGGTTTGGTCGGCGTAGTTGGTCAGCAGATTGAAGTCGCTGGCTCGATAACCATCCGAGATCAAAAATTTCTCACCGGAGTTCGCATCAAAGTCGAACGATTTCTTGACGAAGTCCGGACCGCGCGTCGATTGGCCGTGGTTGTCGAACTGAATGTTGTCGTAGAACTCGCCGTTGTAAAATAATGAGCCACGGGTTCCGTTGTTCGTGCTGGCGGCTGCTGGGTCTTCGACAAACCATTGAAACACCGGCAAATCCGTCGTGATCGAGGGGTCGCTGACGACGGTGCCAAAGTACTCGGCGGAATTCAGCGGATCAAGAAACGTCGGCCCCCGCGTCACGTTGCCTTCAACATCCGCCGCCGTGACACGCCAGCGAAGCATTTCGCCCGCCGACAACAAACCACCCGGAATCGTCGCGGTGTAGACGCCATCGCCCGCGACTGCGTCGCCCGCAGTGCCACTGTCGCTCATGACGTAACTAAATTCGTTGCCGTATTGATGGCGAGAGAACAATCGCACCGATGAGGTATCAACGGCACGGCCGAAATCCGAAACTTTCGCGGTCACTACGAACGGCTGGTTCGGATTCGCGCTGGTCGCCGAGGGCGTCACGTCGTCAATCCGCGGCCCAAGATCGACCAACGCTGAATTCGCGCTGCCGGGCGTTGGAGTTGTCAGATATCCGACGGGTCCGCCAATTGAGTTCGACGACAGGGTCGGGATCATCAGCATGTCACTGCTGCTGGGTCGATTGAGCGCGTGAATCGCCAGCGTGTTGGTTCCGTCAACCAATAGGTTCAAAAAGTTGCCCTCCGAACCCGAAGTGCCGTCCAGCTTAAAATTTGTAACCTGGATGGCCGACACATCGTTGTGAGACTGCGAAGCAGATGCGTTCCATGCCAAACCATTGGCTGAATTCCGGGAAAACAAAAACGTTCCGTTTAAGTAAACGGCAAAGCCATCGTCGTATTGCAACCCCAAGGTCAAATCGCTGACCGCGCTGGCATCTGAAACTTCAAACTCCGTGCGCAGGTAAACGCTGGTCGTTCCGGAGGGCAACTCTTCCTCAAACAACCCTGCGTAGCTTGTCGACGAACCCAACGAAGTTTCGTAGCCAAGCGACGCACGGCCGGCAGTAAAACCGGCGGCACTCGCGTTGAACCCATTGCTGGTCCAAGATGTGCCAAGGGAGCCATTTGACGGAACCAGATAGTGAGACGGACTGTCGCTGTTAACTAACGAACCACCGGATGTACCGTAGCTGACGTCCGCAAGCTGAGGATCATAGTCACTCGTGGCCGAGCCAAATTCCGACAGGACAAAACCACCGGGCGCTCCCAACGCAACATACTCGCCGCCGGCCGATAGTTTGAAATTCGTGTGCTGATTGCCGGCCGGGTCAACTTCATCGCGCCCCGAGGCAAACACAACTAGGTGATCGCCCGGCTGCAAAAACGTTTGCTGGGTAAACGTCCACTTCGTTGGATTCAACGGATCATCGGTCAAATGATAGCCCGTCAGGTTGACCGGCGCGTCACCACGGTTTGATAACTCGATCCAATCTTCGCTCGAGCCATACCCGTCGTTCAAGGAGAAGTTGTTGGATGCCATGAACTCCGAGATTACCGGTATCCCCGCGAGCAAATTCTTGACTTCCAACTGCTCATAGCACAACGTGACACGCGCGGAGGCACGCGTCGAACGACTTCGCGGGCAAGAGGGTCGCTTCATGTGAGGTGCTTTCAGTCAGCGCGTGGGAGAGAGGGCTCGAGAAGGGGGCCTTGGGCAACCCAAAGACGGGCCAACGGAGCCTTCAGCAACACAGCGAAAGTATGGACTACCTTTGCCTCGATCGCAACACGAATACCTCGATCGCAACGCGAATACCCGCCCCAAACCCGCTAAGTCGCGTTGAGTTTCTACAAAAACTACCCGTTCGCATTCCTTGTGCGCCTTCCCGAAAAACCGACCCCGCGCAGAAGCCGGTCCGCAGCCCCAAGCGCGGTCCAACGCATGTCACGGGTCAACCAACCGGGAGGCAGCGCGGTTTAGTACTCGACCGTTGGGTGGCCGCAGTTGAAGCTACGCCGCGGTGCGATCTGCTTCTGAGTCAACAGGGTTCCCATCGCGCGTTGCAGTGCGACTTCGGCAATCTTCAACTCCATCTGCGATCGGGCGGCGATAAGCTCGGCGTTGGCGAGCCGTTCTTGCGAGTCCAGCAGTTGGTCGAGCACGGTCGTTGGGGTTTGCCCATCAGCAAAATCGCCCTCGATCAACGCAAATGATTCCCAGCGTCGGATGTTCTGATCCAAATCGCCTTTGGCAGCTTCGATCGCCTGATTGGCAGCCACAAGGGTGGCCGCGGCCGAATCCAAACGCCTCAATGACACTTGGGATTCCGCGATCACGTTTTGCATCGTTTCATCGACCTCATTCTTAATCTTGGCAAGCTGTAATTTTCGCTGCACCAACCGACTTCTTGCAGCACGATTCCGGATCGGCAATTCGAACTCGAGCCCCACCGAATAGCCCGGCTTGGTTTCGCCGAACTGTGTAACAAATGCATCGCCAACGCGACTGTCACCCTCTAGGGTGCTGACGTACGTCCCCAACAGCAGGGACAACTCGGGCAGCAAGTCATTGACGCTGATATCCTTCTCGATACCAGCGATCTTTGCCCGTTGAATCGCTTCCCGGATCTCCGGCCGGTTATCCAAGGCGGTTGTAACGACGTGCTGAACGGAAAGAGTGACCGTTGAGTTCATCGCAGGCTCGGCGGGCAGAAGCTCAATATTCTGGTTGGCCAGCCAATTTCGATCGGCAATTAAGCGTCGGAGTTCCGTTTCTGAGTTTCGAACATCACGGAACGCGTTCGCGAGATCCGTCTTCCGAGATTGTAACGAGGACCGAGCACGCGTAATTTGGCTAGGCAGTGAATCGAGCCCCGCACGCCCCTCCAGCGTTTCAAGGATTGACGCTGCCCGTTCAACATTGCGCTTCTTTTGAAGGAATACGCTGCGGTCGTAGTACAATCGCCAGTAACCAGCGACGACGGATTCAATCTCTTCCTGAAGCTCCGCCGCAAACGCTTCCCAGGCCTGACCGCCTCGCGATTGGGCGAGAAGAATTTGGCTCTGGTTGATATAGCGACCGCG
>CAZLFF010000162.1:0-6424 GCA_964558755.1 uncultured Pirellulaceae bacterium
TGACACTTTACGGTGGTTGGACCGCAGGTTGGGATACTGGCTTCGATCAGTTCGGTGACGGTAGTAACTTCCTGGGTGGTTTCAGCACTCAGCTGACTGAAGACGCAGCGTTCACTTACATCACCACTTTCGGTGACTTCGGTGCCCGCGGCAGCGACGCTTACAGCCACAGCATGGTGTTGGATGTCACACTGACTGAGAACCTTAACTGGGTCGTTCAAAGCGACTTGGTCGACATCAACAGCACTGGCGAAGAGAACATTGGTTTGAACCAGTACTTGTTCTACACATGCAGCGATCGATTGGCTTACGGCCTGCGAGCAGAGTGGTGGAGGGCTGACGAGAACTTGGCGTTCAACCCGTTCAACGGAAACGCTGTTACCGGTTCAACGTCGTACTACAACTTGACCGGTGGTATGAACTACCGAATCAACCCGAACCTGATCGTTCGTCCTGAGTACCGCTACGATTGGTCTCCAGGCTTGGACGCGGATCAAGGAACATTCGGTGTTGATCTGATCGCAACCTACTAAGGGTTGCGAGGCTTGGCATCCGAGAACGGTTGTTATCCAACAACTGGGAATGATGTGAAGTTTGCGATCTAGTCGCAATCACCAATGACAGATAGGAGGCGGCGTCCCTTTGTGGGCGTCGCCTTTTGTCATGGATGGTCGGGAACCGTGCATCGGCCCAAGTCAGGCAAGAGGCTATCCGAGACGCTTTGCTTGGCGATCATAACGCGACGCGTTATAGGGTTTTGCAAGCGTTATCATAACCCGTTGCGTCAGCGAGGGATCGGTCCCTCACTTACGTGTCGGGTTGCGATGCGAGTGGCATAGACTTACGTCGATCCGTGCAAAATCCTAGTGAGCGAGGGACAGCGCTGCGGACTCCCACGCTCACGCAGCGGGTTGTGATGGACGGGATGTGATGTAATGGCTTAGGTGATGCCGCAGTGTTTCTAGCCACGCCACCGCGGCAGCTTACTTCACGATCCCGTACCGCTTGATCTTTCGATCTAGCGTCGAGCGTTCCACGCCAAGGATTGACGCGGATTTGCTTTTGTTCCAGCCC
Organism: uncultured Pirellulaceae bacterium; assembly: GCA_964558755.1. Taxonomy (GTDB): domain Bacteria; phylum Planctomycetota; class Planctomycetia; order Pirellulales; family Pirellulaceae; genus Mariniblastus. The sequence continues at coordinate 1,075 of CAZLFF010000162.1, forward strand.
GTCGCCAGCAGCGTGGCTTGAATGTGAGCGGCTTCCATTTCGGCGATCGTTTTCTCTTGGAAACCGACCCCGCCGTCGCTCATCGCCACAGCCGAGGACTCGACTCCGGCATCAGCGACCGGTGCTAAATTGGTCAAGATCAACTCCTCGGCCTCAATCGTTTCACCGCGAGCCAACACGACGGCTCGTTCGATCACGTTCTTCAACTCGCGAACGTTGCCCGGCCAGTTGTAGCCTTGGAGTCGTTTCTTAGCTGCTTTGGAAAAGCCGCGTATTTTTCGTCCGGTCTCGCTGTTGAACTTACGCATGAAAAAGTCGGCCAGCTCCAGCACGTCCTCTGGACGCTCTCTTAGCGGGGGAACGTTGATCTGGATAACGTGCAGGCGGAAAAACAAATCTTTGCGGAACGTTCCCTTCCGCACCGCACCTTCGAGGTCACGATTGGTTGCCGCGATGACGCGTACGTCGACCTTGATCGCTTTACTACCGCCGACCCGCTCAAACGGATGACCTTCGAGCACTCGCAAGAATTTCGCTTGAATTGAGGGGCTCATCTCACCGATCTCGTCAAGCATCAGCGTGCCCTTGTCGGCGGCCTCGAACTTGCCCATCTTGCGATCCGTCGCCCCGGTGAAGGCTCCCTTCTCGTGTCCGAACAGTTCGCTTTCGAGCAACGATTCCGACAGAGCGGCACAGTTTAGGCACACAAAGGGTGCTTTTTTTCGGTCGCTCGAAAAGTGAACGCTCCGCGCGACCAGTTCTTTGCCGACGCCACTCTCGCCGCGGATCAGCACGGTTGCTTTGCTGGGTGCAGCCCGAGCGACTTGTTCGTGGACGGCGAACATCGCCGGACTCGCGCCGACAATTTCGCTTTCGAAACCCAGCTGGTTTCGCAGTAGGTCGATCTCGCTGCGTGTCTTGGAAAGATCGTCGACCAGTTTCTGCTCGCGGTATCGAGTCCGCAACGCCATCGCAACTGTTTCGGCGACCGCCAGCGTGTACTCAAGATCATCGGGCGAGAGAATAACCTTTGGGACAGTCGAGTACAAATGCACTAGGCCGATCGAGCGGTTATTCATCCGAATCGGCGCACAGATCACGCTGGTGGCGTGGATCATCCCTTGGGCATCACGCAAACCGAGCGCACTGTCGTCTTGAATGTCGCGGGCCAACACGGCCTCGCCGCGTCGCAGCACGGTTTCGGCCAAGAATTTGGAAACGCGTTGGTATTCTGGACGTTGATCACTGCGAGAAGCGAGTAGTTCTAATTTCTCTGGATCGACTGTCGTTGGACGCGAGCGTGGGACCAGCAGCACGGCCCCCGCATCGATGTTTGTCCCGTCCACCAAACTATCAAGTGCCATCCGCGCGATGGCTCGCGGTGTTGTTTCATTGGCCAGTTCAAACGCCAGCCGGCACAGTCGCGACGCGGCACGTTCGGTGTGGTCGGTTAGTTCCCCTTCGCCACGCTCGCGGGTCGCCGGTTCGGATTCATCACCCTGCAAGTAGCGTGTCTTTTGCCGGCGGTGAGTGATGTTCGTCGGCTCGGTGACTTTGATGTCTAGGCTGGTCGCCGTGTTATCGAAAACCTCGTCCTCGGATAACTTCGCCTTTGCCGAGTCATGCAGCTTCATCTGCGCAACCGCTTTTTTGCTATACGCAGTCGTTAGGTCGTTTACGAACGCCATCTGAGTGCTGGCGATCCAGATGATGTCGCCAACCTTGAGTTGCCGATCACCGGTCAAGCGATCTTCTCCGATCGACGTCCCGTTGCGACTGTTTAGGTCACGCAGTACCCAGCGGCCGTTTGTCTGAAAGAGTTCGGCGTGGTGCCGGCTGGCCTGGTCGTCCTTGATGACAATCTGACTTGTAGGGGAACGACCGATTGTGACGGTGCGTCCTGGCGTCAGCTTGAAGACGTCAGACCATTTCTTTCCGTCGCGGATGACCAGATAGCCAACATTCGCGGCCGAGCTACGGTTCGTTTCGTTTCCCATTCTTCCTGCAACGCCCCTCGCTGGGCGGTCCGACGATTTCAGTTTCCCGCGGTCACGCGATTCCCGTCCGTTAATGGCGACCGTGACTCAATTGTTGCCCCTCACGCACGAGGCCTACCCTCAACCGCGTCGGTTGATGACCCAGATTCGGCAAACGCTGGTTTCACTGGCCCTTTTGCGTGATTGACCGGGCCGGCAGTCAGCTGGGGAACCGCTAAAAACCGACCCGGATTCAACCTGAGCCGATCACGATTCGCGTCAGAGCCTCTCGTTTCGGGCAAAACAACAACACGTCCAAGCTCCAGAATCGGCGAAAACACCTGTTGCGCATCGCCCGTTCATTGCTTTTAGCGGTCGCTCGGATTAGCCTTATTGGCGGTTTGGGCGTATCGTTTACTCATATCTTACAGGGTATCACGCCGGTGTCGCCAGACTTTCCCGAAAAGATCAGCATTGCTGGGCGTTTTGGACGCTCAACGCCGATCATTCAATCGTACGATTTATAAAAGACAACGCCGAATTGCGGCTCGCGAACGATTCGCGGGACGTATTCGGCCGAAGAGCCAGGAGTGGAAATTGATGTCCGCACGCTTTGCCCGATTCGCAACCTTTTTCGCCTGTCTGCTGATCGTCAGCGCGGCTTTCTCCGGCGCGGTTCAAAACGCCTCGGGCCAGCTGTTGTTTCGTCGTGTTGGCGGCGTGAAGATTGACGCACAAGGCGTTATCAGCAAAGACTTTGACCGCTTGGACGATCAGACTCGGCAGCAGATCGAGCAGTACCTCGCCGGTGCCGATCAAGATATTCAGACCTCCACCAAGCTGCGAATGGTTTCCCTGAGAGGGCTTGAGCAAGCGATTGTGGATCACGAGCGGTCAGGCCATCTGCCGGCGGAAGTCCAGTACATGGCTGGTCTGCAACGCATCGAGTTCGTTGTCTTATCACCGGAAACCAATGACGTAATTCTGGCCGGCCCCGCTGAGGGCTGGAAAGTCGATGATCGAGGTGCCGTCGTCGGCGTTACGACCAACCGCCCTGTTATTCACCTTGAGGACTTCCTGGTCGCCATGCGATCGGTTGACGAGTTCGCCAAGGGCGAGGGCGTCAGCGTATCGATCGATCCAACCGAGCAAGGTACCAACCAACTTGCCGCGTTGTTCCGTCAAATTTCCAAGCAACCCGGTGGATTCGATCCTGCGATGCAAGGCGAAGTCGAAGCCGCTATGGGCGACCAGCAGATCCGCTTGACGGGCATCCCAACCGACAGCCGATTCGCTCAAGTGCTTGTCGCCGCGGATTACAAAATGAAGCGAATTGCGATGGCCCTTGAGCCTTCGCCCATCAAAGCGCTGCCGACCTTTTTAGACTTGGCCGTCAAGCGTAAGGCTAACAAAATGCGTTCGGCCCCGCGTTTTTGGATGGAGTGTGACTACCAGCCGCTGGCAAAGTCCGAGGATGGCCAGGTTTGGCAGCTTCGTGGACAGGGCGTCCGCGCATTGACGGAAGAAACTTACGTCAACCGCGACGGCGAGACGAAGAAACGCTCAAACGGACTGGCTCAGAAATGGGCTGACTTGATGACCGAGCACTTTAACGAGCTGGCCGATGCTGAGGTCACCTTTGGCGAACTCCGAAATGTAATGGACGTGTCGGTAATCGCCGCGTTGATTCGCCAGCAACGAATTCTGGAAACCGCGTCACTGGAGATCCCGACGATCCTGGGACTGACCGAAGTCGCCACGACGCCGGCTTGGACGGTTCCCAAAAAAGTGCCAACCCAGTGTAGCTTCGTTAAGCTGACTCGTTCTTGGTTGGTCACGGCATCAGGTGGTGTCGCGATCGACTCGTGGTCGGCCGCCAACAAGTCAGAAGTCGACGCTTCGGTCAACAAGTTTGCTGCGATCGCCACCAACCGTACCGCCGATCGTTGGTGGTGGAACGCGAAATAGTCACGTGCCCTCCAGCCCCGACTTCATCGACGCGGCAGAACTTTATCGGGGCTCCCGCGACGGCGTGCTGATCGACGTTCGCTCACCCTCCGAATTCGCCGACGGCCACATTCCCGGCGCGACGAACCTGCCGTTGTTTAGTAACGAAGAACGAGCCCAGGTCGGTACCCGCTACTCGAATAACGGTCACGACGACGCGGTGCTACTAGGGCTGGAGATCATCGGCCCGAAGATGGCCAGACTCGCCCGCGCGGCGCAGCAACTGTTGGCTGACCACCCCGCAGATCAGCGAAGTCTGTTCGTTCACTGCTGGCGAGGCGGCATGCGCAGCCAATCGTTTGCATGGCTGTTAGAAACCGTTGGCTTGGCCCCGAAGGTTCTTGCGGGCGGGTACAAGAGCTTTCGCGCGATGGCTAGAAGCAAAATCACGGGCAAGTGGAATCTGCGAGTCGTCAGCGGCCTAACCGGCGCGGGGAAAACGAAGTTCCTGAAACAAATGGGCGACGCAGGCGAGAACGTTTGTGACCTGGAAGGGCTCGCCAACCATCGTGGTTCCGCCTACGGCGGCATTGGTCAGGGGGCTCAACCCACGACCGAGCAGTTCGAGAACGATCTGTTCACGGTGCTAGATCAATTCACCCCAGACCAACCGATCTGGGTCGAGGACGAGGGGAACCGGATTGGCCGAGTCGTAGTGCCGCAGGAATTTTACGAGCAAATGCGCCACGCCCCGGCAGTGTTCTTGGATGTTGACTTGCCCCGGCGAGTCAAAAACTTGTTGGTCGATTATGAGCACCTGCCCGTTGAGGGACTTCGCAATGCCACTTGCAACATCCGCAAGGGGCTCGGCGGTAAGCTAACCGACGAAGCGATCGCCGCGATCGACTGCGGTGACATCGCTCGGGCAGTCGAGATAACGCTTGCCTATTACGATCGAATGTATCTCAAGGCGGCCAACAAAATGCCCCGCAAAACGATGCAAAAGTTGGCGGCAACTCACCTGACCGACGAACAGGTCGTGCAGCAGTGCATTCAAATGAAACTTTCATCGCCAGTCGAATAGGGTGTCGTTACCAAACGCAGGCCGCCGATGTTTTGGCATACGATCGGCGGACGCAACGGTTGACGCCCCAATGGCCTTGCGAAACGGTGATATGCCGCACAAAGCTGGCACTGAATTTGATGGTCGGCGTGAAAAATCGAAATGTGCGGTAAGAATTCCAGACTGCACTCGACTAAAACAATGGGAAATGCCTTGAATCGGTCTGGGGGAGACACCGTTGTTTCTCTACGATTCGAAGGTCCAAACTGAGCACACGGAAGCGCGAGGTCTCTCTAATGAAAACATTTGGCGTTTTAGCAATCGCGGTCGTCGCTATAGTCATTGCCATCAGCACCGGCTGTAC
>CAZLFF010000162.1:6434-6673 GCA_964558755.1 uncultured Pirellulaceae bacterium
CCATCGTCACCCAGTGTGAGTGATACTTTCGAATCCAGCGGCCGCTCGCTAACGATTTGGCACGACCAGTTTGAGGTCGCTCGACAACATGCCCTCGAAACTGGAAAGCCGATCTTGGCTGACTTCACGGGTAGCACGTGGTGCGGTTGGTGCGTGAATCTTCGCGAGGACGTTTTTGACACGCCCGAATTTGAGCAATGGGCACGGGACAATGTCGTCTTGTTGGAATTGGACTACCC
>CAZLFF010000163.1:0-6516 GCA_964558755.1 uncultured Pirellulaceae bacterium
CCAGTGAGACGGGCCATGCTCTCACACCCGCTAACCATCTTTGGCTTGGTAGGCCATTACCCCACCAACTACCTAATAGTAAGCAAACCGCTCCAAGGGCAATAAATTTTTGGTCCGGAGACATTATCCAGTATTACTCACGCTTTCGCATGGCTATCCTGGACCCCTGGGTACGTATCTACTCGTTACTCTCCCTTTCGCCGCTGTCCATTTTTAAAATCAACCGAAGTATCTTTTAAAAACTTCTCGCTCAACTTGCATGCCTAATCCACGCCGCCAACGTTCATTCTGAGCCAGGATCAAACCCTTCAATTGTATGCTTGCCACAAGAATCAACTCACAACTGCCACTAAAGCAACAGCCAGAAAGATGACCTCATGGACGACTAACAAAGTTAGTAACCTGATCGACCGAAGCAGCCGAAGCTGAATCGAACGTCAGTGCCAATTAAATACCGAACCGAAGTTCAGTTGTTTGACCGGGCCAAGTAGCTGGAATAAATGCTACTTAGCTTGGTTCACATGATCTTATGCTTGAAAATTTGGACTGTTCGAAAACAGCCCGGAATTTAACAAGAGGTATCTACCAAATTGTCAAAGAACAAAACTCAACTCGCATTAGCGAGTGAGAAACTTCAATCGACTTTGACACCGAAACAGTTGAGCGTTTAACCTCGAAAACCAAAAGTTTTCTAAGCCTTAGGCTCCTGGATCGCCAGCAAAACTCTCAAACGAATCATCGTTCGCCAGTTTCGCTAGGTCGATTAAAAAACGAGCCGGAAAGCAATTCCCCGCTCGTGGGTCGCCAAGTATATGAATCTTCGTTTCGCTGTCAACGGCCAATGCCGGGAATTTCAAAACTTTCTTCACATTGCTGGCTCCCGAGTGAATTGCGTCTCCGCGTCACTCAAGAGGGCGAGAATATCTTCGATCGGGACTCAGTTGCCTAGGGGCAAAATGGAGAATCTTGGAAAAGGAATATCAGAAACGGTGCCCCCGAGGCTCCGCTTGCGAATTTGGACTAGTTAAACCGGTTTGACGGACTGCATTCCGGACGGATCGTATTGCGGTCAAACGGGCTGACTCTGGGTAGCCGCCCGGCTCGAGCGTGCTCGGCTCTGCCTTTGAAGCATGACTGGCGCTCTATCCAGAACTTCGAACGCGAGCTCGATTTCGCAGAATGCCAATCGAGCTCCCCCGTCGGTATCCCCCGATCGCAGGTGTTGGTACCAAACATCTGCGGCCGCGCCGGGGCGCTTCTCAGTCGCTGCTGGTTCAATAGTGCCTGACAAACAAAGTAGCCCAAAGCTCGATCTGCTCGTCAGTCTTTATCGCATGGCGGGGAGGGAAATCCCTATCGGGGAACGCACGGATTGAGGTTTCGTCAGTATGCGGTGACCGTCACGATAACGGCGGACTGGTCGGTGCATTCTTCTGAAACGCCGCGAGCGGTTCCCTGTCCCCCCCAATAAACGGATTGTCTGGTGGTTGTGATGCGTTGTCTGTTGCGTTTTGGTCGGTTGAGCTTTGGTTTGTCTGCGTTGCTGGCGGTTGCCGGTTTGTGGGCGCCACAAATTTCTCAAGCCGAAATCATTATCGACTTTTCTCACGATGCGTCGACAAACAACTTCTTCGGAACCGATACCGCCGACCGCCAGAACGCTCGCGCCGCGATCCTGAAGGCGGCTGAAGACATCAGCAATATTCTCAAAGCGACTTTGGGGCCCGTCTCGCCCAGTGACTATAGCTTGACTGGAACCAGCAGCACGGGTTCCGGTGAGACGACCGTGACGCTTGATACGACGCTAAGCTACCTAAATCCTGCGACTAATATGCCGGAGACCTTCAATCCCGTGGGCTTAGGGGTGGATGAGATTCGAATCTTCGTTGGCGCACGGCCGATGTCGAATCCCGGCACCCCAAGTGATCCGATTAACAATGCCTTGGGCGAAGGTGGTCCCGGGAGCGTCGAGACCATGCTTGTGGCGTCAACCACCAATGGGTTTGCATCGCTTGCGGCGGCTTTGGACGATGTCGAATCCCAGTCGAACGCGATCTTCACTCGCGGCGATGGACCGTTGAACTTTAGCAGCACGGGCACACTGAGCGGCGAGAGCTACCAGCTTGATTACACAACGAACGTTGGCAGTCTGTGGTTCGATAACGATACCGACAACGATGGCTTGGTCGATAGCGCAAGTCAGCTGGCCAGTTCTTGGCATTTTGATTCGGCGTCGAATGTGGCGGCCGGTAAAAACGATCTTTATTCCGTCGCGGTGCATGAAATCCTGCATGTTCTGGGTGCCGGTACGTCGGTGTCATGGAACAACAACGTGGCTCCGTTCGGCAGCGATGACGGCGAGGGATCGACCGATTGGTTGGGGCCGAACGTTGCCGAACTGTTGGGGTCGGGCAGCGGAATCATTGCCATCGATGGCGTTCACTTGACGGCCAGCACGGTTAGTAACCGTGTCAGTGACGGAGCCTCACAGGCCCCCGTCTTGCAGCAGGCGCTTCCCACTGGAACTCGCCGCGAAGTCACAGAGCTTGACGTCGCGCTATTGCGAGACATCGGTTGGCAGGGGCTGGCCGTGGAGGCCGTCCCCGAGCCAGAGGCGTTCGCTTTCCTTGGGCTAAGCGTTCTTGCCGCGGTCACGCGCCGGAACCGTGGGCGATAAGCTAAACCGGAATTCGTTTCGTCAGGCTCACGCTCGCGGCACGACCGTCAACAAAGATGGTAATCGGGCACACGATCGTGCGTCGCTCGTGATCTTGGCTGCTCGTCCATTAGCCGATGACGTCATCGATTAACCGCGTTGCCTCTTGTTGCAGGCGGTTCATGACTCGGAATTTCGCTTTGTAAATTCTTCCGACGGGGATGTCGAGATCTTTGGCGATATCTCCTGGGAGCTCGTCGGCCAGCACGTTTCTAGAGAAAATCTCAATCGTCGCCGGGTCAAAATCGTTCTCAACGGCTTTGAGGATCCTCGTCAGGGTGTGCCGTTCATGCTCCCGGTCCCAGAGCTTGGACAGATCGCTGCTGGGATCCTCCAGTTGATCGAGCACGTTCGTTCCGGACTCCCTGTCTTCCGTTTGTTTTGTATTCGGTCGCCGTTTCTTTTGTTCCCAGTATCTTCGACACCGGTTGACGGTTATCAGTTTGAGCCAATTCCGAAACGCACCGGGCCGTCCGTTGTGTTTGAACTCTTTTAGCTCCGCCACGACGGTCTTCAGAACTTCCTGGGTAATGTCTGGGACTTCGGATTGGTTCACGCCGCAGCGGCGTGCCCAGCCTGCGATCAGCGGTTCGTAGACATCAAAAAATCGGAACCACGCTTCCGATTGCGGGTCCGATCCTGCGTTGTGAATAAGTGAGCCACTTGTGTCCATGAGCGGGCGTTGGGGAGGGAGAAGAAATGAGAGGGCAGGTGCGAGGCGGTCCGGCACGATTGGGATCGATGAGCGATTAGATGATCGATCCCCGGCAGGCAGTTCTCGCTTTGACTGCCACAAGCTTTGAGTCGAAATGTTTTTTTTGCCAACTTGAGATTTTCGGGGAAGATTCCACCGTGAAATTTGCTTCATCATCATACGGATTGATTCCGTGAGAAACAAACGCCGCATCACGGATGCAAGCAACCTGTTCGAGATTCAGATTGACTTAGTTCAACTATCTGCAGCCCGCGTCGCGGGTGAGCTATTTCTGTCTTGTCGTCGACGCTACGGATCGCTGTCTCGTGGCCGCGTTGTTGTTACTGAAAAAGTCTCAGCAGCGCGGCGGCGGCATTTGTGGTTCGGTTTCCATATGCGCTGGCGCTCAGTCTTGGGCTCGCCCGACGGTTCCGTGCCAGTGGTTTGTTTGGAACCCATTTGCCGAAAGGATTTCGGTTCGCGTGGCAGCCGTGTTGATTCGCTACAGTGCTTTGTTTTTTCGTCCAGCTAGATCTACAGCTAGAACGCCAATCGGCCCACAGTGTCTTTGTTATCAATGTCGTGCGTGAGATGATCGGGGTGCGACGAAAGTTGTGCTCCGGTCGCAAATTTGAGTTGATCGCGTCGGAGCTCCTTATCTTCGCGATCGATTTGATTTGGGCTGGGCGGTTATTCTTCCGGGGAGCCGTCCGGCCCGTTTTCGTCGTCCTCATCTTTGTGAGTAAGCGATTCGCTAGCCGTGTCGATCGGCCGATGATCGGGACGAATGGTCGATGGCTTGGCGATCATTGCCGCGGTGCTGCTGCCCGTCCCAACACTCGATAGTGGGGCGTCTTTCAATTTGCCTGAGATCGCTGGCACAGTACGAGTTGACAGGGTTGCGGCAGACAGTCCTTTGGTTTTTCGCTCGTGGCGTGACCACCATCGTTCGGCATCATCTAAGTCCCAGGAACCGGCGTCCCCGCAGCGCTTGAGCATTCGCGATACCTCTCGTGCCGTTTGTGGCCGCTCGAAACGCTTCTTGGCGAGGCAGGACATGATGATCAATTCCAGATCCTCTGGAAAATCTGGAATGATCTCGGACGGCGCGATTGGCATCTCAGACACTTGCTTTTCGCAGATTGCTTGGGTGTCACTTTCGTCAAACAGAGGGCGACCGGTCGCCAAAAAATAGGTCACCGCGCCGACCGCGTAGATGTCGCTACTGGCATCGATGTTGCGGGGTGTTTGAATTGCCTCGGGAGACATGTATAGCGGGGTGCCGGCGAAGCCCGACCCGTTGCCCATCTCCTCGGCATCGTGGACAAGGCCAAAGTCGAGCACCTTCACGACGTCCGCCAGCCCGCCGCGCCGGTTGAGCATCAGGTTGGCGGGTTTGACGTCGCGATGGACCAGCCCGTGCATGTGAGCTTCGGTTAGCGAATCGCAAACCTGTCGCATGATGTGAATCACTCGCCCGGGCTGGATCCGGCCGTAGTCGTGAACCAGTCGCTGCAGGTCGATCCCCTCTAGGTACTCCATCGCGTAGTAAAAGACTCCTTCGGGGGTGCGTCCAAAATCATAAATCGCCACCGTGTTCGGGTGAGTCAGTTCGCTGGTAACTTGTGCCTCGCGTTCAAATCCGGAAATGGCTCTTTCGGACAGTCGCTTTGAGTTAATCAATTTGATCGCGGTCGGGCGGCGCATCATTGCGTGGCGCCCGCGATAGACGACTCCCATGGCGCCCTCGCCCAGCTTTTGTTCCAGTTGGTACTGGCCCAATTTCCTTGCTTTGATCGCCGCTTCACGAGCCTTGCGTCGTAGGCGTGACACGATCAGCGTGAACACGAAAATCGCGATTGAGCCAGCCAGCAGCAAGAATAACAATCCCAAAAATGCCCGTTGCAAGATGTAGAGCGATCCATAGGCTTCGGCGACGTCTTCTTCGGTGGTGACGCCAATCTCGTATTTAGGCAGCCACGACCAGGCCCCGACCACTGGCACGCCTCGGTAATCGTTGTAGCCTTCCACATCGACCCCGCTGTGACCGGTGACGGCGCTGGCGGCCATCCGAGTAAGCGGTTGTTTGGACCGTCTGATCTTTGGGTTATAGCCCTGCGTCATGTCGCCTTGCGGGTCGCGGATCGAGACTTGAAGCAATGACTTCGAGTCTTCGGTGTCATTGATCAGGCCCAGCAAGATCAGTTCTTCGTCGAACCGGCTGTTGGAAATCATCGTGCCTGACTTGTCAAACGCATAGGTTTCTCCTGACTCACCGATCCGCCCGAGTTGCAGGATCCGGGTGAACTCACGTTCCGGCCGAATTCTCATCGCGAGGCCGGCGACGACTTGAAAGTTGTTGTCTCGCACGGGAGCGGCGGCGAACATGGTAGGCAAGCCGGTTTTGTGGCCGCCCTTGCCGTCGGGCAGTGCGGCAATGCTTGAAAAGGGCCGAGAAACGATCGAGGTTCCTTCAAAGACAGAACGCATGAAATCTTGATAACCGGGGATCTTCTCGCGCCCCACGAGTTCTTCTTCCGATGCCATGAGGATTTTGCCTTCACGATCGAGTAGCACAAACCCGTTGTAGTTTTGAGCCCTTAGGGAAGGCGAGATCGTCTCAAGAAACCGCGTCTGGATCGTTCTGTTGGTCGAGCTCTCGGTGTCTTGCGACACCGCGGCGGCCGCGGGCGTGGTACCAACGATTGGTGTCTTTCCAAGGATCTCAAGCGTCATGCTTCTAATGTTGATGCTGTTGGCCAGAGATTCGGCATTACTTTCCTGCGCAGCCAGCCACGTCTTCAGCATCGCGGTCTCGACATCCAAGAGCGTTTGTAGTTCCGATCGTAGACCTTCCTTCGTCGTCGATTCAATCGCGTGATGAACCTTCCATCCAATTAGCGCTAGAAGTAGCGTGGCAGCGATTGGCCACACCCAGATGTGGCGGGTGACGAAATGCCCGGTCTCTCTCATGTTTCTTGAGACCGAGGCTGAGTGCTTGTTGAACCCTCGAAATACGGTGCCGGGCGAGAGTGGTGAGCGATTGCTGGAATTGTTGCCGGTTTCCACAGCAGACCTCGATGAAAAGCGGTAAAAGGAGTGAAAG
>CAZLFF010000164.1:0-6407 GCA_964558755.1 uncultured Pirellulaceae bacterium
CAGCAACGCGTTGAACGCTTGCTGAGTCAACATGTGGACTTCGTCGATGATATAAATTTTGAATCGGCCGCGGCTGGGACGAATCGCGGCGTTGGATCGTAACTGGCGGATCTCGTCGATACCGCGGTTGCTGGCACCATCGATTTCGAGCACGTCGACGTCTTCGCCAGTCGAGACCGCTTGGCAAATATCGCACTCGTTGCAGGGCGTCGTCGTTGGCCCCGTCGAGCAGTTCAGACACTTGGCAAAGATTCGCGCCGAAGAAGTTTTCCCAACCCCGCGGGCACCCGTGAACAAATACGCGTGGCCGACCCGGCTCTGCTTGATAGCGTTGGACAGTGCGGTCGCAATGTGGCCTTGGCCAACAAGATCACCAAACGCTTGCGGACGGTAGCGGAGCGCCACGACTTGATAGGCGTCGGTCGCGGTTGCAGATTCAGAAGCAGCAGTTTCAGCCATGGTCGTGTCGGAGCGGAAATCAAATTCAATCGTAAGAAGCCGATCAGGGCCGAGATTATAGCCGATTCAGGACGCCGTAGGGGATGGTTTTCAGAGGCCAGTTTTCAGGGTTCAGAAGCCAGTTTTGGAATTTGAAAATTGAGATTGAAACCACAAAGCACCAATTAAATCAAACGCGTGACCGTGCCCAAACGCTTAACAAACATCACCCAAGCATCATCTCCGCCAGATTCGTCGTCACGATTTCCCGCAACTTGACATAGCTGGTCGTCAGCCGCGGATTGACTTCGATCACGGTGTCGCGATCCGGGCCCGCGTCGGCAACGACGATATCAATCCCAAAATACCCACCAGTCGGTGGCAAAGAACGAGCGGCCCGCTCGGCCAGCGCGGTGGCTCGCGTGGCGATATCCGCTGGCAGAGGGTATCGCGATCCGATGTAGGTGCCGATCGGATCGGCGTCAAACAGCTGACCGGTCGGAGGTAGAAACTGAAACTTTGGTGATCCGCCGTCCGATGCACTCGCGATCACCCCAACACTCACCGAAGCTCCCGCAACGAAAGACTCGACGCGAAAGCGATCGGGATGCTCGGGCCAATCGATCGCGTCAAGTGTTTCGAAAAGCTGGACCTGCTCGCTGCCGGCTCCATCGATCGGCTTAATCACAACCGGCAGCGGCAATGACATTTTCTCGGGCGTTTCAGGCAGGGGCATTCCGCTGGTCGTCGGAACCTGTTTGGAGTTCAACCATTCGGCCGTCGCGTTCTTATCGGACGACAACCGCACGAACTCTCGGCCGGGACTCACCATTCGATCGCCAAACGCATCCAACCAATCAAGCGTTTGCAACAAACATCCACCAGACTCCGGTGCGATCAACAGGACGCGATCGCACTCGGCCGCCGTTCTACGAAGCACGTCTGGCAATTCAGAATCTGCGGCGATGGAAACCAGCTGGGCTTGCGATGGCAGTTCGGCTCGCAAGCCGTCGCTCAATCGCTCGTCAACCAGAACCACCTGCAGGTGCCCGGCCGCCGCGAAATCCGCCGCCACAGCGGTCAGCATTTGAGAGCCCTGTCGCTGAAATGAGCAGTTTTCATCAGGACGATCACCGTCTCGCCACATGCCGCCGCCGCACAACCACTCGAAAATCATCACACGCATGGTCGGTTGCTTTACTTTCGAAGGACGAGCTTTAGAATCGTGGGTTAGCTCGCAGAGCGATTACGGGTTCGGACACAAGGTACAACACGATGTCGACATTGATTACGCGAAACGAGGGTGACGTACTAGTCGCCTACTTTCAAGACGTACGAATTATCGAGGCCTCACGGATCGAGTCGCTGGGCCAGGAGTTGGTCGACCTTGTGCGTGATAAAGCGAACGACCGGATCGTGCTGAACTTTCACAACGTCAGTTTCATGTCGTCGGCGATGATCGGCAAATTGATCTCGTTTGGCAAGAAATGCAAAGAAAACGGCGTCGCTCTGCGGCTGAGCAACATCACGGAAAACGTGGCCGAAGTGTTTAAGCTAATGCGGCTGGAAAAGGTGTTCGAGATCGACCCGGACGAAGAAACCGCCGTTGATAACTTCAACAAAAAAGGCTGGTTCAACTAGAACGCATTTCGAAACTAGCTTTCGTAACCCGACGCGTAAGCGAGCGACCGTTGACCAGTTTGAGTCCAGGTTAGTGCCCGCCCACTAGCTTAAGTGCGGCAAAACCGCCGATCAGCAACACTAGGAACAGCACGCACAGCAAGTTGAAGTATTTGTCGATTAGCGGTATCGCCTTGGGACCAATCGCCCGGATGATTCCCGCGACCAAGAAGAACCGCGTGGCTCGACCGATCACGCACGCCACCAAGAAAATTGGGATGCTCATCTTCGCCGCGCCGGCCGTAATCGTTAGCAGCTTGAACGGAATCGGTGTCAACGCGGCGATCAACACGTACCACTGCCCGCGTACGTCGAACTCGCTTTTTAAGTGATCGATTTTCTCCGCCGTGATCCCGGGGATCATGACCGCGTAGTCGATTAGCCACAGACCGATTGCGTAACCCACTAAGGCACCCAAGACGCTGCCAATCGTCGTCACTGCCGCGAACCACAGGCTCTTCGCGCGGCTGCCTAAACATAACGGGGCCAGCAGCACGTCAGGCGGAATCGGAAAGAAACTGGACTCGGCGAAACTGATCCCGAACAAAGACCAGGTTCCGTACTTAGTATCAGCCAACGAAAGAACCCAATCGTACATGCGTCGATGCACGGCCCACCATGGCACCGGTTGGCCGTCAGAATTCGAACCAGAAGCTTGTGTGTGGTCAGTTGTGTTCGCCATGATTTGTTGCTTTGCAGGTGTTGAAAAGGAAAAGCTTAGGAAGGAAACGCTCAGGACAGTTTGGACTTCGACATGTCGGGGCGGCGGGAAGAATCCCGGTTGGTAGGACGAATCGCATAACGCAACAACCCGAACCCCTTGGGACAACCTGATCCACCCAAACTCACGAAACTAACACTTATTGTTAGCGAAGGAACTCAGCAAGCCCGCCAGTCCACCCAAACTGCCCAGCCAGCCAAGCTCAAACCGTAACGATTGAAACTTCGATGCTTTGAGTTTGATTCTTAACCAAAGTGGGTCAACTGCCGAACCGAACAGAATCGTAAGTTTCAAGAAACATGCGGTCCATTGTGGCGATTTCACGGAATGTTGATAAATTGAGGTTCGACGGATCAGCGCAAACGGGTTTGCGTTGGGGCAGTTGTGGCCCACTTGCGCCAACGGGTTTGGCAGCGGCAGCACGATTTGAGCACCATGATGAACCAAGTCAATCACCTTCAACGCGTGGTCGTCCGAGCGCCAGCGAAAGTGAACTGGTTTCTGGAATTGTTGCGCAAGCGGGACGACGGATTCCACCAGATCGAAACGGTGATGAGCACGGTGTCGTTGTTCGACACGTTGGTGTTCTGCCGGCGCGACGACAATAAAATCCGACTTCGTGTGGAAAATGGCGGAATTGCCGCGGCGGACGTTCGGGCGATTCCCACCGGCGAAAGCAACCTAGTTTGCCGCGCGATTGAGGCGGTTCGGCAGGCATCCGAGAACGGTCCCAATCGCCAACCGGCTCCGGCGGGAGTCGATGTCACGCTTTGTAAACGAATCCCATCGGCGGCGGGGTTGGGCGGTGCATCCAGTGACGCGGCAGCGACTTTGATCGCGATGAACTCTCTTTGGCAGACGGGCCTGTCCTTAGAGCAGTTGTCGGGACTGGCGGCCGAGCTGGGCAGCGACGTACCTTTCTTCCTGACCGGCGGAACTGCGATTTGCGAAGGAAGGGGCGAGATCATCACTCCCATTCCCTGCCCAACGAATTGGTGGACGTTGATCGCGAAGCCCACCACCGGACTTTCGACCGGCGAAGTCTTCGGCAAACTGACGATCGCGAAAAACAAAAAACAATCAAATGCAGCGGACTTAGCAAACGACATGCAGCGTGGTCGCGTGCGAGGAATCGGACAGCGTTTGCACAATCGGTTGCAGCCCGTTGCAGCGCAAATGAATGAACAGATTAGTGAGTTAGAAAACGAGTTTGAAGGAATGCGGTGCCGGCAGCAATGCTTGGGGCACCAGATGAGCGGTAGTGGCAGCAGCTATTTCGGTTTGTTTGGCTCCCAGCGGATGGCGCGGCAGGCGGCCAAACGACTGCGGGGCCGATTGCCGCAATTACAGCTTTATTGCTGCCGAACGATCGCAACGCAAACGACTCAGCGGACGATGCTGGTGGCCTGATTTTGTTTGGGTTGCGTGCCGGGGTATTCGGCCGGTTAAAGGGAAGGGCGGCCGTTGGCTGAGGGTCAAGACGATCCTCGGCACAACGTCGACTAAGCAAGGGATTAGCAATCATGGAAATAACCGAAGTTCGCATCAAGCTCATGGAGTCGGGCGAGGACCGTCTGCGCGGGTTTTGCAGCGTGACGTTCGACGATGCGTTTGTGGTTCGCGATCTGAAAATCATCGAAGGCAACAACGGGCCCTTCGTCGCGATGCCTAGCCGCAAGTTAACGTCCAACTGCCACAAGTGTCACACGAAAAATCATCTGAGGTCTAATTACTGCAACAACTGCGGCGCGAAACTACGGTCCGACCAAGTCTCTCACGATTCCGGTGGCCGCGCAAAACTGTACGCCGATATCGCTCATCCGGTGAATGCTCAATGCCGCGAGATGATCCAGAATCGCGTGATTGAGGAACTCGACCGGGAACTTGAACGCTCCTGCCAGCCGGGTTATTTGTCACGCTACGACGACGGCTACGATCCACTGGACCGCCGCAGCCAACCGGCGTCCAAGGAACCCAGTGCCAGTGATGAACCGGGCAGCGACGTCACCTCGTCGGATCTAGCCGCCGGCCGTCAATCCCCGGGCCGTACCGATTCCGGCCACCGGGCAAGCGATCACTCGCCGCATACGGACTCAAAACCCGATCCTGATTCAGGCTCCAAACCGGATAACCCGAATATTTCGCCGGGGCGATCGAAGCCAGCGATGGAAGAATTTGGCAAAGGCATTTTTGATTGACGGCCGCTCCCGTGGGTCGTCGAAATGAAAGACAGCCCGTGCTTGGCGTGCATTCCGGTCAAATCGAGGGAATGTAGACCGTTTTCGTTTTGGAAAGCGCCAATTATACTTCTGGGCACCGAATTTTTTGGCAATCAGCCACTAGGCCCAACCATGCTCCCGCGAATCGCCCGACCGCTGAATCTAAAGCAGACGTTATGCTGCCTGACCGTATGTTGTTGCTTTTCGCTGGCAACCGCATCATTGGCTCAAGCACAAACGCCCCGCCGGCTGGCCCCGGGTGTCTTGAAAACGATCCCCACGGCCATGGACGTGCGCGACAGCTTCTCGCTGCCGATGCCGCTGCCGGGAATCGACGCCGAAGCCTACCAACCGCAAACTCAGCCGCGACAGGTGACGTTGCACGAAATGTCGCGACGCGTGGTTTTGTTCCGCGACATCTGGCAGTACGAGTTTTCGTTTACAGGCCTGCGTCAGACCAGTCAAAAGTACCGCTTGGCGAATGGGCAGATTGAAACAGAAAACATTTGGTACATGGTTTACCGGATCCGCAACCTCGGTAAGACGATGAGCTTCGAGCAAGTTCAAGCGAATCCAAACTTCAACCGTCGTTTGTACGAATTGCAAAAAGACAAAACGCCGTCGGAAGAAGATCATCTGTTTCTACCGCGGTTCTCGCTTGAGGGCTGGGTGATCCCGGCGGAAAAATCAGAATACGAAAAGGTTGCTTACCGAAACACGATTTCACCGGCGTTGGTCAAGATGATCCAACAGCGCGAGGATTCGAATCGTCGGCTGTTGAACACGCTAGAAATGTCAGAAGCTGAAATCTCGGTTGTGAAAGATCCGGCATCCGATGGCGTCTGGGGCGCAGCGGTATGGCGGGGCGTCGATCCTCGGATCGACTACGTCAGCGTGTTCGTGTCGGGCTTGACCAACGCGTACCGGATCGAGCAGGCTCCGGATGGCGAACTCTCGCTGGCCAAGAAGACGTTGCAGCTGAACTTTTGGCGGCCGGGTGACACGGTGACGGAGATCGAAGACAAAATTAAGTTCGGAATTCCGCTGGTCGATGACTCGCGACGACAGGTGCTAATCACCAAGCGATACGCATTGCCGGGCCCGTTGGTGCGAGTCTATCAACGCAGCGAAACCGCCAACCGAGACGTGCTGATCGCCGAGGTAGACGCCGAGGTTAGCCTCGAAACCTTCAAATCCCGACTGACGCCCACCTTGGATTCCGGTGAGCTGCCCAAGGCAGTGGTCCGGGCGATCGAGGGATCGGGTTTGGAAGTTCCGGGTAATCCGCAGCTAAAAACCTCGATTCCCGGGCAAAAATGGACGATGACACTGGGCGACCAGCCGTACAC
>CAZLFF010000165.1:0-6403 GCA_964558755.1 uncultured Pirellulaceae bacterium
CTCGTGTGCCGGTGACAGAGTCACCGGTCCACTTTTTTACCCGTCCAATGTCCGACCTAGGTCAGTTGGTAAACGCCTCCGCTCTTCTCGGCCATCCACTTTCGGTTCGCTTCGACTGCCATTTGTTCGTGAGCGCTGTCGAATAGTTGGTAATGAACGTTGCGTTGCCGCGGCTCGAACCCTAGCTCGCTGATGCAGCCACGCATTTGATCGAGCGTTAGGTAGTGGACCGTGCCTGCTTCGGCGACCACGTTCTCTTCGATCATCAGGCTGCCCATGTCATTGGCGCCGTACAACAGCGCCATTTGGCCAATCTTGAGGCCCTGTGTCACCCAGCTGGATTGAATGCTGTCGAAGTTATCCAAGTACAACCTCGCGATCGCCTGCGTTTTCAAGTACTCAAACGATCCGGTCGCGGGCGTGTCGGACATTTCGGTATTGTCAGGCTGAAACGTCCAACAGATAAATGCAGTGAATCCCGACGTTTCGTCCTGTAGCTCGCGCAAGCGTTCTAAGTGCTCAACCCGTTCGGCGATGGTTTCGACGTGGCCAAACATCATCGTCGCGCTACTGCGTCCACCCAGTTTGTGCCAGACTCGCATCACGTCCAACCAATCGTCGGTCATGACCTTGCCGCGAGTAATCTCGCTGCGAACGCGATCGACCAAAATTTCGGCACCGCCGCCCGGCAAGCTTCCAAGCCCTGCGTCTTTCAACCGCGACAGAACTTGTTCCAACGTCAGGTTGTTCACTTTTGTGAAATGATAAATCTCGGGCGGGCTGAAGCCGTGGATGTTGAGATCCGGGTAATGCGACTTGATGTCGGCAAGCATCTCCTCGTACCAATCCAGTTTGTATTTCGGGTGCAAACCGCCTTGCAGCAGGATTTGGTCACCGCCCAGAGCCACGGTTTCGCCAATTTTCTCCAGTAGTTCCGCTCGTTCCAGCACATAGCCTTCGTCGGACTTCGGCCCGCGATAAAACGCGCAGAAATCGCAGACCGCGGTGCAGACGTTCGTGTAATTGATGTTTCGATCAATGTTGTACGTGCGAAAGTTCTCGGGGTGTTTTTG
Source organism: uncultured Pirellulaceae bacterium (assembly GCA_964558755.1). GTDB lineage: Bacteria > Planctomycetota > Planctomycetia > Pirellulales > Pirellulaceae > Mariniblastus. Next base: position 1,074 of record CAZLFF010000165.1, read on the forward strand.
CTGAGCAATTGCATTGGCGGCTGAACCGAGCGCGGTCAGGTCGTTGCAATTAAATAGCTCGACCCCTTCCTTGAAAGTCAGGCGTTTGCCGTCAACGGCTTTTTTGAGCAGGTCGCTATGCAGTTTGGCAATCATGAAACTCAAGCTGTCGGTGTTCAGGGATGATGGAAAGTTCGGCGGCGTGCTGGAAGAACAAATCCAGGCCGGCTTTCTCGTCGGACCCCAGTTGAAAATGTAAGTAGTAATCCAAGTAACGGTGGCACTCGTCAACCGTTAGTCCGTATCGGTTCGCTTCCGCGTTTGCGATCTCGTTCACGTTGGCGATGCCTCGATCACGAGCCTGCGAAAGCAGTGACGATAACTCGTCCCACGGCGCGTTCTTCCTTGCGGCCCAGACGGCAAACACAAACGGTCGGCCCGTCCACTGGTGCCACGCTTCGCCCAGATCAACGCTTACCGAAAAAGCAGGGTCATCTGCTTTCATCGCGCGGTCACCAATGATGAGCACCGCGTCCGTTTCCGTCTGACGCCAATCTTGGTGGATGCCCAGCGGGACGCACTCGGGGCGGACGCCGTGTTGCTGATCCAGAATTACTCTCGCCAGTGCACAGCTGGTGCGGGAACCGACGTCTAAGGCCAGTGTTTTGATTTCGCCCAGCGGGACGCGGCTGAGCAGTTTCACACTCCAAACCGGTCCGCGACAGCCGATGCACGCGTCAGAAACGATCGTGTACTCTGGATTGGCAATCGCTTCGATCGAAGGCACAAGCGCAACATCAAGACTGCCGGCAGTTAGTTGGTCGGCAAGGCGGCTGGGCAGGTCAAAGGAAAGTTTGAGGCCGCTGTCCACCAACGGCAGCCCGTACACCAAAGGTTTGGTGTTCAGGTACGAAACCGCTCCAATTTGGCAGGGTGTGGACATGGTGGTTTAATTGTCGCGTTTTGGCGGAGCGGGTCTGTGTCAGAGCGTCACAGTTTAGAACCGCTGCATCGTTCAAGTAACCGCAAAATGATCCCTCAAGCCAACGATTGGACACTTCGCCGCAGGGTCCACTGACCCTGTCCCGTGCCGCTCGTTATGATTGGGGCGATTTTCAAGCAATACCGACCGATTTTGGCCGCCATGGACATCCTCAAGATTCGCAACGCGGACATTTATCGTGGCGAAACGGAGGTTTTTGAAGACCTCAGTTTGAGCATCCCACAAGGTCGCAACACCGCCATCATTGGTCCCAACGGGGCCGGCAAAACGACGCTCTTGAAAACGATCGGCCGGGAAATTTACCCGCATCTCGGTAACTTTGGCTCGCTGGAAATATTTGGTCAATCCACGTGGAAGGTTTGGAAACTACGAAAACTGTTGGGCATCGTTTCGCTGGACTTGCAGCAGGATTTCCGGCCACTTACGACGGGATCCGAGGTCGTGCGGCTGGCTTACTATTCAAGTCTCGCCAGTTTTGGACATGAGGAGTTCACCGACGAACAACTTGCCAACGTCAATCGATTGATCAACCAGCAAGGTGTCAACGCGCTGCGGGACAAACCGTTTTCAAGAATGTCCACCGGTGAGCAACGGCGATTCCTGTTGGCTCGGGCCTTGGTGACCGATCCGAAGGCATTGATTTTGGACGAGCCGACGACCGGTTTGGACCTGCCCGCGACGTTTCGGTACTTCGCGGTGATTTCTGATCTGATTGGCCAAGGCAAAACGATTGTCATCGTCACGCATCATCTACACGAGATCGTCCCCGAGATCGATCATGTCGTCTTGCTGAAATCAGGTCAGATTCTGATCGAAGGACCGAAGGAGAAAATTCTCACCGACCAGAATTTGACGCGGCTGTTTGACGTTCCGATTCGAGTCGTCTGCGAGGACGGTTACTATCGGGCGTTGCCGCGTTAATTCGCCAGTGCTTGATCCAAGTCCGCGATCAGATCATCCGCATTCTCGATACCGCACGCCAAGCGGATCATGTTGTCGCTGATGCCGAACGATTTTCTTTCCTCGGGCGTGCAGTTAAAATAGCTCATGACCAGCGGCTGCTCGATCAAAGACTCTACCCCGCCCAAGCTAGGTGCGATGCGGAAGATATTGGCCCCGTCCACGATGTCCGCCGTCGCTCGCCAGTCAGCGTCTTTTACTAAAAACGTCACCAGGCTCCCGAAGCCTCGCATTTGAGCCTTCGCAACCTCATGGCCCGGATGCGATTCCAAGCCCGGGTAGTAGACCTTTTCGACACGCGGGTGAGCGGCCAAAAATTCCGCGATGCGTTGACCGTTCTCGTTGTGTTGCTTCATCCGCAACGCGAACGTTTTTAGGCCACGCTCCAGCAGGTAACAATTATGGGGCGAGTTCACCGCACCCATGATGCCACGTAGGTTGCGAACGTCGGCCAGTTTCTCTTTCGTGCCCAGTACGACGCCGGCCAGCAGGTCGTTGTGGCCGCCCAAGTACTTCGTGGCCGAGTGCATGACGTAGTCCACGCCTGCTTGAATTGGTTTTAGGTTATACGGCGTCGCCAACGTTGCATCGATGACGGTCTCGACATTGTTTCGCTTGCCGACGTCGGCAAACTTTTCTAGGTCGATGATGCTTAGGTGCGGGTTGGTGGGGGATTCGCTGACCAGCATCCGAGTGTTCGGCGTGATGGCGGCTTCCATGGCCTCGTAGTCACCCGTTTTCACCTCCTTGGTGGTGACGCCAAAACGAGACAGATGCTTGCGGCAGTATTCGCGGCTGCGATGGTAGCACTCGTCAAAGAAAATGATCTCGTCGCCACTGTTCAGTTTGGCGTTCAACAGTCCGACAAACGCCGCCATGCCGCTTGAGAACAAAATGCCCTCCTCGGCTCCTTCCAATGCCGCCAGCTTTTTCTCGACGACTTGTTCGCCCGGAGTCCCGTAGCGACCATACTCACCTCGCTCTTGGTCCTGCTCGATGAAGTCGATGATGGACTGAGTGTTGGTAAACGTGAAGGTCGATGCCATCACGATCGGATCGGTAATCGAGTCCACCGCCTTTTGACGAGCTTCGCCGGCGTGGACGGCAATGGTCGAGGTGCCACGGGGCGCGGATGATGCATCCGCGAACGAGGTATCGGAGTTCGGGGCAGATGCAGTTTCTGGTTTCGCGTTAGACAATCGACGACGCTCCTGCTGAGTCACAGCCATGTTGGTTCACCGGTAAAGTTGAACGGCAATCAAATTCGCTTTGGGCTTTAGAAATCTGATCGCCAGCGCGGCGTCATCATCGGAGGCTTCGTCGCGACGAATCGCGAGCGTCGTTTGGCGATGGTTTCGGTTCAAAAAGTGAACCGTCGCGAACGACGTTTGGTAGAAGGCTCTTTAGCAGATGAAGGCTGCAAGCGGCTAACAAATCCCTATTAAGACCAAGCATAACCTGCGTTTGGCCGGTTTGGCAACTAGAAAAAGCCGGTTCCGCCTTGATTCGTCAGGAACGAACTCACGACGGGCCACTGATGCCCATCGCGGTGACTTTAGTGGCGTGATTGACTGGGCCCCAACCAGCGAAACGATGTCGCAGTGCGGGTGAAGGCACGACCGGCGCCCGGTATGATGTTGAGATGAGCAACATGAATGAACAGGAACTAATCGCGCTAGTGCGGCAAATCGCATCCGCCAGTGCGTGTACGATGGATTTCGATTCGCTGCTGAAAAAACTAGAGCAAAACGTGCCTCACCCGAACCCGAGTGAGTTGATCTTCAATCCTCCTGGCGGCACCGTGTTGTCGCCCGAGGAAGTGGTAAAGCTGGCGTGCCAGTCGGAGAAGCCTTGATCGAACCCGCTGTGGTTTCCTGTGAAGAGCGGGTTTGATTTCTGTTTCTCGACAAAGCCAAAACTCAGAACGGTCAACGCACGCCCAGAGCAAAGTTTGAATCAGTACCAAGAGCACGATAATCAGCCCGCGATCGGCCTCACAACGCAGCACTTGTTCGAAAGAGTGTGGGCGATTTTTGGGTTGCTGCTGCTGGCAGGAACGTGGCGACTCTGGACGCCCCAAACCGCTTTCCCACAGGTTCCGCTGTTCACCATTTTCATCGACGCGTCACCGTGGGTCGACTGGTTAACTAGCGGCGTGTTAGTCATCGGACTGGTCGCGGTGCTGGTCCGACCGAGCGTGCTCGTGGCTCGATTCGCGTTTTTACTGATCGCCGCCGCGCTGGTCGGGCTGTTTTGTATCGATCAGCATCGTCTGCAACCATGGGCTTGGCATTGGATGATCTTTGCGGTGCTGATGTGGCGGCTGCGAACGAGTCAAGCGTTGGTTTGGATGCGATGGATCGTCGTCAGCATCTATTTGTACTCGGCGGTTAGTAAGCTTGACTATCAATTTGCAAACACCGTCGGCTTGCAGATGCTCGAAACAATTGTCGGTGGTTTCGGCGCGAGCCTTGCGGGTATCGAATGGTTAAATGCTAACGCCAGCCGAGTTGTGCTGTTGCTGCCGTTGTGCGAACTGTTGGTTGGATTCGCTTTGGCGTTTCGCCGCACGCGGTTTATTGGCGGCGTTGCGGCGATGGGATTGCATATGGCTCTGATCGCCGTGTTGGGGCCGCTGGGGATGAACCACCGCAGTCCAGTGTTGGTTTGGAACGCGTTTTTTGTTTTCCAAGCGTACTGGTTGTTCGTGCGACCGAGTTCGAAGCAACAGACGATGGCGGCCGATCCGCCTGCAAAATCAGATTGGTTCGCCACTTCCTTTTCGTTGGCAGTGATTTTGTTCCCAATCACCTGCAATGTCGGAATTTGCGATCACTGGCTGGCGTGGGAACTGTACGCACCCCGCAGCAGCCGCGCAAAGATCGAATTGGTGGCCGGCAGCGACGAGCATTTGCCCGAACACGTGCGGCCGTTCGTTCGCAATACTGCCGATTCAGCCTGGACATCCGAGGTCGACCTAGCGGCATGGTCGCTCGACACGCTGAACGTTCCCGTTTACCCGCAAGCTCGATTCCAAGTCGGGGTCGCCGATTCGTTGAACCGCCAGTTGAAGGAGCGCTCAGGCGGCAGGGGGATCGCGCGTCTCACCATCTGCAGCCGGGCCAATCGCTGGTCGGGTGCGCGAGAGCAGCAACCGGTCTCGATTGAAAAAGCTCAACGTGCGTACTGGCTCAACAGCATGGCGGATTGAAGCTGCTGTTTTCTGTTTTGATAGCCCTATGCGGCTTTGAGGACAGTGTGCTGAACACGTTTCGGTTGGGCTGGCAAAAACAACTTGCGCGGAAGTCGATTTCTAACCAACGGCTGCTCGTTCTGCATCACTTGCCCGCTCGTGGCCCATTGGTCGGCCTCGTCGCAGAGCCGATTG
>CAZLFF010000166.1:0-6315 GCA_964558755.1 uncultured Pirellulaceae bacterium
CGTTAGGTCCTGTCAGCGATCCAGTCACCGGGCCGTTCATGGCCCGTCAGTTTACTGTCCGGGGAAGGTTGAGCGAAACTGGGGGGCTTGCGTGGCTTGGTGGCTTGCCTGGGGCTGAGCCGAGTTCAGGTCCTGGCGAGCCGGAATCTCCGTGGCGGCGGGTGCGGTAGATCCAGCTGCCGCCTGATCTTCTTCTTCGTCCAGCAATACTTGCAGGAGCTTGCTGATGCAAAGCTTGTTCATGCTGGTTTTGTGGTCGGCGGCTTCCGCCTTCAGGGCCTCGTGAAGGCTTTCGGGCAGCCGAACCGTGATCACCTTGGTCGCTTCGTTTCGGTTGCTTGTCGAAGCCTTTTTGTTTCTCAGATTCGAAACCATCGTTTGGATGTCGGCGAATTCCGGAGACTGCTCAAAGAGAACGTATTCGTCTTGGTCGGGGAAGACGCTGCGGGCTGCTCCGTTAACGCCCAAGGTTTCACGAAAGAAGGTGACCCAATCTGGACGACCTTCAAAGAGCTGCTTAGCGACGTTAAGAACTTGCTGGCAGCGAACGGTGAATTGAGGGTTGCTGGTGATGGTCTCGTTCACAGTGGACTCCTTTCGCATGTGCGAAAAACTGAGGGTTGGATGCTAAAAAGCCACTGACCCGTTTGGCGATACCGCAGAAGCGGGTCAGTTGCGTTTCCTTTTGCCCCCATCATCCGACGCTGGCAAACCCGCCTGCTGATGTCTTGCCAGCACTGGCATTTACGTCGATTTTCTCGATTTGCAAATATGCCGGGCATTGGTGCCTGGAAACAGTGCATCAAAAAGGTGCATGGTTTTTGTGCAGCGGCCGGTGTCCCGAAATCTAGGTGTCCGTTGGCAAGGTTTTTTCAGAAACCTGCGAATTAGATTCAAGTGTTTCAAAAAACGGCTTTGGCTGCACGCTGGATGGGCGGCTTCAAAGCACTGAAACTTTCGCCTCCCAGCGAGATCGTCGGCAGCACCACCATAAGAAAAGACCGGTCAGGTTCGAATGAGCCCAGCCGGTCAGGGTGTGTTTGATAGTTTGGGCAAGCTGAGGCTGCAGCCTGCACTCGGGTAGCCGAAATCGAGTTCCTAAACGGCCAGCTCGTCCCGACATTTAATTAGCAGGTCGCGAGTTGCGATGATCCCTTGCTCCTCCGAAAGGACTTTGCCCTCGTACTCGACTCCAACGAAGCCCCGATATCCTGCATCGCGGACGATGGTGAGCATCTTGTGGTAGTCGGTCGCCGACTCGTTTCCTGCTTTGTCGAAATCGTGACTCTTCGCGCTGACGGCTTTTGCGAAGGGCATCATGGCAGCCATGCCTAAATAGGGGTCGTACTTAGTCGCCTGGTTGATGCGGAAGTTGCCAAAATCCGGCAGAGTGCCACAGTTGTCCAAATTGACACGCTGGATTACTTGGGCCAGCCACTGGCCGTTGGAGGATAGCCCCCCATGATTCTCAACGATCACGTTGATCCCCAGCGGCGCGGCAAATTCACTGAGGCTGCGAAGTCCATCTGCCGCCAGTTTGACTTGTTCCTGATAGTCTCCTTTGGACGATGCGTTGACTCGGATCGAGTGACAGCCCAACGCCTTAGCCGCCGTGACCCAGCGGCGATGATTTTGGACGGTTTTGGCTCGCTCTTCCGCGTTCGGGTCACCCAAATTACCTTCTCTATCGACCATTATCAGCAACGATTGGACGCCCACGTCCTCGCACCGCTTGTTTAGCTCTGCCAAATATCCGGCGTCCTCGGCCTTGTCTTTGAAGAACTGGTTAACGTATTCGACCGCTGCGATCCCGAATTTCTCTTTGGCAACCCTCGGGAAGTCGAGGTTGGTAATTTTCCCCTCAAACAGAGATCGATGCAGTGACCATTGAGCCAGCGAAATTTCGAACCAAGGCCTTTTGGAGTCGGTGGACAAGGGCAGGGCACCGTAGCTAGGCAGTGCCAAGCAGGTTGTTGCAAGGCAAACGGTTGACGCCGCGGCGGTTCCGATGAAGCTGCGTCGGTTGGGTTGGCGTGTGGATTCATCAGCCATATCGTTTCCTTCGGCGGTTTGTGTGTAAACTGGGGCGGGTCGCAGGAGTCACCAGACTGCACGACTAAATCTGATTTAGTGTAACACTCTCAAATAAAAAATGTTGCGATCCATCACGGCTTGCAGCACGCTCACTTTAATGTCGGACTCGATCGAAATCCAACCTGTCGCTGGCGAGGTCAACGCCAGTATCCGCCCGCCGGGCTCCAAAAGCATCACCAACCGGGCTTTACCGCTGGCGGCATTGTCGAGCGGCCGGTCGGTGCTTACAGGTGTGCTCAATAGCGATGACACACAGCACATGATCGAGTCTTTGCAGCAGCTGGGGGTTAACGTCAGTGCGGATTGGGCTAAGCATGAGGTGATTGTCGAAGGTTGCGGTGGCCGATTCCCGAACGACTCGGCCGAGATGTTTATTGGAAACAGTGGCACGACGATCCGATTCTTGGCGGCGATTCTCGGCTTCCACGGCGGCCAGTATCGCCTGTCCGGAATCGATCGAATGCATGAGCGTCCGATCGGAGCCCTCACATCAGCGCTTGAGCAGCTGGGTGTCAAAGCGGTTGCCGAATCGGCCAATGGTTGTCCGCCTGTTGCGATTGCATCACCACGTGTTTCCGGCGGAACCGTTCAAGTGAAAGGAAACGTTTCCAGCCAATACCTGAGCGGATTGCTGATGGCTGCGCCGTTGGCGGAGGGTGAGATCGTCATCGAAATCGACGGCCCGCTGATTAGCAAGCCTTATGTGTCGATGACGATCGAGGTGATGAAGAGCTTTGGTGTGACGGTCGTTGCGTCGGACGCTCTCGATCGTTTTGTGATTCCGGGGGACCAAGCGTATCGAGGTTGTAATTACGCTGTCGAGCCAGACGCTTCGGCGGCCAGCTATTTTTGGGCGGCTGCCGCGATCTGTGGTGGTAACGCTACGGTGTTGGGGCTCGGTCGCGATTCCTTGCAAGGTGATGTTGGTTTCGTTGATTGCTTGCAGCAAATGGGTTGTGAAGTCGAATGGTCGGCGGACGCCATTACCGTCCGCGGTCGAGCCCAAACGGGGATCGACATCGACATGTCCAATGTCAGTGACACCGTTCAAACCTTGTCTGCCGTCGCGCTCTTTGCGAAAGGCCCGACGACGGTGCGAAATGTCGCTCACAATCGTGTGAAAGAAACCGACCGCATCGGAAACTTGGCGATCGAACTTCGCAAGTTCGGCGTGCGAGTTGACGAGCACGCGGATGGTTTGACGATTTACCCGGGGCAGCTGACCGGGGCAGAAATCGAAACCTATGACGATCATCGGATGGCGATGAGCCTGTCGTTAGTTGGTTTGAAGCAGGCGGGTGTCAGGATTATGAACCCGGGTTGCGTTTCAAAAACCTACCCGCGGTTCTTTGCTGAAATAGAAACGTTCGTAAAAGGGAATAGAGTTTAGATTCTCTGTTGGCTGGCTGCCGCTCCCTTGGCTGCCGGTCCCTTGGCTGTCGCTCCCTTGGCTGTCGCTCCCTTGGCTGTCTGTCGCGGCACCGAATGTTTCTCGCTTGACGGTCATGCTCCGAGTCATCGTCGTTCCAACGACAAAGCGAGACATTGGCATCGCGTTGTTTATCATCGGGATTTTAATTTCAACGGTCACTTCGGGCGTTGAGGGGTCGATCACTGCGGGTTCGACGTTGATTTCCGCGTTGCGGATGTTCAGGATCTCCAACGAAGCTTCTGCCACGTCAATGCACTTTTGTTGGGACGCTCCCGGCAGGACTCCTTCACGTGCCGCACTGAATGCGGCGTTGTCACAATGATTCCGCACCATGTTCGCTCGCGAGAATTCGAAGCTTGCGAATACAAACAGGAACAGCAGCGGCGAGACCAACGCAAACTCGACCGCGGCGGCACCTCGGCGGTTTGCGCGATTGATCTTCACGGGATCGACTTTCGAATTGTTGCACAGATTGTTCATGTCAGTGGCCTATTCAATCAACTGGCTGGCGGATGATCCGAGCCTGTTAAAAATCGCGATCAAATCTTCTCGCGAAACCGCGTGAAAATGACCGCCTTGTCCAGCGTTCGCGACGGCAATCATATCTGACTGATTCGCTCCATCGCTAAACGTGATGGTGTGAACGGTGATTCCGTTGGCGTTGGCAATCGATGTATACGGGACCGGATCGGCTTCGGTGTACTGGCCGTCGGTAATGACGATCATAATTTTGTCAGCTGACTCTTGTGTGTCTGAACCGGTTAGGATTTGCTGCGCGCGTTCGATGCCGCTCGCAATGTCTGTGTTACCACCCCACACTGATGATGATCGGTCAGCCAGCGCTGATCGAACCAAAAATGTGTTGCTTGTTAGTTCTTGGTCAGTGGTAACAGCAAGGTTGGTGGTTTCGCAGTTGGTGTTATCAGAAGCGAACGTGACGATGGCAACTCGTTCATCGATCGCTGTATCGTCCGTTCGATCCAGCAACGCGACCACGGCGTCTTGCAATGCTGACCAACGTGAGCCGGGCTCTGGAGGTTGGCACGTGCGTGGATCGTCTCCCGACATGACCGATGCGGTTTCATCGATTCGAAGCTTCATGCTGCTGCTGCGATCCAAAACGAGGCAGATTTCTGTGTTCTGGATTGCGGCCGTCGCACTAATTCGGGGTTCAAAGTTTGGTTCGTTGTACAGGCCGCCAAAATAGGTCCGAATCGGTCCACTAAGTGATCCAGCGGTTCGGTCACCGATGATTCTTACTGCGTTGACCGGTGTGCCACCAACTGCAATTCCATACGAGCCATCTCCTTTTGGGTAGGCTGTTCCGAAAAGGATTTGATCGTCGGCCAACAATAGCGGTTCGCCAGCGACTCGGTTCTCAGCGGCAACTTCACGCGCGATCATAGCTGCGTAAGCTTGGTCGTGGTGGACGAGGACAGCGGCGGAGGCTCGGGCCGCAAGGTCGGCCGAACGACGTAGCTCGACGCGGCACGTTTCCATTCGCGCAAAGTCGATCGAGAAACCCAGCACCACGATCAACAACGGTAACAGGACGAGGAAGAGCAACAAAGTCGCGCCACGTCTCTGAGGTGATCGACTAATGCGTGGCAACACGTCTTTGTCGTTTATTCGATTGTTGTTCATGTTTACTCCGCCTTATGACTCTCTCTGTTTTTTGCCTAAGCACGAGTTCTCTCTTCTCGTAGCACTAAAACAGCCCAAATGTCTACTGTCTTGCGCTGACGCTTCGACCTTCAAGATCGATCATCGCGTTGCTCACAGCACCTGCGAACAGCGGTTGCGACGACCCATTGACGACGACCTCGAAATACTCGCCCTCGGACAGGCTGTCGTACGCTTGCCCGTTAAGCCCGGCAATCGAGACGGATCCGTTCTTGATTCCACGAGCCTCCAAGAACGAGTCGAGCACGGCTTCGATCCGCTCTTCGGTCGCTCCAGGTCGCGAGCCTTCCATCGTGCCTTGGTACGAAACCTCGGTAATAAATTGTTTGAGGTAAATGGCGTTACAAATGTCGACCGATCCGACGATCAGCAGAAACATGACTGGCATCACGACCGCAAACTCCACCATCGCTCCGCCTCGTCGCGGAGCGAACCGCGAAAGTCGACGGCGACCCGTGATGGGCAGACGCGTTCGGTCAGATTTTGAACTGCGGAGCTTCATAGGGATCAGTTCGAAAGGTGAAGGAAAACATGCTTGTCGCTTGGAACCGTACCTTACGCGTAGGCCATTGCGGCTTTGGGATAAATTAACGGTTGCTTTTTTGAGCGTAGATGTCGGAATTTTGGCTGTGCGCGTTGCGTAACAATCGAATGAACCTGTCGGTCTGGTTCGGTGCTGAGGGCTGTGCCAGTCATCCGGCTGGCGGGGGCCGGTCCTGTCGGTCGTTTAGCTCGAGGCTTGGCGGCACCAAATGGCGGCTACCAACGAAAAAACGGCTGCCCTGGAGCGATCTCCAAGCCAGCCGTTTTTGTTTTGCAAAACTCAATCCAAGCGTTCGATTGCGTCGCCATTGCGCGGGAGATCGCATTGGTTGGCAACCAAACGGGATTGATAATCAAGCTACTTTAGCTTGCTGAGTCGTCGACGACGTATCCCCGATCCCTGCGGTGGAACTGGTCGTGTTCGAATCGAGTTCTTGTCTGAGAATCAACATGTCTGACGGGGCTTCGATTCCCAACCGAACGCGGTCGCCTGACACGCGAACGATCGTTAAGACAATCTCGTCACCCAGCATGATTTTTTCGCTTTCCTTCCTGGAAAGAAC
>CAZLFF010000167.1:0-4619 GCA_964558755.1 uncultured Pirellulaceae bacterium
CGGAACAGTGCGTGCGGTGGTTTCTTGAACGTAATCGCGACCTCGGTGACCTTGGTCGGCATTCGCTTGCCCGTACGAATGTAAAATGGGACTTCGGACCAACGCCAGTTGTCGATGAAGAACTTCAGCGCGACAAAGGTTTCCGTTTTGGAATCTTTTGGCACGCCCTCATGATCGCGATAGCCCTTGACCATCTCGCCTCGCATGCTCGATGCCATGTATTGGCCGCGGATCGCGAACTTGGCGACGTCTTTTTCGGCGATCGGTCGCAGCGAAGCCAGCAGCTTAGCTTTTTCTGCATGGATAGATTTCGCGTCCTGAGAAATCGGGGGCTCCATGCCAATATGAGCCACGATTTGCATCAAGTGGTTTTGCAGCATGTCACGCAACTGACCCGATTTATCGTAGTAGCCACCGCGCGTTCCGACACCAATGTTCTCAGCCGACGTGATTTGCACGTGATGAATGTAGTTACGATTCCACAATGGTTCGAAAACGCCATTGGCGAACCGGGTAACCAGCAGGTTCTGAACGGTCTCTTTACCGAGGTAATGATCGATACGATACGTGTGCTCTTCGTCAAAGTACTTGTTCAACGCTTTGTTTAGCGACCGCGCGGATTCAAGGTCATAGCCAAATGGTTTCTCGACCACCAAACGACGATAGCCTACGTCGCTCTTGTTCAACCCGTGCGCGGCAAGACACTGCGGGATCGTTTCGTACAGACTGGGCGGCGTTGATAGGTAGAAAATCGCATTCCCACCGGTGTTATGCGCGGCCTGCAGTTCCTCCATCCGCACACCGACTTTGGCATAGTCGTCTGAATCACTCGTGTCGACCGGCTGGTAATAAAGCATTTTCGCAAACGCGGATTTCTGTTCGTCCGACACGTCGACCAAATCCATCAACTCGTTCTTTAAGAACGCGGAATCACGAAAGTCAGCGTCGCTAAGCTTGCTGCGACTGACCCCCAAGACCGCAAAATCCGCCGGCAAGAATCCGCCTCGATAGAGGTCAAAAATAGCCGGGATAAGCTTGCGGCGAGTTAAATCGCCTGACGCGCCAAAAATGACAAAGATCAAAGGTTCCATGGTTTCTCAATTTCGATTTGATTAGTGAAGCCCTTTGAGGCTTCACTCAAACTGCTCGTTGACAAATTCATCGTGGTCAATGATGGTTGGCAACAGTCTGTCCAGTTTGCTCACCAAACCGAAGCGATGAGTTTCCATCGACCCGGCAAGTGATCTCGGCATGGATTGCCGCGTCAGGCTTTTCTCAAATTGGCAATTCGGAAAGACGAGGTCAGAAACTAAAGTTCCGAGCTTCGCCTCGATTAAATAACGATCTCTCTCCCCAGCTGTCGCCTCACCACAACCCACTGCCCTGCGTGCATCATCCAGTGGCTGGCCATCATGTTGACGACCGCCCCGATGGTGGGTGCGTACGACTGCATGGCCTCAGGTGCCGGCATGTCGAAATCCTCGGCGGACATCGTGTCGATCATGGCGAGAATCGCGTCGCCCTGATTCTTAGCGATCAACAAAAGTTCACTGTGCGGAACAAATGCCGATGGGTCATCACAGGCGGCTGTTTCTTTGGAGTATTTCTCAGCGAACCCGTTGGGCAGCGGGGGAACGGCACCGGCAACACAACTGTTCGCCATGCCGTTCTCCGACTCAATAATGTGCCCGACTTGCCAATTGATGTGATTACATCCCGAGTGGGGCCGCTGCATCGATTCATCATCCGTCAAGTCACTCAAATATACCCCGCAGACCATCACTGCGGTTTCATAATTGTTTTTGAAAGCGTCTTGAATCTTCATTTAATTACCTTGGCCATGCAAACCCCGATTAGCAGTCGTCGCTAAACTTTAGACATCGTAGGTGGTTGACGAAGTCGTGCCGCCGCGCCCCGTCCAGTTCGTGTGGAAAAACTCACCGCGTGGTTTGTCCAATCGCTCGTAGGTATGAGCGCCAAAGTAGTCGCGTTGGGCCTGCAACAAGTTGGCCGGCAGTCGCTCAGTTCGGTAGCCGTCGTAGTACGCCAAGGCTGCGCTGATCGCCGGCATGGGAATGCCCAGCAACGCGGCCTGGGACGCTACGCGTCGCCATGATGCCTGAGCCGTTTCGACTGCTTTTTCGAAGAAGCTGTCCAGCAGCAAGTTCGTCAGGTTCGGGTCTTTCTCAAACGCGTCCCGAATGTTGTTCAAAAACGCGCTGCGGATAATACAACCGCCACGCCACATCAACGCGATCGCGCCATAATTCAGTTCCCACGATTTCTCATCACTAACCGCTCGCATTAGCTGATAGCCCTGAGCGTACGAGACGATCTTGGACGCATACAACGCCTGTTCAAGGTCAGCGACCATCGCGGCTTTGTCACCCTCAAATTTCGTTCCTGGCCCGTTGAGGACTTTCGAAGCCGCGACACGTTCTTCTTTGAGGGCCGAGATGCAGCGAGCAAAAACGGCTTCGCCGATCAGCGTCAACGGCTGGCCAACATCCAACGCCGTGATGGCCGTCCATTTTCCAGTCCCCTTTTGACCAGCACGATCCATAATTAGATCAACGGTGTGCTGGCCGGTCTCTTCGTCTTTGTGACCGAAAATGTCACGAGTAATCTCAATCAAGTAGCTATCAAGAACACCTTCGTTCCACTTGCTGAATACGCCGTGGATCTCTTCGTTGGACATCTCGAGTCCACTCTTCATCATCTGATACGTCTCGCAGATCATCTGCATGTCGCCGTACTCGATGCCGTTGTGGACCATCTTGACAAAGTGACCCGCACCACCCTTGCCGACCCACTCACAGCATGGCTCGCCCTTGTCTGTTTTCGCTGAAATATCTTGGAATATTGATTTCACGTGCGGCCAAGCTTCGGGGCTGCCGCCCGGCATGATGCTAGGCCCAGTCAAAGCACCTTCTTCACCGCCTGAGACGCCGGTACCGATATACAGAATGCCCTTCTCGCCAAGCTCTTCGGTGCGACGTGTACTATCAGGGAACTCGCTATTGCCACCATCGATGATGATGTCGCCCTCTTCCAAGTACGGCAGTAAACCTTGGATGGTCGCATCAACTGGCCCACCGGCTTTCACCATAATCATCACGCGGCGCGGACGCTTGAGGTTCTTGCAAAGCTCCTCCAACGAGTGGGTGCCGATAATCGACTTCTCTTTTGCACGCCCTTCAACAAAACGGTCGACCTTTGAGGTGGTGCGATTAAAAACGGCCACGGTGTAGCCGTTGTTGGCCATGTTCAGGACCAAGTTTTCACCCATCACGGCCAAGCCAATCAGGCCAATATCTGCGTCTGCCAAGAGAATCTCCTTCGATCGATAGCGTTCCGCGACTAGGTGGACGCGGCAGTTGATTTCAAACGCGACGGCCACCGAAGGGCTGCCGCAAAGCGTGTTTTTCGGAGGACACAGTGTAGTTGAATCCCGTTGCGCCGAACAGCGCCACGGCTAAAGGACAGTTGGAAAGCATTAACGATACCCTGTGGCACACTTGAATTGCATTGCGAAAAAACAACTCGCAAACAGCGTCCGTGCCTCGTCAGTCGGCCGAGGGTTCAGCCACCACCCAGTTGGCCAGCGAGACGATCCCATCCCGCCAAGTCGCCAACGCAGCCACTGCGACGCCATTGCGCGCCAACCGAACGCCCCAACCGAACGACGACTTAAAACGAGAAAGGGGTTGCAGATGGCCATCCGGCAACCGCTCAATCATGGCCCCACTCTTTTGCAAAAACTGAGGGAAGAAAAGTTTTTACAGGGAAGAAATTTGGCAAGACGCTGCTACATATCCAGCCTTTGATCGGAGAGTTTCTGCCCCCAATGCGGAGCTTGCGGCCCGAACCAAGGTTTGGACGCGAACTAACTGGCACGGAGTCGCCGCCAAACATCCTCAAACCCAGGACCCCTTTCATGCGATTTTCACCTCAAGTTCTTGCAGTAACCGCGATCCTCGCAATCCACAGCCATGCCGACGCCCAATGGTTTCGCGGAAGCCGAAGATCAACCACAACTCAGTGTCCAAGCTGCTGCAACTCAGGTACCGTGTCGACCCAGCCGTCAGCGGTCGCAACTCCTGCCTCCCAACATGCTGTTATTGATTCGACAACCGCGCTCACTCCGTCTTCCGACCTGTTGGTCAGCGAGGCCTTGCCGTCGCAACCCAGCTTTAGCGCTCCCGAAGTTTTTGGAAGCTCAACGACCTTAATCAATCCAACCGCCGTCGATCCAATCACTAGTTCGCCGACCATCGTCAGTTCGTCGCCTATTACTGACGCATCGCCGGTGCTTGTCGAATCGGCACCGATCGTTGTCTCCTCACCCGAGGCCGGACAAATCGTCGCCACTCCCACAACCGATGGCTGGACACCGATGAGCGACGGAACGGCAACGGTGGCTGTGGCGGGAGAACACGTGCCCGCGCCAGATCAGGCGGCGCCCGAGCAAACGATCACGATTCAGCCGATTGCTGCCAACGCGGACGCGCCGGGGGAACTTAGCAATCCTGTTGCTCCACAGGGCAGCTCACCCGACTCGCAATCGGTGCTGGTTGATTAGGGTTGGAAAATAGCGGGCCAAACGTTGGCGGGCCAAA
>CAZLFF010000167.1:4719-6242 GCA_964558755.1 uncultured Pirellulaceae bacterium
GTTGGCGGGCCAAAGCCTAGACGAGTTGGCGATCGTGCTTGCGGAGAAATTTCTCCAACCGCGAGCAGACCGCTTGCGCGTCGCGGGGACGAGCGACTGGATCCGACGCGAGACACATGCTGGCGATCGCCCGCAGCCGGGGATCGACATCCAGCTGAGCCAGCCTTTCCAGAAGTGGCTGTGGGAGTCGCTCGCCGATCTGCTGTTCAGGACGGGTTGCGGGCCGCTGCTGAGATGAGCGGTGGCCGAACGGGGTGTGCCCCGTAAGGATTTGATACAGGATCCCACCCAACGCGAACACATCCGTGTACTTGCCAGTCAGCCGACCCGTCGTCTGTTCCGGAGCCATGTAACCGACACTGCCCATCACCGCCCCTGCTCGGGTGCCCCCCAAAACAACACCGGCCGTGTGCCCCATTGATCGATCGAGGGTGTGGCTGCAATGCGTGTCGCCCGCGGATACTTGGTCGTCATCTCTACATTGGTTGTCGAGAACCTCAGATGGTTCGTTTAGGTCGATTAGTGAACGGGGTTCCTCTGCGGAGCCAATTTTCTTCGCAAGCCCCCAATCAATGACCTGCACCTCGCCGAATTCACCCACCATCACGTTGGCAGGCTTCAAGTCCCTATGCACAATCCCGTTAGCATGCGCATACGCCATCGCCTGGCAGACACGATAAAAGATGTGCAGAAGATCGTGCTCTCTTTCTTCTCGGTCAGGTTGGTGAATCAGTTCCAATAGCGTCTGGCCGTTGATTAACTTCATCACGACATAGGGCCGCCCGTCAACGAGCCGCCCTCGATGGTAAACGGGCACGACGCCCGGGTGCTGAAGCTGGCCCGAAATGTCAGCCTCTCGGTACAGTCGCTGAGTGTTTGCACTTTCATAGTTACCGCGAGGCACCTTGATCGCAACCTCGCGTTTAAGCTCTCGATCGAATCCGCGGTACACGATGCCCATGCCTCCGCTGGCCAACTTGGCCGAAACCATAAACCGGTCGCTGGGTGAGAACTCCACAAGCTCGTCCGGCTCTGGGGGGTCGGCCAACCTATCACCGCCGGCCGTCAAACCTGCAGAAACGCAATCAGGGGGGCCTTCCACAATGACCGTTGGTGTTGAGCCAGCAGGCAAAGAAGCACCAATCAATCCGTCCGCGGTCGCGCGGCACCGGGGACAATGATCCAAGTGCAGGTTCACGTCACTCTCCCGCGACGAATCAAGCGATCCATCGAGGAAGCCAAAGAGAGTTCGGTTACTGGGGTGAACTGACATGTCGCGCCAAAACAACTGTGTTCATCGAAAGCTGAGCGGTTCTCCAACCAGTAGCGCAGCGTTAACGGCTGACCCGACTAGGAAAAACGAGCCACACCACCTCACCTTCGCCCCGCGAGATTTATAGCCTAATTCCCCAAATTTTGGAAGCGACAGACGTCAGGGCATTTTATTCTCCAACGACCCCGCACGGCGTGGAATCCGTTCGCTGCCCTTATCACTGGCTCAACCCGCGCAACCTGAACTGGAA
>CAZLFF010000168.1:0-6097 GCA_964558755.1 uncultured Pirellulaceae bacterium
TGCTGACGTGTCTCATTTCGTTCCGTACCGATCGAAGCTGGACACTGAGGCCTTTCAGCGCGGCACCAGTGTTTACCTGCCCGACCAAGTCATTCCGATGCTGCCCGAGATTATTTCGAATAACTTGGCCAGCTTGCAGCCTGATCGAATCCGCTATTGCATGACGGCCGTGATCGAGTTTAGTGAATCGGGTGTGCCGATTAACACCGATCTGCACCGGGGGGCAATCAAAAGCGCCCATCGATTCAACTACGAAGAGATCGATGACTACTTGGAAGACGATCAGCCGTGGAAGAAAAAGCTGGCTCCCGACGTGTTCCGCATCGTCCGCGACATGCACACGCTGGCGATGACACTGCGTCGCCGGCGGATGACCGGTGGAGCGATTGATTTGATCTTGCCTGAGGTGAAAATTGACCTCGATGAAGACGGCAAGGTGAGTGGCGCTCACACGGTTTCGAACACCGAAAGCCACCAAGTCATTGAAGAGTTTATGTTGGCGGCCAATGAAGCGGTTGCCCGCCGGCTGGCTGATGAGAAGCTGTACCTAATGCGTCGTGTTCACCCGCAGCCAACCGAGGCCAAGCTTTCGGATCTGACGAAGTTTGTCCAAGAGCTGGGAATCGAATGTGAAAGTTTAGAGTCTCGCCACGAAATCAAACGCGTGATCGCCGAATCGGCTGACCGGCCCGAGCGACATGCGATCCACTTCGCCGTTTTGCGTGCGATGCAAAAAGCGATTTACAGCCCTGAAGAAATCGGGCACTTCGCGCTCAATAGCGAAAATTATTGTCACTTTACATCACCCATTCGTCGCTATCCGGATTTGATTATCCACCGCATGGTTGGCGATCTGGTTGATGGCAAGCGACCCAAGGCGAACTTCGATACGCTCGCGACGCTTGGCAAACATTGTAGCGAACTGGAGAAGCGGGCGACCGAGGCCGAGCGGGAGCTGACGAAGCTGAAGCTATTGGGCTTCATGGAAAAACGGATCGGCGAAACGATCACGGCCGTGATCACGGGCGTCGAGTCCTTCGGTATTTTCGTTCAAGGCATTGAAGTCCCGGCCGAGGGCCTGCTGCCTGTTACCAGTCTGCCGCCGGACTCGTATCAGTACGAGCGTGAGAGCCGATTGATGACGGGCTTTAAAGAGGGCAACCAATTTCGCTTGGGCGATCAGATCCGCGTCACGGTCGCGAAAGTGGATCTCGATCAAAGGCTGCTGGAGTATGAAATCGCCGATCGCGAACCGGGAAAGTCGTCATCAAGAGGTGGCAAGGGTCGCAGCGGGTCGCCGTCGCGTGACGCGTCCGAGGAAAAGAAGCCTAAGGATCGGGCCAAGTCGAAATCAAAGGACAAAAGTAAGTCAAAGTTGAAGCCGAAAGCAAAACCTAAATCGAAAGCTAAAACCAAGACGAAGGATAAGGGGAAGTCCAAGGCCAAGTCAAAAACGAAGGACAAGGGCGCGAAGAAGAAGAAAAAGAAGCGGAAGTAAACGTGTGGCAGTCGTCGCGTCGCGGCGCTTGAGGGCCATGCTATGACCGGTGCAGCCAACTGGCTCGGCTGGTTCGGGGCTCGTCGCGCACCAACGCTCGCTTGCGGACGTGGTTCACGGCTGCTTCCTGAGCCGCTCGGTCCCCTTCTAGGTAAACCGGTACCAGAAACTCGCGTTGGTTTCGAAGCGGCTCGTCCCAGATACCTAAGACTTTCCGGCTGCCCGTTGCCTCGCATACGACTCGCAACAAGCCGGCACGCCAATCTTTGGGGACGCGAAAGGTGACGGTCAGGTCTCGGTTTCCTTCTAGCGTTTGCTGGCGTGAGCGATGAAAGCGAAAGAAAGCACCGGTGCCGCGATCGGTCGTTCCGCTGGCGACCACTACGTCTTGTTGAGGAATCTCGTGGTAGCTGATCTTCTTGGCTTTCCGATTGGCGGCTTCTGCCTTACTGGAACCCGATAGTGAAAAATGTTCCCCACCACTGATCGCCAGACCGAGCGTGGCCGTTCGGTCCGTTTGTTCCTCGACCGCGATCGTGCCTTCGTATGTGCTGGTCGTCTGAGTCCGCGGGCCGTAGTCGACCAATGGAAAACGATCACGTCGCCACTGCACATCGTAGCGAAACTCTCGCACGTCATCGCGATCGGCAGACGAAAGTTCGGTCGTGACTGGAATCACGATGCGGATGAGTTTTAGGTCCGCTTGGTCTGCGGCAGTGGTGGCTTCGCCATCCGTTGCAATCGTCGTCGCCGACAACAGGGCGGGCACGTCAAACCGAACGTCGGTCTCTGCGGCAAACGCTGGACGAGTGGTCATCGTGGCCAGAAAGGCCATGGCAATCAAGAACGCGGCGCACCAAGAGCCAACGGGTGTCCCCCATCGCCAGGCCCGCAAACGAGCTTCCAACCAGTTCAACGGCCCATGCTGTTTGCCACTGGCAGAGTGGTCGTAGCCTCCGCGCCATAGTGGTGTCCAGGCTTTTTCCGCTACGGTCGATGTCGCCGAGTAGGCCTCAGCCGGATCGAAGTCAGCGGTCAACGATTGCGGGCGTTGCGGCGAGGATGCCACGACGACGCGACTTGGGATTTCTCCGAATGGTCCAAACATGCTATCACCTCCTGAAAGCAAACTACGTCAGCAATCGACTTCAATGTCGTGTGCGACTGACAAAAGTGTGCTTCCATCCTGGATAGCTCATTCCATTGACGGTCGAAAAGCAAGACGTTTCCAACCATCCGCGTCTTACGTAGCGAGGGAGCAAATGGTTCGGGGACAGAGAAACCGAATCGTTTTCGGGACCAAGAAACCGAAGGCCGACGCGAACAAGTTGAATCCTTGGCTACGCACTTGTGCGACGGGCGGCGCGTTTTCGCGCGATTTCAGGACTGGGGTGCCGCTTCATCGGAGCGCGGTTAGGACAGCCGAAACAGTTTGTCCAGCTCATCAAAGCTTTCAATCCCCGGGTAGCTCGTGTTGTCATCCACTGGCTGGTTCCCGGGCCGAATACTTAGGGCGACCTGCATTCGTGCTTCGTTGGCGGCGTCCAGTTCAGGCACCACATCGCTGACAAACAAAATCCGGTTCCCCGGCACGCCGTAGTCGGAAGCGATCGTTGAATAACTAATCCGTTCGTCTTTCGCCCCGACGCTGCGGTCGTAGTGCCGCGTCAGTAGAGGCAGCAAGTCGCCTGCGACGGTGTGTCCGAAGAATAATTTCTGAGCCTGCACACTGCCTGAAGAATAAATCCGCAGGTCAATTCCGGCTTCCTTCCATCGCTTGAGCGCAGGAGCCACATCGTCATACAGATGAGCCACCATTTCACCCGACTCGAAACCGTCTTTCCAGATGATCCCCTGCAGCTGCTTTAGGCCTTTGACTTTTGCGTCAACGTCCATCAGCGAGTACACGCCAGCGGTGACGGCTGCTTGCTGGTCGGCAACTGATCCATCGCCCAGCCATGCTTCGACTGATTCTTTGTCCAAGTCCGCGGCAAGCAGCGGCAAGCAATCTTGCACCGCCGGGTCATCCCAACGCTGGGCCAAGAAATCCACCAAATGTTTCCGCGCGTAGGGAAACATGGTGTCGTGAACGAAACTAATCGAAGACGTCGTGCCTTCGATGTCTAACAAGATGCCGCGGATACCAGAAATGGGACGATCCTTTGCAATGGTCGAGTCATGCGGTGACCCGGGGTTTTAGAATGTGAGGCTAAACAGACTGGTCAAAACTCTCGTTAGCCCTTTGCTTGGGTGTTGGTGTCAATTCGCTGAAGGTGACTTTGTCGCGGTGGCCGATCGACTAGATATCAACCACGCTGTCGAATTTTGTGCCTTGGTCACCATCTAGATAGCTGGGCCCCATGCAAAGGGGAGAGTAATCCTTGTGAGCACTGTTTTCCATGTAGTGCGGAGTCCAGCCTTCCATGTCTTCGAACAATCGGATACACCGGATTGTTTTGTCGCCGCACAAGTTGAACCAATGGTGTGTCCCCTTGGGCACGCTAATCAAATCACCGGACTCGACCGTGATGCTGAATACGGGCGCGGTCTGCGGATTGATGTGAAACACGCCGCTGCCTTTGACGGTGAATCGAACTTCGTCTTCAGTGTGCAGGTGCTCTTTGTCGAACTTCTGCAACATTTCATCCAAGCCGGGTGTTTCAGGGGTGACGTTGATCACGTCGGCCGTTACGAATCCATGGGCTTCCTTGAGTCGCTCAATCTCGGGTGAGTACGCAGCTAAGATTTGCTCGTTGGTCGCATCGGGCCCAATCCGTCCTTCGACGTCCCACTGCTCGAAGTCGATGCCGAACGGCTTCAGGAAATCACCGATCGCTTG
Source organism: uncultured Pirellulaceae bacterium (assembly GCA_964558755.1). Classification (GTDB taxonomy): domain Bacteria; phylum Planctomycetota; class Planctomycetia; order Pirellulales; family Pirellulaceae; genus Mariniblastus. The sequence continues at coordinate 4,338 of CAZLFF010000168.1, forward strand.
CGGGTCGGTAAGGTCTTGATTGGTGTCGGGAACGTGAACGCGTGCCATGATTGGGGCTCCTGAGAGATCCGCGCCACAGTTGTCGTGGGCTCGTGCGGTGGGCTAAATCAACGGCTCAGATTTTACCCGATCGGTGGCCGAACGTTTAGCCGTTATTCGGGGGCCAGCTCATCTTTCGACCGATACATTCGAACAAAAACTCGTAAACCTCCACGTGCCGCCGTGCGGCTGCGATGTCTTTTCCCCACGTATATAGCCCGTGATTCCGCATCAGAAATCCGTGGGTCAATCCGAAACTGGGTTCGGTAAGCCGTTGTCGCAGTTCAACGGCCAAGGCGGCGATGTCCTGGGTATTGTCGAAAATCGGACAGATGTTTGTGGCCTCGTGGGTGGTGATGCCCTCGAGCCCTTTCAGCATTTCGTATCCGGTAATTTCGATTCGGCCGGCGGCGAAAAAGCGATCGGACAAGAGCGTGCCCCAAACGCTGTGCGTGTGCAAAACGCTACCCACGTCAGGAAGCTCCGCCAGCGCGACGTGCAACATGGTCTCCGCCGAGGACTTGGGCTGATTGGGCTCGATGCCACGCCCGTCATGGCCAACGTGAACAAAGTCCGTTTGCTCAAGCCGTCCTTTATCTTTTCCGCTGGCGGTGATGACTAGCTCGGCTGGATCATGCCCCAGCACCGCGCTGTAGTTACTGCTGGTTCCAACCGACCAGCCACGGGAATGGAACAGTCGGCCGCAGTCGCGCAATTGGTCGATCAACGATTCGTGGCCGGAAAGCGGGTGGTCGGCGGGCAGGTTCATATTGATTTGTTGGGTGACTAAACTAATTGACCAGCACCCACTTTAATGCCTTCCCCACGAGCCAACAATGACTCGCTTTAGCGACTCAAATCCTGAATTCCCTCAGCCTCGCGTTCTGCGGATGTTGGTGGCGATCGCATTGGTTCTGTTGGCCGCCATGGTCGTGGCTTACGCGGTTTCTGGGCGGGCGCTGGTCGAGAAGAGTCTGATTCAGCTCGCGACGCCAGCCGGGTTGGTTTGGCTTGGTCTGACCGTGATCAGCTGGGCGCTGATTCAGATCAAGCAGCGATGGCTCGCGATTCTCGCGCTGTTGACTTGGCTGGTGTTGACCGCTGGCGGCAACGCATTTGTTTCACGAGCGTTGCTCGAACCGCTTGAGTCGCCGTGGCGATCGGTTGAGGGAGCGTCGATCGAACCGCTTGATCTAATCGTGTTGCTGGGGGGTGGCACTTCGGAGCGTTCGCCCGGGATGGCCCAATTGGGCAACGATGGTGAACGAGTCATGACGGCAGCGGAATTATTTTTTGCCGGTAAGACGGAACACATTCTGTGTACGGGCAGCGACTCGTTGCCGCCCATCGAAAATAGCCTACCAGCGCGAGAGGAGTCACACGCCATTCTACGCGGGCTGAATATTCCAGCTGATCGTTTGCACATGCTGGAAGGCCCAAACACATCGCAAGAGATGCAGAATCTGCGGACTTGGTTGAGCGAGAATGTGACTGCTGAGGGACAGGCTTTCGAACGGGTGGGCATTGTCACATCTGCCTATCATCTCTCCCGAGCCATCCGTTTGGCTAAGGCGAACGGCGTGGAAGCGATCGGCGTGCCAGCGAATTTCTACACGATGCCCCTAGGCACCGATCCATCGTGGGTCATTCCGTCGGGGTTGAACCTAAGACTGTCGGCAATCGCGGTGAAGGAGCACTTGGCGAAACTGGTTGGGCGATAA
>CAZLFF010000169.1:0-6092 GCA_964558755.1 uncultured Pirellulaceae bacterium
CGACAACCGAAGAGAACGGTGGATGGGGAGTGATTTGGTTTGAGAACCCGGCGAAATAGCAGAGTCGCCTTGGGTGGATCGGCGATAGCTTTTTAACCATAGAGGGCACGGAGTTGCACAGAGATTATTCGGCAATCGATCTGTGATCCTCTGCGTCCTCTGTGGTGAATTCGTTCCCTCATTAATCGCCTAATTTACGCTAATCAATTTTCGATCCAGCATTCGCGTTTGGTGCCGTCTATTGGCGGTTTAGACTTTACGAGGCCTGATTCACTGCTGCACTTCTACTGTGTTTCAACCGGTGTTGGATAGCCTATGAGCGAAGAAAAGAGTGCTAGGAGATCTATCCCCGTTCCTTGGCCCACCGCCGTCGAAGAATCGTAGTTCGATCAATCCGAAAGCTTGAATCTTGGGTCCAAATCAACGGTGCGGATGGCACGATCTTCTCCCAGCAGCTTTCGACGAAGATCAACGAAGGGGCGCGACCGTGATTCCCGGTCGGGATCGTATGCGGGATTGAGCGCGGGCGTGTACTTCGATTCGACGTTTGCGTCGATCCAATCGTTGAGCGCGCGAAAAAGCACGAGCGTCCGCTCGGGTTCGGCCTCAGACAAATCGTTCTTCTCAAACGGATCGGCTGCGATATTGTAGAGTCGTAGTTTGCCCGACCAGTCAAAAATCAACTTCCAATCGCCCTGCCGAATCGCCGAAGAAGGGGCCGACGGGAGTCCGTCTTCTGGATTTTTCACCCTCACGTTCAGCGGATAATGCCAGAAAAACGTATCGCGAGAATACCCACCAGAAGAATTTTTTGGCTCGCGCAGCAGCGGAACAAGACTTCGACCATCAATTGCTCCCGCTGCCATATGAGCCGATAGATCATACTGCATCAACTCCAGAACCGTTGGGAAAACATCGTTACAGTCTACCGGCACATCACACCACTTCCCGCCATCGATGCGGTCTTTCCAGCGCACAATCATTGGGACGCGAATGCCTCCTTCGTAGTGCAGTGCTTTTCCACCTTTGAACGGAGCGTTACTGGTGGCCGCTGGCGATGTGTAGGTGACGCCACCGTTGTCGCTGATGAAAACGACCAACGTATTGTCATCGAGCCCCGATTCTTCCAACGTGACAAGGATCTTCCCGACCGAATCGTCAAGGGCGCGGAGCATCGCCGCGTAAGTGGCGTGGTCATGCTGATTCCAGCGGCGCGTTTTTTTATTTTCAAAATAGTCGACGTCTTTCGGTTTGGCTTGGAAGGGAGTGTGAACGGCGAAGTGACATAGGTACATAAAGAATGGCCTTGCTGATGCACTGTCGTCGGATTTCCGTTTCCGCAGGAAGTCCACCGCATGTTCGGTCAACTGGTCAGTCAAATAGCTTTGCCGGTGATCAATCCCTGACTTACCTTTGGTTAGAAAGTCCTGATCCATTTTGGAATTTCCCAAAGCGCGACGATCCCAATGCTTCCGCCAGTTGAAATAAGGTGAGCTGCCTTCATCGTAGTAGGCAATTTCATGAAAGCCCTGATCCTTGGGTTGCCAGCCAGCGCTTCCATGTCCGCCGATGTGCCATTTGCCAATGAAAACCGAATCGTGATTGGGCATGGCTTCGGCAATGGTGACTTCGTCTTGGCCTTGGTCCAAAGGGTGGCCCGCGGCGAGCGCGTCTCGAGTGGTTCCGTTAAGTAATGCTTGCTGAATATTGATCCGGTCTTTCCACTGTATGGCATCCTGAGCCACGTAGCCCTCTGGCGGGCTGAGCCCTTGATTGTAGAAGGTCTTCACGTTGCCCCCGACGGCCGTCGTAAACCCCATTCGCGCGGCGTACTTTCCGGTCAGCAAACTAGCGCGCGTGGGCGAACAAAGTTGGCACGCATAAGCCTGGGAGAACGACATGCCCTCGCGCATCATTCGATCCAAATTTGGCGTTTCGTAATACATCTCTTCCGGTTCTGCCCCGGTAAAACGCTGGGCATAGCCATTGATGTCCACGATGCCAAGATCATCGGCAAGGATCACGATCACGTTGGATGGAGGTTCGGCGTAGGCCGAAGAACAATACACACCGAGCATCAAAGCCCACAAGAAGATTGCTTTCATTGCGTACACTCGAAATTGATTCCAATAGGGGAACTAAATGAAGAAAACGGCTTAATCGAAATAGCGGAATCGGCGCAAGCCGTCCGGCAAGCACACTTAATCAGCTTCGCGTTGCCTGACAGCTCGCGCCGTTCGGCTACCTCCGGTAGTAACAGAGAACGCAGGCTTTGAACTTCGATTGAGCAGTATTGGCCTTTAGTTGACGAATTATAGTCTTTGAGCAAAAGTCGGTAATACGAACTTAGGTTTTGAAATGTGCTCTCATTCTTGTAAGAACAAGAATGATCATACAGAGATAGCTTTCAATGATTTTGTCGTATCTTGTTGCGATCGGTCTGAATGGTTTAACGAATTCGATCAGGCGTTGGACCTCATTTGATATTCAAGCCTACCAGTGAAATGCGACGAACGAGAACGAGTAAACCAATCGATTATCGACATTCGGTGAAACTTTACGTGGTATACTGATCTGACAAGCGAAAACGCATCCCCGAATACGATTCTTTGTCAAGAGAACAGAATGAACAATCTGCGCATTCCATGGTCGAACCGTATCGCCACATGGCTGACGTTCGTTGTCTCTTTTTTGCTTCCGGCCGTAATCTACGGTCAACAGGACGCAACCGAAATCGGCATTGGAATCGAAGCTGCTTTTCCATCGCTTCGATTCAATCGCCCCGTGGTGCTGACTCACGCCGGCGATGGTTCGGACCGAATTTTCGTGGTCGAGCAAGATGGTGTTATTCGCGTTTTCGACAACGCTGCGGATGTGAAAACCAGTCGAGTCTTCCTTGACATTTCCGATCGTGTTTCTCGGGTGGGTAATGAAGAAGGTTTGCTGGGCCTCGCCTTTCACCCGAACTACAAAAACAACGGTCAGTTCTTTGTGCATTATTCGTCAAAAATCGACGACATGCACGGAGTGATCGCCAGATACTCCGTCTCAGAAGACACTGCCAACGTCGCCGACGCAAATTCGGAAGAAATCTTGCTCAAGCAAAAGCAACCGTACAGAAACCACAACGGTGGGGCGATCGAATTTGGACCCGACGGATATCTGTACATTTCTTTTGGCGATGGAGGCAAAGCGAATGATCCTCACTTGAATGGACAAAATTTGAGCACCTTGCTTGGATCGATCCTTCGCATCGATGTCGATTCGACTTCAGAAGGACGAAACTACGGGATCCCGGACGACAACCCGTTTGTGGATACAGAGTTCGAATCGCGCGGCGCTCAACCAGAAATCTGGGCGCTGGGATTGAGAAACGTGTGGCGATTTTCGTTCGATCGCGAATTGGGACACTTGTATGCCGCTGACGTAGGGCAGGGCGAACTAGAAGAAGTCAATCTCATCACGCGCGGTGGGAACTACGGTTGGAATCGTTTTGAAGCAGATTCTGATTTTAGAACGAAGACCAAACTCGCAACCGAAGACGTGAGCGCTCCCATCACCAGTTACAGCCACAAGTGGGGTTTGTCGATCACCGGGGGCAACGTTTACCGCGGAGCAATGCATCCTTCGCTTGCCGGTACCTATTTCTACGCGGACTACGTGTCGGGGAACCTGTGGGGGCTGCGAAAACAGCCGGATGGCCAATACAAAAGTCGGCTAGTTCGTCGAACTGGCAGAAGTATCTCCACTTTTGGCGAAGACGAACAGGGCGAACTGTTCCTCTGCAGTTTCGACGGCTTGATCTATCGCGTCGTGCCTTCGTCCGAGCCTGAAAATAGCCTCGCCGATTGGCCCAAAAAACTCTCTGACACAGACCTGTTTGTGTCACTGAAAAACGAACAAATTTCTGATCAATTACACCGGTACGAGGTCAATGCACCATTCTGGTCGGACAATGCGATCAAACATCGCTACTTTTCACTGCCCGCAGGACAACCATTGGTCTACCGGGAAAACGGAACCTGGGACATCCCGATTGGCACTCGAATCGTCAAGCATTTTCAGCAGGGTCCAAAACAAAAGCCGATTGAAACGCGGCTGATCACCCGAACGACAACCGGATGGGAGGCGGCAACCTACGTCTGGAATAAGGCAGCCGACGACGCCGAACTCCTTCCACAGGGAAAACAGTTTGAGGTCCTGCACCTACCGGAACAAGGAGCCCCCGGCGAGACCAGCTGGTGGCGCTCGACGTGGCACGCACCTTCGTCATCCGAGTGCGCCAGTTGCCATACCGATGCTGCCGGGTTTGTCCTGGGAATGAACACGGCGCAGCTGAATCGGACGTTGGACAATGGCGAGAACCAGATCGAACATTGGCTGGAACTGGGGCTGGTAACCGCCCCCGAATTCGATTCCGCAAATGCGTCTCGCTATTGCTCACCCTTTGACCCGTCAAAGGATGTTGAACTGCGGGCTCGGATTCTGCTGGACGTCAACTGCGCGATGTGCCACCGTCCCAATGGGCCAGGAAATGCAAACATTGACTTGCGTTTCAAGACGGATCTCAGCAAAACGGGGACGCTGGACCAACCTCCAGCGCAAACCGATCTTGGTATCTCGGGCGGCCGAATCATCGCACCTGGAAAACCCGCGCAGTCACTTTTGCTGCATCGAATGGAAGCACTTGGACAAGGCCGCATGCCCACGATCGGAAGTAACGCCGTTGACCAACAGGGCGTCAAGTTGCTGCGAACGTGGATTGAGAGTCTCGCCCCGTAATCCTGCCGATGCCGTCAAGTCGTTCGTCCGCAGTGGACCGACTTGGGTAGCGCTCGGAAGAGTAGCGCGCCGAAGCAGCAAGAAACTGCCGCCGGATCTTGATCATTGGGAAGATCTTGGTGCTATCAAGATTCTAGAACCGCCAATTGACGCAAATAAACGCGAATAGCAAGATCGGTGTTTATTCGCGTGCATTGGCGTTTATTCGCGGTTTATTCGGCTTCTTTTATCACTCGGTGCCGTCGCCAATCGATCGTGCCATCACGATCTTGTTGATTGATAGCGGGGGAAGTGTGATACGGTTGGTGGTGGGCTCAATCGATTTCAGCGGGTTCGCGTCGATGTCTAACAGGATGGTTTCACCGAGGGCGTCAAAGGCCAAGGCTTCGTGAGTGAGGATGTCGGCCTCCTTTTTCTGATCGACTTTGATCGCCAGTTGGCTGGGCTGATCGGAAAGGTTGATCGCGCAGATGATCAAACGGCCATCTTTTTTCACGGCCCGAGCGGCGACAGAATCGACGGTGCCTGCGCCAGTGTCGAGGGTGGGAGTGTCGATGGTTGTCGAGAGCAAATCGGCGTCTTCAAACATGCCGCGCATGATCTCGTGCACACAACCGAAGGCCGTTTTTTGCAGCGGTTCAACGGGCCGGCGATTTTTGCCAATCGTCACAAAACTTCGCGAGACGCCGTTAACCGAAAACCAGTTCGCGCGATGGAAGGTGTCTTGGTTTTCGAACAAATACAGGTAGCAATCGGCCATCGCCAAGGCCGCAGCGGCTTTCGCGTCCTTGCCGGAATTCAAACCCCACTCGGTCAGCCAAATTGGTTTTTTTGAAAAACTGCGAACGTACGCGGCGGATTCTGCCAAGTGCTTTCGCCCGGCCAGTACGGTCTTGAGCTGATCGTCGTCTTTGGGATCCTCCTTGCCCGGCCCGCTGTACTTGTGCAGCGAGATTGCGTCGAAGTATTGATCATCGGACGTCACGATCTTGTTCCACTTGTCGTGCTGCTTCCGCCACGATAGCGTCACCGAGACGCGCACGTCAGGGTTAGCTTGCTTGAGCGCTTTCGAGATACCGCTGGCAGAGTCACGGTAACCTTCGGGAGTAATCGTTCGGTTTGAGACTTGGGTCAGCCAAAACTGTTCGTTCCCCAGTTCGATGTCGCGAACAACGAAGCCTTTTTCGATGCTGTCCTGCATGCGAGCGACGTTCTTCTCGGGGCTATCAAAGGCGGCGTTGTACAGCCAGACGATGTTGTGGCCCGCGCCGTCGCGTTGTTTCTTTTGGTCATTCAGTTTCTTCAGTCCG
>CAZLFF010000170.1:0-5827 GCA_964558755.1 uncultured Pirellulaceae bacterium
CTTGCAAGCCAATCGACGATCGGCAGCATCGAAGCCAACCAGATCGGTGCCAGCCATAGCACCCAGCGCAGACAACTGGACCGACCGCCGTAGTTTCGGTTCAAGGCTGGCTGATCGAAGTAAAACCAGATCACGACGACCGACAGAAAAACAGCCAACCAGCCGAGCCAACGCATCGTAAAACGACCCGCCATCGGGGCCCCAGAAGCCAGCGCGATCATGCCCGCCAAGGCCAACAACCAGATGGGCGTCAGTGAAAAGATTCCGTGATGCCCAAACAAACAATGAAACGCGTACGTGACCTGGGACGCTTGGCCGAGATCAACATCTGATTTTCGCGCGTTGCTAGTCAACCAATAACTGCCGGGGTAGTCATACCAATTGCTCCAGTGACGAACTTGAAATTGCGCCGACGACCGGTCACGCGTAATCGCCAACTGATTCGCAGAAGCCGCGTCACGAATAACCCAACGCTGTTGATCCTGAGGGGTCGCTGGCCAACGTCCCTGCTCAAGCTGAGGTGATTGGATACCGGCCTCCCGAATCAGCGTTTTGAGTTTCGAGTTACTCAAGTGGCCGCGGTCCAGCTGTTCCGCCAGCAAGTCCGCGTCTTCAATCATCAAGGTGCCTTGCTCGATCACGCCCCCGTCATCACGATGAGCGTAGGCGGGTCGCCAATCGCCATGAGCCACATAATTCGTGCCAACAATTCCGGCCAACACCAGCAGGCATGCGGGACCGGCAGCGACCAAAGTACTCTTGGGTGACCGAATGAAACAGATTACGGCAGCCGCCGCAGCAAACGCAGCGGCCGGTAGCTCGAATGCGAACGCGAGGGTCGAGAACAATCCGACGCACGCAAACGCCCACCAGCGATCATTCGCGCGTCGCCATATTTGCGAGAGGAAATACAACGCGATCATCACACTGATCGCAGCCGGCAAGTGATTGTTCAGGCTGTTCGAAAAAGTCGACAGGAAAGTCCCAAACCCCGCGCAGGCCAGCAGGTAGTAACGAGCCCAATCCCGGACGGGAATGCTGTTCACAAACTTAGCAAAGAACCACAAATAGATCCCCCACGGAACCGCGTTGGTTAGCAGCAATAAAATCCGCGATACCGGAACAGGGTTGTCGGCCAAGCTCCACCCCGTCAACCATTTGACAACACGGTACTTGTAAGACACCAACGTCGGGAACAACGTTGGCTTACTACTGTACGAGTGCATGCGTCCGTCGCTGCCGACGTGCTGAACCTTGTCGATCGTGTCCCAGTCGATCGACTGCCCAGGTTTGATCACGTGGTCAATCGCATAAACGCCTTCGTCGCCCAAGGCACGCACCGTACACCAGCGGCTGCGATCATTCGCACTGAAGAACGTGGACTCGCCCCGTGCGTCGCAGTTTCGCACCGTCACGATCCGACCGGCGACGGTTACGAAGGAGACAATAATCAACAGCCAAAAAATGGCCCAATGCCGCTGAGCACAAAAGTTAGGTAACTCAGCCGGACAGGCTTCGGCAGAATTATGCTCAATCATTGCTGCCACCAATGCGTTCCGCGATCGAGTACGGTTGGCTCTGAGCTTGGTTTCGCGATGTGATTAGTTCGGCTAGAAAACCGATACACAACACTTGAGCGCCCAGCAATAAGGCTCCGAGCGAATACAACAGAATCGGGCGTTGGTGCAGCGGTAACCAGTCGTGGAAAAATGCCATTCGAAGCACCCAGTAAACCGCCATCCAAACCATGCCAATCGCACCCACCAAAAACGCCGCCAATCCAAACCCGCCCAGCAGGTGTTGTGGACGCTGGCTAAAACCAGTCAAAAAACAAACGGTTAGCAAATCTAAAAACCCTTTCGGCAGCCGACTCCAACCGTACTTCGACACGCCATGCTTTCGCGCCCGGTGGTTGACCGAAACCTCGGTGACACGAAAGCCCCGCGATGCGGCCAGCACGGGAACGAAACGATGCATCTCGCCATAAAGTTTAACCTCATCAAACACTTCACGGCGATAAATTTTGAAACCGCAGTTGTGATCGTGCAGCTTGACGCCCGTCATCCAACCGATCAAGCCATTGAATATCTTCGAGGGCAGGGTCTTATCAATCGGATCGTTACGAACTTTTTTCCAACCGCTAACTAGGTCATATTCGTCACCCAACGCCGCGATCAAGTTTGGAATCTCGGCCGGGTTATCTTGCAGGTCGGCGTCCATGGTGATAATCAACTCACCAACCGCTTGCTCTGCGCCGGCACGGAGGGCGGCAGCCTTGCCGAAATTCCGGCGGAACCGAATCGCTTGCATCGCTGAATCTGCTTTGGCGAGTTCATCGAGAATGGGCCACGAGCCATCGGTCGACCCGTCGTCGACAAAAATCAGCTCCGCATCGTAACCGTTGGCAGTGATCACCTGACCGATCTCGCCATGAAGTTCACGCAGCGAATCGGCTTCGTTGAAGACCGGAATAATAATGGATAGTTTTGGCATGGTAATTTTGGCCGTTAGATTTTTGCGCCGGGGGAGCAAGCCAATCAGACGCTCTACTTGATATTAACCCTGATTCTTGCCAAACAGACCGGCGTAAGCGAATGCTGCGGTCAATAGTTCTGCTGACAACCAGACTAACCGGATCGCGATCGCCACAACCACCACGGCCACAGGATCGAAACGAGTTGAAAGCAAGGGAATCATCACGAGTTCTCGCACGCCAAGCCCACCAGGCAATAAAGACGCGAAACCCGCGGCGGTGGAGAGTGTTACGCAGGTCAACGCCAGCGGATAATCAGCCACCAACGGTATCACTTGCGGCATTCCTTTCAGCACCAGCCACAGACTTAGGCCGTTCAGACACCAGCCAACGGTCAGCAGTGCCCATCCTCCCAAGATTGTTTTCGTGGTCAGCCCCAGCATGACCTTACCCGTCTTTTTACCTTTGACGTGTCCCATCCGATTGGCGATCCAGCGCAACGTGGGCGGCGCGGTCAGCAGGCCGGCGACGATCGTCATCACGACCGCAACCGCCTGCAAAACTGGTTCGTCAAAGAGCCAAACTAGCAACAGGCTGGCGATGGCTGATCCGGTAAACAGCCACGTTAGCGTTTCGACGAACACACTGGCGACGGCCGGACCAATCGATACCTCGGGGCCACGAATGTGATCCGTTCGCATCACGACGACCATGGCCTTGCCCGGCACGTACTTTCCAAGTTGGCTGATGCAAAACGCGGCAATCGAGCGGCCAAATTTTGGGCGTTGCTGCAACGCGACTAGGGTTCGATGCCAGAACGCAGCGGATAGCAACATGGATCCCACATAGCAAACCACGGCTAACGCCCACCAACCGTAATGAATCTGAGCAAACGAAAACGATTGCTCGCTCAGCTGCCCGGTGGCTTTCCAGATCGTGTACCCGATGGCGGCGGCAACAACGACCGCGATTGCGTAGCGGAACAGCGGTAGCCACGAGCGTTGAGTCGAGCTGTCGTCGGATTCGTTCAAGAAACTCACTCGGTGATTCGGTTGTAAATCGCACGACAAGTGCTCAGCCGCCCATGTGTTCGCTTGCGGAAAACCACCACTTCTCGGCTCCTGGAGCATCAAGCAGGCTTGGCTGGCAAGATAGCGAGATCAGCAAACTAGGGCGAGATGGATCTCGGTTCGTCTCGACCAATTTCCAAAACTCTGGTCTGGACATCGCAACCTTGGGTCTTGCCGTCAACCGAAGCCCATTTGAGCGACCATTGCTTCCAGAAACCGCCCAAATATCTCTATTTACCCGTTTCCCGCATCGGCGTTACCATACGGTCTTGGCACGAAGGATTGAAAGCCATTTTCTCTAGAGAAGAAACACAGCCGGAGCAATTCCATGAAGGAATGTTTAGTCATTGCCCTGATTCTGACCCTGACCGGGACGGTCGTCGGCCAATCGTCAAGCGCTCGGTCCGCCTTTGATTCCCCCCGAGTCGATTCCACGCGTACGACGCCCCAGTTTGACTCGCAGCCCAGCCGTAGCGCGGTTGATGATAAGCAGGGGCCGATGGTCGTCGATCTGAACGATGCTTTGCTTGATCAAATGATTAACGATCAGCAGGAATTGGAAGCTACCGTCGTTTCCAAAGACAAGGTCAACGGAATTGTAATTCGATTTGGCGGAAAGAACGATGCCAAGCCTGCGGTCACTGACGTCCCAACAGCGCTTCGCCCCAGCCTTGAGTCGGGCGACGGTGTCCTGCGTTTTTCGTTGGATCGCGAGGGCATCGAGCTTCTAAAATCCAGCGGCTTGCAGTATCGATACCGGCCGTCCGAAGTCGCTGATTACGACACGGTTGTGCTTTCGTTTAAAAACGACGACCTGTCGTCTCAGTCAGTCTTGAAGCAGCCCAAACGCGACTTGTTCGCCAAGCAATCTAGCGTGACCAACCCAACCGAATCGTCCAATCGCTTTGGTTCAAGCTCAACAAGAGATTTTGGCCAATCGACTACCTCAAACGACGAGCAACGATTTTTGGCGCTCAAGCGTGAACAAGATCGCGAGCTGGCGGCTCGGGAGCTCGCCGATCGTCAACGCATGATGAATCGCACCCCCAGCTTTGACGACAACCGATCGTTCTCTCAAACAACCAACGACCGCGGCGATTCCAGTGATCGGCTGCATCAGTTCCAGCTGACCGATGACCAGATCGACAAAATGGCGACGTCGGTGCAGCAGATTCGGGACAATAATGAACGCCTACGACGTCGCAATGAGGCCTCCGAACGCGAAGCCCGGTTGGCCAATGCGGACCGTTTACGACTGCTGCAGCAGCTGCGAGACCAGAACAGTTTGGATCAAGTCTCGGTTGCCAAACGACGGGCACTCGATCCAGAAACGTACAACGCAACGTTCGAGCGACGCCCGCTCTCACCTGCCACCGACCGTTTTGCACTGGCCGAAACCAACTCCCGCAGCGTCGACCGATTCAGCCCGAATCGAGCTGCCACGGACCAGTACCAGTACACGACGGACCAATACAGCGAGGATCGGTTCAACGCGGACCGGTACAACGCCGATCGATCCAACCTGAATCGTTCCAGTATCTATGAAACCAACCGCCGAGATGTTCAGGCCGAGCTGGCCGATCGTTTCACTCACGACCAATTGGAAAGCGAACGTTTGCGGAACGAGCGACTGGCATTGGAAAACGAAAAACTCCGATTTCAGCAACAGTTGGCGGCCCAAAACCAGTTCACCCCAACGACCAACGCCGTTACTCGAACGCCCATCGATACGAATCAGCGACCGTTGCGAATGCGTGACTTCGGAGCCTCCATTCCCGGCACACGACAACCACCAGAAAATCGCGTCGCCAGCTTGAATACTCCCGGCCACACCCCAGTGGGCGACACGGTATTTACCTCGTCGTCGGTCGATCACATCCTAAAACAGTACAACGGCAACAACTTCAGCGAGGTCGCATCGCGTGTCCAACAAGAGGTTGCGGGTGCGGCGGCGGCGAAACTGAGAACTGACAAGTACAACGGTTTCTTTTTGTTCTTGTTCATCACGTCGTTTGCATTGAACTTGTATCTGGCTTGGTTAGCTCAGACCTTCTACGGACGGTATGGGGAACTGGCCGACGAGCTACGGGACACATTTACTTCGACGACGTAGGACCAAGTGCTTGCACGACACAAAAACATTTGACGAATGAGGTTTCGGGCTTTACGCGTTTTCGGAATCTCGGCACAATGCCGAACGCGATTAAAAATTATCGGTTGCAGACATGCTTGGCCAATGGACGGCCAGCAGCAACCTTTTCTCTCACGACAGCAAGGAGTGCTG
>CAZLFF010000171.1:0-5802 GCA_964558755.1 uncultured Pirellulaceae bacterium
CCCGCAACCTCCGGATCGACAGTCCGGGGCTCTAACCAATTGAGCTACCGCGCCATCGTTTCTAATGGCGATCAACCCGCGAAAACGAGTTGAAAATCCCTCAAAGTCGCCTCAAGGGAGCAGAGAAAATATCCTGAATCCCCCAGCCTTGCAAGGCACGTTGCGACAGGTAAACAGTGTTTCGGCAAAATTGTTTGCCAACTTCATCTCGCCGGGAAAAAACACTCGTCAGCAGCCCCAATTCATCCCGTTCGCGGTTAAAAAAACAGAGCCAATAATCACCGATCGCTGGCTTGCTGAGCCGGCTTCTTCCTGTCAATCCGACGGCTTCGGCTCTGCCATCCTCTCTAAGGGCAAACCCCAGCCGGTGCTCCCGCGACCGGCAAGCGCTACGCCCCAGCAGCCCGTACAACCCTCAAAACCAGACGCCCTGTCAGACGGAAACGGTCTCTGCGGAGCGCAGACGTTTCGAAGACCCGCAAAGATGGCCTACTTTTTCAGTAGCAACGTTGGGGCTGTCGGCCGCCCCGTTCTAGGCAAAGCGGTACCCGCTTATTTTACAAATCAGCCCGTTTCTTGGCCTGCATCACGACCGTCTATCGAGAGGAGATCCAATGAGCACGTTTAGTCGGTACATGAATCTATTGCAACGAGAAATCGTTCAGATGTCGCAGCAAATGGGCGAGGAAATGGTCGGTTTCGTCGCCGTCATGGTCATCGCAATCGGCTGGATCTGCCTGCGAGGCCACGTTTCGCCACGATAAGGCGACGATTGAGATTCAAACTTGACGGTGACTAAAGCGAAGTAGTCACGTGTTAGTAGCGATTTGTGATTCGGGATTTTTTGATTCGGCTTAGCGGACGGTTCTAAAATAGGTTCGCGTCCGGATCAAAACCCAGCGATTGAATGGATTGGCGATCTGCGATCGCCAGCTCTTGATCGCCCGCTAACGCGTGAGCCTCTGCGCGGTGCTTTAGCAGGGTCGCCAATACGTCGACACTTCCCTCTCGCAGCTCTGCAGAACTTTCAGGAGCACGATCTAGGTGTTGGCGATAAGTCCGAGCAGCCACGACGGCGTCGTTCAGCGATTGAATCGCGTCGTCAATCAAATCCATATCGGCGACTTCTTGAGCCCGATACAATTGAGTCAACACAAACCCTTGTGTGTCCAGTAACGCCGAAGCTTCGCGAACAATCGCCTCGCAGGCCGCCCGATCTGGAACCAAATCAAGAGCTTGCTGTGGGTCAAGACCGAGTTCAATAACCTGAACCCGATCGAAGTCACATCGATCTGGCTGCCCTAGATCCTCCCACAACAATCCGCGCACTGAGCGCAAGACCGCCAGTTCACGACGCCGGAATTCCAACGCCACGCGAAACTCGTTCGCATTAGTCTCTTGTTTGGCTGCGAGGGGAAACTGATCGGCCGCTTCGTCAAGCAAAGTATCCACGACCAGCGATTCGCGATCGGCCAACTTTGCCCGACTAACCTGAATGTGCCTCTCCAGTGCGGGCATCACGTCGGCCTGGAAGCCACCGACTCGCGACAGCATTGCCGCCGCCACCACGCCACGACTGGGCAGTGGCAGCCGAAACCGATCCGTTCTGCCGACCGTGGAATCCTGAACCGCCTGCTCGATCTCGTCGCGAGCGATTTCTAGGTCCTGATTGGCTAAGGCCCGGAAGTAAGCGGTCTGGTTCAGGTCCGACGGGTCTCGCACAACGGTACGACGTTCCGTATCTCGCAGCTGCTGATACGTTTCCAACGCATCCCCAAAACGTCCCGCGTGGGCCTCTGCCTCATGTCGCAGGATAAGATACTGCCGCTCGTGCTGAGGGTGGCTTTCGATCATCATGTTGCAGTGAACAACGGCTTGCGACGCAGCATCATTTTCCGCCAGCCAATCGACCAGCGCATGCTGAACATACCAGGCTTCGGGTATGTTGGTCGCAATCTCAGTCAGGGTATCGATTGCCGCTTGTCGATCGCCACTCTTGTACTGACGCATGGCCCATGCCGCCGTCCACAGCGTTGGCTCCCGAGTCACAACAAACGGCACCACCACAAGGGCCACGAACACCAGCAAAATCAGAGTCTGGCCGAACGGGTTGTCAGGACGAGCATTCAATGGCGTTGCGTGTTTTGAGTTGGAGCCAATGTACTTGAAACAAAACTTTGAGGGGTCTCAAAACTAAGCTTCGTCGGGAGCCAAAAATTCGGTAACCGCTTGAGTCAACTCTTGCCGGATAATTTGAATTTGGTTCTTGTTGCGAATTTTGTTCCCGTTTTCATCGGTGACATAGAAAACGTCAATGACTTGATGGCCATAAGTCGCGACTCTAGCAAACTGCAAGTCTAACCCCAGCTTGTAAATCTTCTTAGTCACGCGATACAGCAAACCAAGTTTATCATACGCGAAGATATCAATGATCGTTGCCGTGTCGACGGTTTGGTTGTTGATCCGCACCTGAATCTTTGGTCGCGAGAGTTCAACCGCCCGGCTCGCGTTTTCTTCCTCGCCCCAAACCTTGCGAAACTTGACGGGGCGAACGTCTTTACCGCTAATCAGGTCGATCGTGCGTTGCCGAATCTCGTCCAGTCGGCTTTGGGAAACCTGCTGATATTCCGTGTCCTCGTATTGGAACCAATACCAAACACATTGGCTGTCGAGCATTTTGATATCGGCCGATTGGATCCGTAGCCCCATCGCACTGAGCATCCCGGTCATCTTGTAAAAGTTGCCCGACCTTGGACGCAAAATTTTGCTAACACGCACTTCGTACAGTTGCGTATTCTCGATTGGGTTGACCCAGCAGTGCACCGAGTCGGGTGTCAGCTCGCGCAGCTGCAATAACTCTTGCGCGACGACTTCGGCTGAGTGGGTGGTGCAGTAGTTGTCGGCCAGTCCCCTCGCCATTTGAGCCAACCATCGCGACGTTTCTTCGTCAGCCCCTTGCTCCGCCACCTCCTGGTAGAACGAGGCCAGACGCAGCTTGGTTGAGCCCGTTTTCTTTCCCGTCAGAATCGTCCGCGTGTTGGCGAACAATTCGTCCAACAGACCCTGCTTCCAAGGCGTCAACACCTCTGGTCCAACCGCAGCGATATCGGCACAAGTCAGCACGAACAGCATGGACAACATTCGCATCGATCCAACATTGGACGCGAATTCCGCGACAAGGGCTTTGTCATTGATGTCGCGATGGAGCGCCAAATGGGACATCACGAGATGGTTATGAACAAGGAACATGACATCCTCAGTATCCGCCTCTGGCAACCCAAATCGCTCGCCGGTCTCCTGAGCGATTCGCCGGCCAACCTCGCTGTGATCTTCCGGGAATCCCTTGCCCAAATCGTGTAACAGGAGGGCTAGGTGGAGGATTTCTTTGCGATCGATCTTTCGATAAACGTGGCCCACCAGCGACTGGTCGTTTTCGAATGACAAAGCATGATCGACCGCGCGCAGGGAGTGCTCGTCGACCGTGTATTTGTGGTACTCGTTGAACTGCAACAAGCCACGGGCGTGATTGAAACCCGGAATGATCTTTTCAAGCACCAACATCTCGTGCAGGCGACGCAACAGCTTGCCCAGTCGCGAACCACCGGACAGCAACGCCATGAACAGGCCCGCGCACTCACGCGTGAACTTAATGTCAGGGTTCTTGAGCATCTCGTGCCGAATCGCGATCCACGTATCGTGCTCCAGCTCCTTGCCGTGCAAACTGGCCAGCTGCATCAAACGCAGCACCTGTTCTAGATCGGACTGAACCTCCTCGAGCGACGCCGGCGCGACGCCAATCTCGATGGCGCCGAGCACGAAGTGTTTGTCGATTTGCTGCGAGACGAGCGGGCGGACGACGCTGCTAGCCAGGCCTCGTTTTCGGCTGGTGCTTTTGGCGACAAAATGATCGCTGACATAGGTAATGCGACTGGTATAGCGAAAATAGTCGCGCATGAAGCTCTCCACCGACAACAATGCATCCGAGCCCGAATAGCCAAGTAACTCGGCCAAGCGAACTTGTTCATTGCGACCTAGGCCATCGACCGCCTTGTCCGCAAAAAAGTGCATTTCGTTTCGAACACGCAGCAAGAACTCCGTCGACGCCTCTAGCTGTTCGGTGTCTGCGGTCGAGATCGCCCCGGCATGCAGTAGCTCTCGAAGGTTGGTCGTCCCGTAGCGAACAAAACCAAGCCAACGGATTAGATGAATGTCTCGCAGCCCGCCTCGTGACTTTTTTAAGTTCGGTCGCAGTAGATAAACGGTCTCGCCGAACTCGACCCGTTCCTCCTCGCGAGCCGCAATGATGCCGCGAATCATGCTGGTCGAACGTCGTCCAACAATTCGCTTGAACCGCTGTTGAAACTTTTCCACGAGTGGTCGGCTGCCACACAGGTAACGGGCTTCGGTCAGTGAGGACAGGATGTAGGCGTCTTGCAACGCCATCGAACAGGCCTCGCGAGGCGTCCGCAAGCTATACCCCAGCGGCATGCCCGAGTCGGTAACATCCTGACTGATTCGGCGCGAGAACTCGACAACCTCGTCGGTTAGGCTGCCTTGATACAGGGTCATCAAATCGACATCGGACCACGGAGCAATGTCCTGACGTCCGCAGCCGCCCAGCAAAACAAGCGCGACGCGTGAGGCTAACTCCGGCGAGTGATCGCGGATGGCGGCGTCGTAGATGTCCATCAAAACAGCATCCAGCAGCCCGCTGAGCTGGCGGCATACCGTCACACCGCTACCGCCTTCGTCGTGCCGCTTACGGATTTCCGCGCGGCCGGCGGCCCAGCGTTGGCGAGCAGCAATCACCGCGGGACGCATCCCGACGCCCGTTGTGGTCATGGAAAAATCCCGCTCTGGCTGTTGTCGTAAAAGTCGCAGGCAGTCACAGGACCGCAAAAGAAAGGGTCCCGACTTTCATCATTGTTATCCGTCGTTCCGTGACGGTCCGAGCCAAATCGGTGGTCAAAAATTTGGCTCGAACGATGTCTGGGAACGATTTGGCCGTTGGCATTAGGAACGGACAGGCTTGCTCAACGCATTAGCATGCTCGCGTTCAAAGAGGGCGCTAAACCTCTCTCTACCTTGGTGATCGCGTTAGCCGTTGCTAGACCGCGTCGCCGCCAGTTTCGCCGGTACGGATACGGATGACTTCCGAAAGATCTGAGATAAAGATCTTGCCGTCACCCATCTGGCCAGTCTGGGCTTTGGACATGATCGTGTCGACGACTTTCTTAACAATGTCCTCGCCCACAACGACTTCCATTTTCACCTTCGGCACGAAGTCAATCGCGTACTCGTTGCCTCGGTACATCTCGGTATGACCTTTCTGACGACCGTAGCCTTTTACTTCGGTGATAGTCATGCCTTCGACGCCAACTTCGGTCAAAGCTGTTTTGATGTCGTCCAGCTTGAAGTGGCGAATGATCGCTTCAATTTTTTTCATAGCGAAAATTTTCCCTTTGAACGCTAAAACAGAATTTGAGGCCCCGTGGCAGCGTCAGACCACGAACCTCGCAACGTACCAGTGACTGGAAACAGCCCAATCGACCACGGTTGCTGGTATGCTATCAGTATACCCAATACCGTTGGAATACTCACCCTCAGTGCGCCCTAGGTCGCATCTGAGGAGGAAAATTCCAGCGGCTTTGGCGGACACATTTATTTATCGTTAATTCGCTTCCCTTAACCGGCGTTAATGGCCCCACAGTGCATACCACCGAGAGCCAATCCTAACCTGACCCCGACGGGGTCCAGTTGGTCTCGCCCTGCCCGGCCCCCGCGTTGACGGTCCGAGCCAGC
>CAZLFF010000172.1:0-5749 GCA_964558755.1 uncultured Pirellulaceae bacterium
CGTCTTCTGATATTGCTGACGAGATGGAGGCGAGGTTGGTCGTGCTGGGGCCGGAAATCCCACACTTACCCAAGACTGACGATTGCCCAGCGATGGGGGCTGCCAAGGAAATGATTCTCCAACGCGGTAACAGCCCTCGGATATATCGCAATTCACTCGTATTCCTGGCAGCTGACAAAACGCGGCTGGAGGATTTGATTCAAGCGACCCGCAATTACTTGGCTTGGAAGTCAATTTTTGCAGAGCAGGAAGCACTGAATCTGGATAGCTTCCAAAAGAAGCAGGCAGAAACGAAACGAGATGAATCTGACGGAACGATTTTGGCTCGAATTCCAGAGACCTATCAATGGCTGCTTGTTCCCAATCAACCAAACCCAACCGAACCAACTGGTTGGCAAACGGTGAAAGTATCTGGCCAAGGAGGATTGGCCGAGCGTGCGTCTCGCAAACTAATTGGCGAGGAGCTTTTGTTGCCACAGTATTCGGGCGTACGACTCAAGATGGATATGGATCGGGTTCCGCTTTGGAGAGGCAATCATGTGCTGGTCAAAGAGCTGGTCGAAAACATGGCACAGTATTTATATTTGCCGCGTTTGACCAATCGCAATGTCTTGATCAATGCCATCCAGGATGGGCTCGTGATGTTGAATTGGCGAGAGGATACATTTGCGTTCGCCCACGACTATGACGCAGACGCCAATCGGTACAAGGGTCTGATCGCGGGCTCCTCTACCCAGGTCGTCGCTGATCATACGGCGTTGCTGGTGAAACCAGAGATTGCCGTTGCTCAATTGGAAAAGCAGGAAGCCGATCGAGTTGGCGAGGGAGCTACTGGTGGGCTCAATGGAGGCTCTACGGGTGGCGGCGGAGGCACAGGCGTTGGCGTTGTTGCTGGAGAGGAAGTTGATGACGAGCCAGTAGTGGTCGACACCAAACCGAAACGCTTCTTCGGATCAGTAACTTTGGACGCGACTCGAATTGGACGAGATGCTGGTCGCATCGCGACTGAGGTTCTCAGCCATCTAACCGGACTCAATGGCTCAAACGCAGAGGTCACTTTGGAAATCCAAGTGGAGATTCCCGAGGGTGTGGAAGACAACGTGGTGCGAACAGTGACCGAGAATTGTCGAACACTAAAATTTGACAGCCAGGGTTTTGAGAGCGAATAGCAATTTAGGATACAGACGATGGCAAAACACAAAGTCGTAATGAAGCTACCCCCGCGAGAAATCAAACGGGCCGATGCCTCGTTTTCCGTGCGGCGGGACGGCAAGAAGCTCGGCACTTTGGAGATTTCAAACGGCTCAATCGTCTGGTATCCAGCAGGAACAACCTATGGCCATAAGCTGGGATGGAAGAAGTTCGATGCGCTGATGGAAGAGAACGCAACTCGAATCGAGGCACGGTAGAAATGTTGCTCGATCCACAGGATTTGACAGAGCTATTCGGCAACGGTGGGCAGCCGTATGAAGACTTTCTGTTTGATCTCGTTACGCTCCAGTGTGGAAAAGTTGGGATACCGCCAGAAGCGATTTCATGGGACCAACGCGTCAACCAAGGCGATGGTGGCCGCGACATTATCGTTGACGCAACTCATGATTCTGATCATTGCCTGGTTTCGAAAAACAAAACCATTGTTTCGGCCAAGTCAGGTGACGATGGAAAGAATGCCTCCAAGTACAAAGGGGAAATCCGCAATCATCCGCATGTCATATCGCACCTAAAGCAAGGAGGTACTTATCTACTGATTTGCCCTCGTTCGCTCAGCCAAGATGATCGTGCGGCTATGAGTAAGGCAGCGACAGACATTGCTGAGGAATTGGAATTCAATGTCGAACTTTTAGAGTTTAGATGGCCTGATTCAATTACCAGCTATGCCAATGAGCATCTCGGCCTCATTGCGAAACACTTCCCTTTCGCAAACAGACGCTTGAAGAAACTCATTACGCTCAACGAGCTTCTACAAGACGGAGGGTTTGGCTTTGATGTTCCGTGGGTTGAATCCGAAGGTCGAAATAACATTTTGGATCGAGTCACCAAGCACCTGTTGGAAACAGGCGAAGGTTCCAACGTCTTGCATATCGCAGGTTTGTCCGGAACTGGAAAAATTCGACTCGTACATCATGCATGCTCCACCAATGATGAACTTACTGGAACTTTTTACGCGGGCAGTTTTTCAGAGTTTGAATCGAATCGCGACTTTCTACGGTTCCTTGATCAGTCTGAAGTCAGCGGGCATTTGATCATTGATGAAGTTCCACTTTCAAAACTCGATTCTCTAAGAGGTTTGTTGCGATATTGCGTTGATCGAGTCCGTGTCGTGTCCATTGGACCTGCACCGCGAAGCCAAACTCGCAAACCGCAAGATGAAAAAATTCTTGTCTTAAATGAAAGCGAAAACGAATCGACTCCGGACGGCATAATTCGCAACTCATATAGCGGGATTGGAGATCCTGTCAGGCAAAGTATTGTGCGAGCTTCCAATCACGATTTGCGATTGGGAATCATGCTTGCTCGGGCGACTGTCAAAAATCCTGAATTTATCAATGAACCAATTGGGGGTCTTCAAGACGTTTGCGATCGAGTGACTTCGTTGTTCCAGAACCAACTTGGGGATCAGTTTGCAGATCACTTTCAACCTATGACCATCGCTTTCGATGTTGGGATTGCTGATGACTATCGACAAGAAATCGAATTCTTGAGCGGTTGGTTTGAAAGGAACATTGGCGCAATGGATCAAGCCGTTTCTAAAGCGCATGAGTGTGGACTTGGCCTAAAGACGAAGAGCTTCTTTGAACCGCAACCGGGTGCACTTGCTCGCTGGGTTTTTGAAGAAAACATTTGGCCGATGGTAGAACATCGGCTTGAAGAGTTGCTTGACGCGATGCCGATCCGTCTCAACAAAAAGTTTATCGAGCGGTGCCAAGAGTGCATCGGTCCCAAGAGGGAAGAAATTGCACATCGAGTCTCTGGTTTTTTTTGAGTAGATTGAACCAATACGGTCTAGCGGCAGTTTCTAATTCGAAAGTTTCCAGATTATTCAAAGCGTGGGCCGAACTTGACCCAGAAAACGGCCTGAAATGGTTGCGGGAACAGGTTGAAAATGTACCCGAAGGCGAACTTCAAAACTTGGATGGGGCAGCGACGGCTCTGGCGACTGGCGAGGGCGACGACACATTGTTTGGCTTTGCGAAAACCTGGCGTGTTTCGAGCAGAGTTATCGTGATTGCGAAAGGATACTGTACAAGTTGGCGCTTGCGGAAACGGAAACCAACATTTCGAACAACAGTACTGCGGCCTGGAAAGGAATGTTCCTTCCAATGCTCTCAAATACAGAGACCGACTTCGGAGAAAGAATCGAAATCCTGCGTGCCCGAGTAGCAGCTTCAACTGAGAGTGAATTCAGCTTAGTGATTGATGCCGTGCTTGGAATCTTCTCCAGGTCTTCGCCGCGAATCGCACCTCCGTCCATCGTTGGCGGCCGAATCGTTCCAAAGCAATTTGCTCCTAAGACTTACGAAGAACTCCACCAGCTAAAATCTGAAGCGGCAAATAGTTTGTTGAACGCAATCCTCAACGCAGGGTCTCAGAAGATAGAAGCAACTCGCGCTGTGATCTCGAAATCACTTTTTAATATCGGCCAGTTCGCGGATGTGGAGCTGCTGATCTCGCTGTTTCCCACTGAAGAACTCAACGACATCACAAGGATTCAGCTTCTCAACTCAGTAGACTCATGCGTCGACTACCTTGATTCATTGGATCGCAGTGATATTGGCGATCAGATTCTGGAAAGATACCAGGAATGGAAGAAGACCCTACAACCAGCTAGCCTCATTGAGAGGATCAAATATCAAACCTCTCAAGATCAATGGGGCTCCCGAAGTGGATTGTCAATCAAGGAATCGAACCAGAAACTCAATGAGCAATTCATGGAGTTAGCAACGGAGTCGATAGCTACCCCCGAGATCTTAGTAGGGCTAAAAGATTGGGTTGGAAATAGCCTCGACAAAAACTCAAGAATGCTGGCATTCCACTTAGGCCAATTCGATGAGCGAGGTGTTTTTGAAGAAGAATTCCTGTCATGGGTAGATGACACTGAGAAGCTCGACTTTGTTCTTACTTATTTGAATTGTCGCTCGCATCATTTCCCTGATTCAAGAGTCGAAATGCAAAAGCACTTGGACTCGCTTTCCAAAGACAACCCACAGGTTTCGATTCAGGCAACAATCAAAGCAGATGTTTCTGAGGTCGGCTTTGAACGAATAACCTCCGTCTTACCAAAGCTGGATTCGCTAAAGCAAATTCCTTTGCTTGACTTGGGGTTTGGTGCTTGGGACGAATTACTTGAGCCCAGGAAGAAAGCTGAACTTTTAACAGCGATCATTCGACATCCATCGCCAGACGGTTTCCCGACTGCTTTGAAGTTGGCCGCGTTCATTTTAGAAAGTGAAAACGAGGAAGAAAGTCAATCGAAGGAATTTCGAGACGTGATAGAAGAGGTACTCGTTGCCTCAATGGAAACGGAAGCAAGATTCGAAGTTCACGACTTGATTGATCCGGTCGAATTCATCGCTGACAGCAACGTTCAACTTGCCGCAGAAGTTGTGTGCCAACAGGTGTTCGGAACATTTAGCAACATCATAGCGTCCAATGCGCTAAGCCAATCGTTCAATTGGTTGGTTGAGCGAGACCAAACAACTGCCTTTCAAGCTGTCGGCCCGCACCTACTTGCTGAGGACACTCTTCAGCGGTTTGGGATCTCCGTCTACCGAGAATTCTTTGACAAGTTTGACAAGGAAACTGTGGAAGCGTGGACCGGTTGATCACTGAAGCAAACAGTGATGGTTTCGATGATGAGGAACAAAAGCGAGTTCAGCTTCTTCATGCATGGCTTCTGGAGTTTCATTGGCGCGAAGCACGCCCAGTATTCTGGCGAAAGCACGCAATGAGCGAGATGACAGACATCGAATTGATCGAAGATCAAAACTGCTTGGGATTGTTGGTGCGAATTGATGCGGAGCCCGAAAAGATCAAGCGATCCTTTGGGTATCGCTATAGCTTCGAGCCAACTCAGCTAACGAAACTGCATGCCGGTTCACGTTGCCTATTTGCGAACAACCTTGATCAAGGCACGCAGATCATCGACTTGGATCAAAACGCCGGGACGCTGAAGCTTAAACTTGGGCCGTCAGCTCCACCTGCCCCGAACACGCTGAATCTGATCCCAAACGAGTACGTCTCTGCGGAAGTCATCGCTGACTCAGTACTTCGCTACGTTGATGCTTGGGCTAGTGACACTATTCTGAATGTGCTTTCTGAAGTTCAGCGGCAATTGGCGGAGCTTGGAGTTTCCCACGATGTTTTCAAGGCTGGCGGGTCGCGTGCTGAAGCGGAGGAGATCGGCTGCACATGGATTCGCCAATCGAAAGATGTCATTCAAGTACTTGATGATGCTTGCGTAGTCGGCGGAACTGCTTGGGTTTTCAGTCGGGAAGAGCTTCAGGGACAATTTGACTATCTCTTGGTCGACGAAGCCGGTCAATTTAGCTTGGCCAATGTTATTGGAACTGGCTGCTGTGCCGACAACATCGTTTTGATGGGCGATCAGATGCAGCTGGCGTCGCCCGTTCAAGGAGCCCACCCAGGCGAAAGTGGCATGTCGGCTTTGGAGTACTATCTCAATGGCAGCGCGACCATTGGCGTATCTACAGGACATTGGAGATCGGAACCAAGCATTAATTTCAATCGA
>CAZLFF010000173.1:0-5688 GCA_964558755.1 uncultured Pirellulaceae bacterium
TCGGGGCCAGCCAGTTGAACGTCTACCGGTTGCCAGTTGCCGCCGTCGGACCCTCCGAACGGCTGCGCATTGCTTGCTGTTTGATACTCAATCTTCAACGAGTCCGGGCGGATGTGTTCGTCGGTTGCTTTCCAGCGACACGCGACTCGGCCCGCGGCATCCGTTTCGATACGGAAGTCCAGCTGCGGCTTCACCGTGTCAACAATGATCTTTAGTTCCGGCGCGAGGATGTTGCCTTCGGGGATCAGCAGCCGGTCGCGGTTGAGTGTCTTCAGGGCGAACCAAAACGTGCCATCGACGTCAGAGAAAAACGGGAACTCGGCGCGGTCGGTGTTTTGCCGCGAGTGAAATTTCCACGTCTTGCCCTCGTCGCGCGACACGTACAGCTGGACTTCGATGTAGGAATCGTCGTCCGCATCGATCTTAAAGGGAACACCGAAGCCGCGCAGGCTGGTGGCGACAGTTTTCGGTGCGGCGGCTTGGGCAGCTTGATTGCCCTGCGCGTCAGCGGTCGCGGGCAGGAAGAGTGACCCGAGCAAACACGATACTCCCACCGCCGCGATGGATCGCAGCTTGTTGTATCGGTCGAGTTGTCGAGTAAAACTTTGCATCAGCGTCATGATTTTGATTGGGCAGTTCGCGCGTCCCAGCCGTAGGCGCTTGCCCCGGTCACTTGAGGCGTTCCGCAACTCGCTAACAGCGAGACGTTACGCTTGTCGCAACCGGGGCGAGCGCCCGACGGCTGGGACGGGAACCCATCATCGCTCGTCATCGACGGCCGGTAGGACATGAGTCAACACATCCCCAGCAACTAACGGACACAAAGGTTGCGCGGGTCGCTGTGCTTGGGGCGGTGCCGCGTTATTGACGGCTTATCCGCATCAGCGTGGGTGGGCGGCGGACGCTGTGCCGCTGGGGGCCGTGGCGGATGGGCCGCTGCTAAAAATGAGCTAAACCAAGCGGAGCGAATGGGATATAATTAGGCGGTCGCCAGCCAACTGTCACGGCGCGCAGGAAACCTTTTCGTTTATCCCGAGTATCCTTCTCCACCCATGATTGAATCAGTTCGCGAGTTTTGGGATCGAGCGATGGCGATCAATGAAGCCCGCTGGGTAATTACCATCGCGGGGTTTGTGGTCTCGATTTTGATCGCCCTTTATTTTGTGAAGTTGGTCCGAGACCTTGCGTTGGGGCACGGCGGCAGCGGGTTGGCCGATTCCAGTGCTCATCTGACTAATTTTCAAAAACTTCGCGATGAAGGAAAATTGAACGAGGACGAGTTCAAGCGTTTGAAAGAGTCCATTCCCTCCGCCGGTGACGGTCGTGCGGACCCGGTTTCGGCGCGAACCAATGAATCGGATGCTTCGTAACGGTTGGCGAACGTTTGCTGGCGGATCGTGTCCAATGAAAAACGTGTGGAATTTTGGCCTTCTGGGGAACCGGCGGTCGTTTGTTCCAAATGCGACGGACGGGGCTGTTTGGATCGAACAGAGTAGCTGAGCAGATAACACCACGCCGCTATCGCGTGATGAAGAAGTGATAGCACAAACGCAGAAGAACAAAGAGTTCGAAGTTCGCGGGCAAGGAAGCACCGTTGGCCACTGATTCGTTGTCAGTGATCAATGTTCGAACAGTCAACTGGGACGTACAACGGTTGAACTAGGATCGGGTGACAACAGAAGGCCGGTTGGTCATATCAACGCCGCACTTGCGGAAGCGATAACGACTAGGCCTTGAAGTGAGCAACCGATCCTCAGAAAGCTTTAAGGAGTGATAATGCCCGCAGGCAATGACTTGTCTGGTAACCGCCGAGGCGGAACTACCAAAAAGAACGCGCACTGTTCGTTCTGTCGGAAAAACTACCGCGACGTCGGTCCCCTGGTTGAAGGGCCGGGAGACGTCTACATCTGTGGCGATTGCATCGAACTGTGCCAGTCGATTCTGGAACAGGAGCAACGTCGTCGTGGTCCGTCAAAACAATTATTCAACAAGATTTTAACACCGCGCGAAATTGTCTCGAGAATGGACGAGTACGTGATTGGTCAGGATTCTGCAAAGAAAGTCCTGGCGGTCGCTGTCCATAATCACTACAAGCGGCTTTCTCACGGTTGGGAAAGTGATGGCGAAGTCGAGATCGACAAGTCAAACGTGATGTTGGTCGGTCCTACCGGATCGGGCAAAACGCTTTTGGCTCGGACGCTCGCGCGGATCCTGAATGTTCCTTTTGCCATCGGCGACGCAACCACGGTAACCGAAGCCGGTTACGTGGGCGAAGACGTTGAGAACCTACTTCTGAAACTTCTGCATGCAGCGGACTTCGATGTCGAAGCGGCCCAACGTGGGATTATCTACATCGACGAGATCGACAAGATCGGCAAGACGAGCAACAACGTTTCGATCACCCGTGATGTTTCAGGCGAAGGCGTTCAACAAGCGATGTTGAAGATGCTCGAAGGGACCGTTGCGAACGTGCCACCGCAAGGCGGCCGGAAGCATCCTGAACAGCAGTACATCCAGATCGACACCACGAATATTCTGTTCATCTGTGGCGGAACCTTTGTGGGCATCGACGACATCATTCGCAAGCGTTTGGGCGAACGTACGATCGGCTTTGGCTCGGCTGCCGGCTTCCGCGAGGAAGGCGACATGCAGGAGTTGCTGCCACAGGTTACCAGTGATGACATTCTGGAATTCGGGTTGATCCCGGAACTGGTCGGTCGTCTTCCGGTAACCACCGCACTTTCGCCACTGGGGATCGACGGGCTGACGCAGGTTCTAACCGAGCCCAAAAATGCGTTGGTTCGACAGTTCCAGACCCTGTTCGAGATGGAGAACTGCGAGTTGAAGTTCACCGAGTGTGCACTTCAGACGATTGCTCGCACGGCGCTGGAAAAGCAAACGGGTGCACGAGGTTTGCGTTCGATCATGGAGCAAGTGATGCTGGACATCATGTACGACTTGCCCGAACGAGCCAAAGGCTCGACAGTTGTGATCGACGAGAACATCGTGAACGCGGCGATCAATCCAGCGTCGTTTCAAATGCCTGAGTCCAAGAGCGCATGATTCTTTGATGCGACTTTGTTCTTGATGCTCACCATGATTTGCAGCTTGATCTAGCTACCTGATCTTGCAACTTGATTGGCTCTTGCAACAGGTGATTTGAAAACAGAAGTTCGTAAGAGCTTCGAACAAGAGGTGTACAATCCCTGCCGGGTAAAATCCGGCAGGGATTTTTTTGTAGGTTTCAGGTGAGTTTTCATTTTTTGCAGCGAAAACATTGCGTTTCGTTCGTCGCGGCGTTAAGGGACTTTGGGTACACGACTCGGTTGCCGGGGGACTTCAATGGCGATCTTAAAGTTGATGCAAGTGATATTGATTTCTTTTCGGGTAAAATCGGGCAAGTCGCAACAGCCGATTCGGTGTTGGATTTGGATCAAGACGGGCTAATCACATTGGCCGATCACGACTATTTGATAGAGAGTCTCATACCAGTGCCTTTCGGCACGGGTGCAAAAGTTGGCGATCTCAACTTCGACGGAAGCGTCGACACTCTTTTTGATGCAGCAACATTAATTGACAATTTGGGCTCACTCGGTGGTTATGGTGACGGTGACTTAAACGCTGACGGAATAGTGGACGTGTTGAATGACGCCGCGATCCTAATTAACAATCAAGACTGAGTCGGATTTTGGAAAGGGAGGTGTTTTGTGAATGGCAATCGAAAATGTTGTACGCGTCTTGTGTTGTTGGCAGTATTGTGGTGCGTCGTGTTTTTGAACAAAGGAAAGTTATGTGCCCAAGAATTTCGGCTCGGCACAGAATTCAGCAGTGTCGACTCGATTCCGGATGCTGGAATCGACGATGCTTTCGCAACTTATGAACCCGATACGGGGAATGTCGATCTTTCCGTCGGTGCCGGATTGTCGTTGGTCGTGTTGGACTTGCCAGCTGGTCTGCCTTCGCCCAACTTTAGTTTGTCACGCTTGCGTTCGGAGTTCTCCAGCGAGTTTGCGCCCGCGGCCCAGATTTCACTGGGGGAACCGTTTGAAGAAGCTGGCGTCGGTTTCTTCTCGATCGATGGCTTCCCGAACACGGGCAGCTTCAACATGGGGCCAATCTTTCCGGTTGACCCGGCCATCACGACGGCGGCTCAGTTCGCCGATCAGCAGCCTGCGATCATGTTTTTCTTCAATGGTCAGGGCGTACCGGACGGAGTCTTCTCGCGTCTGAACGTGATTCCGTCCGCGGCGTGGGCCGTTTTGTTTGATCAACTCTTGATGAACCAGTTAGTGCGCGACGGTTGCCGTAAAACCAGCGTCCTCGATCGCGGCGATCACTTTGTCGTTATCGACTTCGCCGGCGACGACCACGGAACCGACGCTCACCTGCACATTTTTGTCGAGATCTACACCCGGTAGATTTTTGGCGAAGGAAGCTCTGATTTTGCTCCCGCAGCCACCCGCTCACATCATGCCTTTGACGTCAAACGATACTGTGTTCATCGATGTGCTTGTCCCGCTACCCTCGGCAGGGGCGGTGCCGGTTGGCGTATCGGACGCCGGCGGCGCGTCGGCTGGTGCACAACCGACATTGAGTGCTCCCCACGTCGCCATCAGGGCGATCGCGAGCAGCATTGGAATCTTCCGCATGGTTTTCTCCTGGTAAGAACCATTGAATTGAGCGGCGGACGATTCGCCAAACGCTGGTGGAGCGAACGGACGCCGTCTACAGTGTATCGCCCGTTTGGGGGTCGTGTTGTGGTTCTCGTTGGGTTGTCGACTCGATTTTGCGATGTTTTGCCTTGTTTGGTGGGGTTTTTCGCAGTCCGTGTCCATTTTTATGAATTTCGACCCGCAACCCATGCCGATGACGGCTTATTCAAGCTGCCCGGCCCAGTTTTTGGGTCGAGCGGAACTCGCTCATGGCGGCGTCAAACACTCGGTTTTCCTTGGTTTTCTGTTCTTGCAATAAACCGGGCCTGCGGTACACTTGTCGCTTCGTTTTGAGATGGTAAATCCCAGAAAGTCAGGGCAGAACGGCCATGGTGGTCGCTCATTTTGGGCCTTGGCGAATGATTAGAACAAAGAAACACACAAAAGCAGGAGTCGACTCATCCGGTTAGGTGTTTGCAGGTGGGGAACTGAAACCTCGCCAGCGGGACACCGGCTGCACGGAGAATAAGGTTATGGCAATCACGAAAGACAAGAAAGCAGAAGTTATCAGTCAGTTCGCAAACGGCGAAGGCGACACTGGTTCCCCCGAAGTGCAAATCGCAATCTTGACCACTCGTATCAATAACCTGACTGAGCACATGCGTTCCAACAAGAAAGACTACGGCACCCGTCGCGGTCTGTTGGGCATGGTTTCACGTCGACGCCGCCTGTTGGACTATGTCCGCAGCAAGAACCCCGATCGTTACCTCGACATTATCGAGCGACTTGGGATTCGTAAGTAATTACGTTTTTTCTTCAGCCACGGCAGCTTGTCGTGGCTCTTTGTTTTTGAGCATTCGCATTTTGCGGGACGCTCTATCTCATCGCGAACCACCGCGCCGTTTGTCATCGCGTCTAAAGGCGTCTTGCGCGCTGGAGGGTTCGCAGTGCGCGAAAAATGATGCGTGCCGTTGGTGATTGACGGCGGGCTTTGATGGTCCGCTTTTGATAGCCTACGCGCGGCACAACTTTGACA
>CAZLFF010000174.1:0-5394 GCA_964558755.1 uncultured Pirellulaceae bacterium
CGCCAAGGTCTTTCGCAAGAAGTTTTTCCTGAATTGTACGAAGGCTAGCGGTCACCTCTTTTTGTTTGACATTGCCTAAATGTTCGCTACAGCTGGTGAGCAACAAGCTCCAGCTTGGTGTCTGACGTTTTGTTTGGTTTTTCAACCTTGGAGAAATAGCGATGAAAAAAGTTATTACGCTGTTGATGTGCTGTAGCGTGGTTTGTCTTTCTGACCAAAGCCCATTGTCATTGATTGATTGCGAGTTGCCCAGTACGCAATTGCGTTTGCAAAAGGGAGCTGGGGGCGGTTATGGCGATGAGTGTACGCACGATGGCAGCGATAGAACAATCGCAACGTGTACATGGGCGGATGGCACCGAGTGTAGCACCCATCAAAACATTTATACATACAATGAGGGGACTCAAAATCCAAGCACTATGCTAGGGGACTACACGTATTGCAGAGTTGGTGCTAAGTGTGTCAACGTAGATGGTTCGAAACCCAGTGATGATTGGTGTGTCGAACCTATGGAGCCAAAAGATGGAGGACTGTCTTTCTAGTATGAGAACTGTATGGGAAATAATCGCAGCAATATGTTTTCGTTTTACGCTGGTTGGCATGTCCGTTGTTGCTGTCGTTGGATATTGTATTGATCATGCGTGTTCTCAAGAGCTGAATGGGCGATCTTTTTTTGTGTCTTCTGGTTTAGTGATAGGCAAAGAGGTCGTTAACAATCGTAAGATTGAGTCGATATTAAAATCACTGAAAAAAACGCATTTGAACCGGCACTCGTATGGTGGAGTAGTTAAATCGACCGAATTTTCGACGACCGACAACTTTGACGGATCGTTTGAGGATTTAGATTGGAAGTATAGTTCTTCCTCACTCAAGTCCTACTACATTCAAGGTCGTCAACTCAATGGATACGGTACAACCCTCGGCAAACTGCCCGAGGGTGGAAACTGGAGATATACCCAGATATCTTTTGATGAAAGGGATGTTCCAGAGGGTGCAATCGTGCGTGTCGGCTCCAGTCCAGTTAAGACTCGAGATGAGTTTTTGAGGATTCATCGAAAATTGAAAAAATTTGATACGGAAGCCTTGGCCGCGGCTCAAAACGAACTTGAGTCTTCTGTTCAGTTTCAAGATTTTGAAAATGCTAAGCAGAGGATCGGATTCCATTTTTTCCCTTGGACAGGAGTTTTGCAATTTAGCGATAGGCCTTGCTCTGTTGGTTTTTCTGCTGACACCGTTAAGAGTTGTTTCAAGGCAAGCCTGGGAGGGGTCAGTTGTTTTGCTCTTGAGCTTTCGAACAAAGATGGAGATTTTCATGTTGCATTTTGTCCAACCAAAGAAAACATGATGGTTGCTTTCAAAATATGCAAGGTTGGTTTGTCCGCTCACAAGGGCAAACAACTAAAAGATTTTGGACTCGAGTCGCTTGTTTATACGATGCACGTACCCAAGTTTGCTGATGAATTGACAAACGACCAGAGTCATCATTGTGAATCGTTCGTTAAATTGAAACCAGTTACTTCACAAGCAATCATAACAAAGACGATTTCCCAATATCCTGAATTTGCAACAACGATTCCCCAGGCGATGCTTCGGCCATCCATGGAGATTCCTAATGGAACCAAGGTTTACCACCCCAGCAAAAGTCAAATTCGATGGAGCTGGAAAGACGGCGCAATCCAAAAATCTTTCGATAAGGAGATCGTCGAGAGGATGCGCCGCTCAAAATTTACATCTCCATTTGAGCACTCAATGTTCATACTACGAGAAAAGTTTTTTTTCTGTGTGTGTATTTTTTCGTTGTTGTTGCTTGGGTTCGGCGCGGCGAGACAGAAGTTGGAAACGTAAAGACTGTGTCCCTGATAGGTCGTGTGTCTCCTAGATCGTTTTGTCGATAAATGGTTTTCGACTGAATTATATGAACAATACTCCAATAAGAATGTTGTGTCTTGTGAGCATTGTTTTCTTCTTGAATATGTTGGGCGTCTCGGCAAACCAGTCGCGTGCGGACGTGTATTGCGGGATTTATGCTATTTACGGTGCGGCATCCACTCTTGGTCCACCTTTAGTAGACTTTGAATCGTTGGTGGATTCGCGTTTTGTTGGATCACGCAAAGGTAGTTCCGCTTCAGAATTGATAGCCGCAGGCGAGGAGCTCGGGGTCAATGTTACGGCGCATTGGCATTTGGGAGCGTCAAGCTTGCGAACAACAGAAAGTCCATTAGTTCTACATTTCTGTTCTTATGGTCAGTTGGAAACCTATGACCATTGGGTGTTGTTTTTAGGTATCAAGGATGGCAAAGCGATTGTTCAAGATTCTGGCAGCAGTTCTGCAATGTCGATCAGCGAAGTTTTATTGCGATGGGATGGAGTCGCTCTTTCCGTACAAAATAAAGGTCAAGAGCCAACCATGTTCTCCAGGAATGAAACGAGCAGTTTCATTCCTTGGGTTGTATTGTTCGCGAGTTTTTGTTTTTTTTGCTCGCCAATCTAAAAAACGATTAGGAAATAGTAGAGTCGGTGTTGTCGTCGTTTTTATTTCAATGCTCGTAATTTCTTGCATATGGTCGAAAGAGACGTATTTGAATAATCGATCAACGCTGCTTTACGCGGTCTCGAGTCACGGACCGAGCAGATTTGAACAGGTTTCAAAGGCGGAATTAGAAATTATTTTGTTAGAAGACCAATTGAAGCGCAAATCAGAGCCTGAAACTCTTTTGGTCGATGCACGGTTCTCGGCTGACTTTGCTCGTGGAACTATCCCCAGAGCTGTCAATATACCAGTTGACTCAAGCTTGAACGACATCAGATCGTATTTCAGCAATATTGATCGAGAAACTAAAATCGTTGTGTTTTGTCTTTCAAATAGATGCGCGTTTGATCGACAAGTTGCGGTGAAAATCGCGGGCGAGGGTTTTGAAAATGTTATGATTTTCGAAGAAGGGTGGTACGGGTGGGACGATCGTTCGGCAAGATAATGCACACATCCCGTTTTTATAGCCATCTATCGATGGTCAACCCAATCAATCGGGTGGCTTGGGTATCGCTATGGATTATTGGGGCGGTGTTTGCTTTTAGTGGAATCGAGCATATTCGCAACCCATGGATTTTTCTAAATGATCTTTTTCGTTATCGAGTGGTAGATGGATTTGTGGCAGTTGCAATCGGCGCTGTTTTGCCTGTAGTTCAGGTGACAGTTTCAGTAATGATGATTTCTGGATCTGGGCGCCGATTGGGCCTTGTCGTTGCTGCGGTGTTTTTCTTGGCTTTCACAATTGTCCAATCTATTGCAGTCTTCCGAGGTCTTGATATCAGCTGCGGATGTTTCGGGGCATTTAGCCAGCCTATTTCAATAAAAACAGTTGGATTGGACTTTGCACTGTTTTGTGCAGCAGTGTTTTGCTTGATCGTATTTGATGGAAAAGAATGAGGGTGAAATGAAACTTTTACTTGCGATGCCAATTCTGTTTGCGTGTTTTGTTCACGCTCAGTTGTTGGGCCAAGATGCAATTACTACATACCTCGATAAAGAGGTCGCAGCCGTCGCTATTATTTCAGAACCTGATCAGACGCTTCAAAGCATCTTAAATCTGTTATCTCCGACAGAGGCTGAACTGGCAACAATTGTTCGATTGATTTCCGATGAGTCAATTGGTGTATTTGAGGAAGCGGCAGTATTAGAATTCCGAAAAGCGTTTGTCCAGCTGTTAAATATACTTGGAGAAGTTGATGAAATTGGATTCGTATTACACACTTTGGAACCAGTCGAGGTTTCGATATTGATCCGTGTTGAAAAACCAGCTGGTGATGTCTTTGAGCGTTGTTGCAAGAAGTTAATTACACTCATTTCTCAGGCAGGTGATTTAGATGGGCAGCAGTTAACTGATGCTGCAAAAAATCTTGAACTTTGCTTTCATACAAGTCCCGGTTGGATTGTAATTTCAAACAGTGAAGAGCGAGGAAATAACCTCTATCAAAGAATTGGCGACAACTCTGCCGCAATCTCCTCCAAAGTGTTGAGTAGCACAAGGAAATATAAGCGTGTGCGAAAAGTACTTGAGTCCGCATCTGCGACGAGTGGAACGATAAAAGTGTACGGAAGTCCCGAAAAACTCAGTAAAGTCTTCTTCCCAAACATCGATGACAAGCTTCGAGGCGCGTATGAATTTGATGAAATACCGGCAATTGGCCTTCGTATCGACTTCCAAAAACAGAATGAACAGCCAATCGTGTCGCTGGATTTTTCCGTACCGTTCACTTCACCGCGTGTTGGTTTTGGTGCGATGATTGACGCTCATACATCGCTCGCGAATCTTCCTCCGCTACCGTTCAGGGTTACCGACATTAGTGCTTTCGCATTTGATCCCTTCAAACTTCACGAAACAACAAAAAGAATTATGGACAAGGCGTACGGAGAAGGGAAGTATGTGGCCCAAAAACAACAAACTGCGCAGCGATACTCGAGAGACTTTATCAAGGATGAAGTGCCGCGATCCAATGAAACGATTGTTTTTCGATATCAGCAAGAAGGGGCTGATCGAATTGATAAGATCAGAATGGAAAAAGTAAATGATGCAGCTGCAATGAATCGTTATGTTAAAAGTTACCTACATGCTATCAACGCCATGAATGAACTCGATTTAAACTACAAGCCTTTTCAAGAGAAAGATGCGGGATACGGAGGAAAACTTTGGGCAAAAGGACTCGATTCTAAAAAAAAGAACGTTTCCTCAAGCAGTCGTCGCGAGCCGGGATACTTTATCAATGACGAATGGTCAGTTTATGGAAATTTCAAAGATTTGCCAATGCAACTCGACTCGATTTATGGAACTCCAACAATCCCCCAAGTAAACGCCGCTCTGACAAGAGCACGAAAGGAGCTTGGTGTTTCACCAGATATTTTTAAGATCCGTTTTTTTGGGCTGTGGAGTTTTTTTCCGGACCAGTTTGAAAGAAATCGAATTCGCGAAAAGCATGCGGGCAACTCGAAAAAGATGTCAGAGGTGTTGAATTCCGATATGAACCAATTTGGGTACCACATGAAGATTGAAAGCAGGGACGATTGTTTGGCGGTCGTAAAGTCCCTGATCATGAGAAGCCTAGCCAGGCGACTAGGCGGAGTAGTTTTCTTTTACTCCAATGAAGAAAATCGAATGCGAGTAAAAGGTGGAGTTTACCCATCACTCGACTTTCGTGAAAACTGATAGTTGTCGCTCAAGCCGAAACTTGAACGAAGTTTGATTTTCTAGAAACCGTTTTCGTTTGAGTAGAACACGTGTCCACGACTGACTATCTTTTTAATGATCGCGCTTGGCAACAAACGTTCTTGCTTTGAACCTAGGTCTGCCAGAATTTTTTCTATTCGCTTCCAGCCGATTTGGTCGGCCCAAAACAAAA
>CAZLFF010000175.1:0-4062 GCA_964558755.1 uncultured Pirellulaceae bacterium
GAACTTTCATCTCGTCGCCGACGTGGCAAACGTCGCTAACGTTGTCGATGAAGCCGCCGGCCAACTCGCTGATGTGGCACAAGCCATCGCGGCCCGGCAGGATTTCGACGAACGCACCGAAGTCCTTCACGCTGCTGACCGTACCGTCGTAAATCTTGCCGACCTGAACGGTTGCCGTGCAGGCTTCGACTCGCTTGAGGGCTTCTTCGGCCAGAGGGCCATCGGTTCCGGCAACGGTCACGCGACCGTCCTCGCTGACCTCGATAACCGTCTGAGTTTCCTCTTGGATGGCACGAATGTTCTTGCCGCCCGGTCCGATCAGCATGCCGATCTTGTCGCTGTCGATTTGCGTGACCAACAGGCGAGGAGCGTACTCGGACAGCTCTTCGTTGGGTCGCGAGATTTCGGTCAGCATCGTACGCAGGATGTTGATGCGAGCCTCACGCGACTGCGTCATGGCGGCTTCCATCACGTCGAAGTTGATGCCCCGGATCTTCAGGTCCAACTGAATGCCGGTGATACCGACCTGAGTACCAGCGATTTTGAAGTCCATGTCGCCGAAGTGATCTTCGCTGCCCAAAATGTCGGTCAGCAATTCGTACTTGTCGCCTTCTTCGACCAAGCCGACGCTGATACCGGCGACAGGGTTACGAATCTTGACGCCTGCTGCCATCAGGCCGAGTGTCGTACCACAAACGGTGGCCATCGATGAGGAACCGTTGGATTCCAGAATGTCGGACACGATGCGAATCGTGTAAGGGAAGTCATCCGGATCGGGCAGGATCGGCTTGATCGAACGCTCGGCCAAGGCACCGTGACCGATCTCGCGACGGCCCGGACCTCGAATCGGACGGCACTCACCGACACTGAACGGCGGGAAGTTGTAATCCAACATGAACTTCTTGCTGTACTCGTCCATCAAGCCATCGACACGTTGCTCATCGCGACCGGTTCCCAGTGTGACGGTGATCAACGCCTGAGTTTCACCACGCTGGAACATGGCCGAGCCGTGAACGCGTGGGATCAGGTTGGTCTTGCAAGTGATCGGACGCAAGGTCTTGCCGTCACGACCGTCGCTGCGAACGCCTGCCAAAATCGAATCGCGAATGACTCGCTCTTCCAGATCGTGAATCGCGGTGCCCAGCGCTTTTCCGCAGATCGCATCATCAGCTTCTGGGTTTGGAATCATTTCCGCTTTGATTTTGTCCTTCAGCTCGTTCTTGGCCGCGCCGCGATCGTGCTTGCCGGCGATCAGAACCGCGTCCTTGTACTGGTCGTAGTACTTGGACTTGAGCTTATCCAACAAACCACCGTCGGTCGGCGATTCGAACTTCATTTTCTCGACGGGGAACTTCTGAGCCAGTTCCTTCTGCAATTCGATCACATCCTTACATACGCCGTGAGCGAACTTGATCGCGGCCAGCATGTCGGCCTCTGGAACTTCGCGAGCGAAGCCCTCGATCATGGTGACTTTCGACTCGGTGGCCGAAACGATCACGTCCATGTCGCTCTCTTCCAACTGCTCGTGCGATGGGAAGCAGATCAGTTCGCCATCCACGCGGGCAATCCGAGTCGAGGCAACCGCGTCCTCAAAGGGCAGGGCACTGATGAAGCACGCGGTTGATGCACCGTTCATTGCCAAGACGTCGCCGTCAGTTTGCTTGTCACTAGAAAGCACAAAGTTCTGGCACTGGACTTCGTCTTTGAAGCCCTTGGCGAACATCGGTCGGATCGGACGATCAATCAAACGCGCGGTCAGCGTTTCCTTGGTCGTTGGACGACCTTCACGCTTGATGAATCCGCCGGGGAATTTACCCGCGGCACACGTTCGCTCGCGGTAGTCACACATCAGTGGGAAGAAGTCCAAACCAGGACGTGGGTCGCTGGTGGCGGCGGTCGAGAGGACCACGGTATCGTTGTACTGAACGATCACGGCGGCAGCGGCCTGCTTGGCCAGCTCGCCTGTTTCAAACGACAGCGTTCCGTCGCCAATTTTCTTTTCTACTCTTACTTTCACAATTCATTCCTACAAAAATTTACATTCAACATTCAAAGCGTCTGCCGTTTCATCGAACTCGAGTCGATGCCGGCGAGGTGTGATCGCAAGCGAGCATTTCGCCGCGATCGGTCTTGATGTGCGTTTCAGATGAGTTTCCCGCGGTAACCCAAGCCAACCCAGCATTGGGTTTTTACTCGGGTCGTTGCATTGTTATTGGCCGCGGCGATCTAAAGATGGCCAGTGGTCCAGCATCCAGTGTGCGCCTAAGAGTGACCCAGGAACACACAACGCATCTCGTTCAAAGATAGAGCCCACATTCGTACGAGCGACCTCAAATTTGAGGTCGCCTGTGCCGTGCCTTGGGTTCAAAAAAGCACAAGCCACGACAAACTGCCGTGGCTTATGGAAACAATGACTACTTTCGAATCCCAAGTCGCTCGATAATATCGAGGTAGCGATCTGGGTTCTTGCTGCGGACATAATCCAGCAGACGTCGGCGACGCGACACCATGCCAAGCAGACCACGACGAGTGCCGTAGTCTTTCTTGTTGGATCGCATATGTTCGGTCAGGTTATTAATCCGAGTCGTCAAGATCGCAATTTGGACTTCGGGCGAACCAGTGTCGCCTTCGCCGTTTGCGAACTCACCAATAACTTCTGCTTTCTTGTCTTTCGTGATTGCCATAACCATGTTCTCCGTGCGACCGGTGTCCCGCTGGCGACTGAATCAATTCAGCAACCTGCAAACACCTAACCGGATGAGTCGACTCCTGCTTTTCTTTTCTAAATGACTTGCCGAGGCCCAACAGAACGGCGTCAATCGCCGACTTGCCTCAGCCCTAAGGGTTTCTATGGATTTTCTATCTCAAAACGAAGCGACAAGTGTAACGCAGGCAGCGTTTAATGCAAGAACAGAAAACGTCGATTGAGCCTGGGTTCTGCGGGAGAAACGTGCCGTTGGCCAAGGAATTGGCGGCGTGAGAGGGTCACATCGGCCAGTTATGTCTGGGCTGCTGAGCGAATTTAGACGAAACAAGTGAAATGCTTTGGTTTCTCGGCTGTGACGGTTGAGTGTTCACAAGCAGAACCTCGGGGCGGAAGTGCGATCTGGCCGGTCGGCGGTCCGATTTTTTCAATTTTTGGTGGTTTAAAATCGCAAAACAGCAAGGTTTTCCCGTCTTTAAGGCCGCA
Source organism: uncultured Pirellulaceae bacterium (assembly GCA_964558755.1). Classification (GTDB taxonomy): domain Bacteria; phylum Planctomycetota; class Planctomycetia; order Pirellulales; family Pirellulaceae; genus Mariniblastus. The sequence continues at coordinate 3,191 of CAZLFF010000175.1, forward strand.
ATCGGGTTGTAAGCCGATAGACTTGGAACATGGCGAGCCGCGGCCGATACCAGCATCCGGCCGTTTGATTGCTCGCTTTTTGTGATTCACTTTAGGAGTTTAATCATGCGAAACACGCTTTCGCTTCTCGCGATCGCCCTCGTGGCGACCTGGGGAGCCATCAATCTAGGCTGTGCGCCGGCGGAATCTCCGCCTGCGACTGACTCATCGAGCACCAGCTCAGCATCGACTGTGGTTGCGAACCAGGTCGCGTTCAAAGTCGAAGGCATGACGTGACCCGGTGGTTGCGGAGCCGCAATTAAGCGGTCTCTTGCAGGGCTACCGGGCGTAGCAGTCGACAAAGTAGTGATGGGTGAGGTTGTTGTTTCGGGGGAAGTTGATAACGCAGCAGTTATTGCCGCCATCGAAGGTGCTGGTTTCACAGCAACCGCCGCCCAGTGAAGGTCGTTTGACAAGAGTGGCCTCTACTGAGAGCTGCTCCAAAACGATCGGAGATCGATGCGTTCGATTTCCAAATTGAAAATTTCAAAGCGGTCGGCATTCTTGCAAAGAGCGTCGGCCGCTTTTTCGTAGTCGGCGAGGCCACAAGTCCGGCGGAGTGACCAATTGCTTGGGCTCGTGGTGGGCAACGAACTCCCTCAAGTTTCGCTCCGGGATTTACGGGGCGGTGAATCTCAAACTCAGTGCTCGACCTCCAGCGTTTGTCGCACATTGCATTTCGAATGCGTTGCGGGGCCGAGCTGAAGGCACGACAACAAGTAGCCGCAGCTTTCAACCTGCGGAGAGGTTGTCGGGCCGAGGGTCCAATTCTATGTCAGCCCAACGCAACGCGTTGGGAGACCGTATTCTATTTTACTAAACGGGCCGAAGGT
>CAZLFF010000175.1:4072-5316 GCA_964558755.1 uncultured Pirellulaceae bacterium
GCTCTACTCATGCGTTTTTTTCCTCGTAGGATTGAACCTTCGGCCCGTTCGGTCGCTCAACTGGTACCGCAAAATCTCTGACGCCCGCGGGTGCTCGTCCCTAACTCAGGCGCAGCCAGCGTCACGCTGCAAAAGCGTAGCGAATCAATCCCATGGCTAACGCGAACGAAAATCCATACGAGAAGCGATCGACCGCGTAGCGAGGTTTTTCTTGGTTGGTTTTCCATCGCCCGAAAGCCTCAAAGACGAATCCGAGCAGGATCGGCGTGACGGCGAGATTGGCCAACTGCAGTAGTGGGAGTTTGACCAAGTGCATTGGCATCAACGAAATACTGATGCCCCCGGCGATCGCACCCATCAATAAATAGCCAACAATGGAAAGCCAGCGCGAGGAAGGTGTGTCATCTTTTCGAAACGTGGCCAAGATTCCGTGACCGCCAAGCTCAAACAGACCTTGCATCAGTCCTTCGGCCAGAATGTTCAGGAGTAGTTCGAAGATGATTTCCATGAGTCGCTGGCGGGACGCTTGAAGAATTCAGCTTGAAGAATTCAACAACGTGGTTGGGTTCGGATAGCTACACCAAAAAAAGTCCCTGCCGATTTGACCCGGCAGGGACTTTACACCTCTTGTTCGAAGTGTCTTCCTTTCAAAAAGCCTGCTGCAAGAGCAGGCCAGTTGCAAAATCAAGTTGTCAATTCATTGGACGAGTTCAGAGAAGAGAATCAAGCGCTCTTGGACTCAGGCATTTGAAACGAAGCAGGATTGAGAGCCGCGTTCACGATGTTTTCGTCGATCACGACCGTCGAGCCCTTTGCTCGGTCGGGCAAGTCGTACATGATGTCAAGCATCACTTGCTCCATGATCGAACGTAAACCGCGTGCACCGGTTCCCTTTTCCACCGCCGTGCGGGCCATTGACTCAAGTGCACCTTCGGTGAACTTGAGCTCACAGTTTTCCATTTGGAATAGGGTTTGGAACTGTCGAACCAATGCATTTTTCGGTTCTGATAGAACCTGCAAGAGTCCCTCCATTCCCAGTGGAGCGAGCGCGGTGGTGACTGGTAAACGACCGACCAGTTCCGGGATCAACCCGAATTCTAGAATGTCGTCGCTGATCACCTGGGGTAAGATCTCTTCCATCGAGCCATCCTCGCGGATGCCCTCCGTCGAGCCAAACCCGATCGTGCGTTCGCCCAAACGCTTGCGAATGATGTCGTCGATGCCAACAAAAGTTCCGCCACAGA
>CAZLFF010000176.1:0-5296 GCA_964558755.1 uncultured Pirellulaceae bacterium
CAAATCGACTTTTGAAGCGACGGCCAGCGCCGAACCTGAATTGGTCATCCACAAAGCCACCTACGGCGTGCCCGGCGGTGGAGAAGACTTACAGCAAGACGTGACGGAGCTACTACGCTCCCGCGTGATCCACAACTCGCTGAGCGAAGAAGTTAAAACGAAACTGCTGGGGCCGGACCCGTTTCCCGGACGCCGCAAAGTCTTACGAGTCGACTATTCGCTGGGCGACGAGCGTCTGGCAGCGACGGCGAACCCGCGCGAAACGATCAGCATCAATCGCGATGGTGAAGTCACGCCAGCCCCGCCGCAAGCCGCCACGCTGTCGGTGACCGATCGCGGCGTCGAACTTTCGGCTTGGCAGGCCGGAGAGCACGAACTGGTGTACTCCGACGGTTCACGGCGGAAGGTCGAGGTCGCTTCCATCCCAGAGCCATTGGACCTGTCCAGCGATTGGAAGTTAAGCTGCCCTGCATCTTGGGGACCGGCGGAGACAGACCTCGATCAGTTGATCTCATGGCCCGACCATAGCGACCCGAAATTGAAATACTTTTCCGGCACGGCGGTTTACGAAAAACAATTCGAATTACCTGAAGGCCGGCTGGGCGACGACCAAGTGGTTCGGCTGGATCTTGGCGAAGTGCAAGTGATTGCTGAGGTGTCTCTCAACGGTCGGGATTTGGGCATTTTGTGGAAGCCACCGTTTCGCGTCGACGTGACGGGGCTGCTCAAACCCACCGGCAACCAACTGACCGTGCGCGTCACCAACCTGTGGATCAATCGCTTGATCGGCGACGAGCAACATCCGGCGACCGACGTTTATATTGAGGGTAAAAAACCGGGCGAGGCCTTGATCGAAAAGATCCCTGACTGGCTGACTAACAACCAACCCCGTCCGGAAACAAAACGCAAATCTTTCGTCATCTGGCGCTGCTACGAGAAAGACTCACCGCTGGCCCCCTCCGGTCTGATCGGCCCAGTGATGCTGAAGTTTGGCGTCAAGAAGCAACCGTAATAGGTTCGGCAGCGGTTGTTGAAGCATTATCTTCAGGCTGAAGCATTGCGATATTAAACCGCGAAAAAACGCCAATCGACGTGAGTTTCAGACTGAATTTTGCTCGCGTCCATTTGCGGCACTTCAAACAAAGATCTCTCTCGAGAACAGTATGCAGTAACGGAGATTTACCTAGATGGCAAGAAGCCTGGTGGGCCGTTGGTCTAAACGTCTCCGACTGACTAACAAATAGCCCCTTGGCTTTGCCGGAACATTGCAATTAACTACGCTCCCAGCGGCTTGGATGCGTCACCTTGGAGCAACCGAAGCTGATTGGCAAAGTCTCGTAATTGAGCATTCGTCAGCGAAGTCAGATTGTCAAACGAATCGATTCCATCCGCTGTATCCAGCTTCAAATCGTTGCCGTCAGCTGTGCTGACACTGAACATTCGAAGCGGTGGACCTAATGGATGGCGTGGATCATCGGGAGCAAACGTATCCCAACTGACGACAGCTCCACCAACCAATGTTAAATCTCCCGCGCCATACCCAATATCAAACCGCTCGACTTTCCCGTCAGCTTCGATTTCGACATGTGGATCGCCCCAGATGGTAACTCGAGAACCATTGCTTGAATGCAGTGTTGCACTGTAAGTGAATGTGTCCCAAGAACGATCGTCATGGTCGGTCGTTGTTTCGAAATTGTCTAGCCAGACAAGCGATGGATCAAAATCGGATAGGAGTATCTCGTCAAGAAACGCATTCTTCCCGCCGTTGATCACTCCTGACGTGGTCGCGTTCGCGTTACCCTTGCCGTAAGTAATTTCTCCAACCCCGTCGCCGTTGGTGTCAGCGATCATGCCGATGTAGCTTCCGTCTTGCCCCTTACGGTGGTCGCCATGAATGACGGTTCCTCGATTTGAGTCACCGTTGACAAGCTCGGCAAGTTCAACCGACGATTCGAAGCCCGTGCTGGATCCAAAGATGATGTACGACTGGCCCGAATCAACCAGCCCGTTGGCGTCCGCATTGGCGGCCGTGATCAACATGTCATCGATTCCGTCACCATTGACATCCTGCCCGCCTTCGACGTTTCCGCCTGAAAGATCATGTTTCCGAACGCCATTTAGCACGAATCCTTCCGATGCGCTCATTGTCGAAAGTTCTAGTTCACTTCGGGATGAGTCCGTTGAACCGTAGACAACATACGTCTGACCGGCGTTCTTGCGTTCCGAGTCAACATCTGCATGCTGTGCTCCAATGGCAAAGTCATCGACACCGTCGTTGTTGATGTCTCCCACTGCGGCAATAACTTGCCCTGACAGGTCATGCTTTCCAATTCCATTGACGACGAAACCTCTCGATCCGTCGCCGCCGTTCTGTTCCAGCAGTCCCCCGATCTTAATTTCAGCATCTCCAAATCCGCTCTTTGATCCGAACAGGGCATAGGTTTGACCCGAATTCACGACTCCGTTCGCGTCGGCATCCTTTGCCGAGATCAAGAGATCGCCAATGCCATCGGCGTTGATATCGCCGGCTGCAGAAAAATTGGATCCAAACAGATCATTGGCGTTGATTCCAGAAAAGATTGTTCCCTTCGAACCGTCATTCCCGTTCACCCCTCGTAAATCATTCAGATTGAAGTCCCCAGGGATTCCGGTTTCAGAACCGAAAACCACAAAAGTCTTTCCTGTGCCGCCAGATGATGCTGGCAGGCCGAAAGCCCCATCGTTGTAGCCGTCGCCGTTGACATCACCGACATTGGTTAGCCAGCCACGCCCCGATCCACCAAAACTGTTCAGCCCGGAAACTCGTACGCGGGGAAACTCATTTGCTTCCATGACTCCCTCAACGGTGACGGACGCAGTCGCCGTTGCAGAAAGCCCCGTTTCGTCAGTGATTGTGTATTCAAAAGAATCAGTTGTGCTTTCTCCAACCGGTTGAAATGTAAGGTCAGACGATGGGCTGTAGGTGAAGTCGCCGTTTGGCAAAACAAGCAATAACGATCCAGACTCAAGTGTGACCTGAGTGCCAAGATTTTCTGTATCGCCGTTGACTGCCGAAACGACAAACGGATCAAGGTTTCCATCGATGTCAGATCCAAACCCGCTATCCGTGAACAGATTACCTTGCGTGGTGGAGGTACCCTCCATCGTAAAACTGTCATCCTGTGCCAGCGGGGTCAGTTCCAGTACCACGGTTGCATTGGAGAAACCATCGTTGCTTCCTGAAACGGGACCTTTGCCGACCAACAATGCTTTGCCGGTGGTTATATCGAATCGGTAGACTTCTCCCGTTTGATTTGAGCCTCCGAAAACACTTCCATCAGCGTCCGAGTACATCGCACCAAAAGTTAGCTTTTGCAGACCATTTTCACCGATTGTCTCGACCTGCCCGTCCAGATCGATCGAGATTAAAACGTTCTCTCGACCGCGTTTGCTCGCGTAGAAGTGCTCGTCTTGATGGTTAAAGGCGATGTCATAGATGTTGTTTAGTTTCTCGGAAGTCTCGATGACGTTTTCGACCGCCAAGGTATCAACATTCACGCCGTAGAGTTTGTCTTGCTCACCGGAGTTTCGCAGGTACAGAAGGTCGTCGTTGGCAAAGTCTCCGACGAAGTAGGTTCCGCGGTTGACGGGAAGGCCATCGACACTTCCAAGGACTTCGATTTCTCCGTTGCTGCCAAGACGAGCAATCTCGCCGGCTTGGACCACCACGCCGTACGCGTAGTTGTCTAACGGCCGAAACCCAACGGCATTAACTTTTGTTCCAGCGTTATTCGCTGCAGTCTCAAAGGTTTTTGTTTCAAGGTTTACTTCTCCGAGTTGCCCGTAGTTGGAGAACACCTGATACAGACCCGCATCGGCTGAGAAGGCTGGAAGGTCGCTCGCCAGAAGTCGTTTAGGCTCTAGGGATGCGAAGTCGAGTTGAGCTTGATGGTCGTTTGTTCTTGCGCTGAGAAAATCTCTTAGGCATTGTGGCGTCCCGATAGCTTTCAGAAGGAGAAGGTGCGTGAAAAAAATCAGGCATGCGCGAGCTGAACGTCGATCGCCGGGTCTTCGTTGTGAAGACGTCGATGATCGTTTTCGGCTTTGTTCGCTGAAACTGCTTTTGGGAGGCCGTCTGAAAGATAGGTCAGGAAATTTCGAATGCGCAGGAAATTCCAAAATGTCTGCAAATTTTGTGGCAGACCGAATGCGAATTGAATTCAACACCGTACTGTTGGTCATCTTTTACGCGGTCCACCACCTGAGAGTCTTTGTCAAAGACGAACCCATCTTCGTATTCGGCGGAAATCACTTCCGTAAAGATTACTTTGAAACGCTCGGGCGATGGCTCACCCGTTCCAAGCAGATCAATATCACGTGTGGGTCGGTCGAGTTTTTCTGTCCAGCAGTAGAACAACGCACCTCCATTCAAGACGAATAAGTCCTTGGGCTGTGTTTCTGCAATTCGATACAGCAATCGCTCAAGGCCAAAACGAACAAGGATCAGGTTGAAGCTCTGCTACTGGTTGTTCCATCCAATGCAACGGTGATTCGTGGTGCCATCGCGTTGCCAGTCGTTGCCGACGCGTTGCCGACGCGTTGCTCGTGGCGTTGCCCATCATTCTGATCTTGGTGCTGAGAGCCTATCCCATAGCACCACAACCCGACGCGTGAGTAAGTGACAATTCTTGTAAATTCCCTCGCTCACGCGTCGGGTTATGATTTCAAAGCGAGGATTGGGATGGGCTCTAAGGCGGAACCGGCATCCGAAGGTTGTAAATTGAAGAATGTGTATGCGCAAATTGAAGGGGTCAGGCTACTTTGCGATCGTGGTCAAGTCGCGTCGGTGATTTCCACCGATCGACCTGACCGGCGCGGTTGTTGAATTGGGGTTAGCCCGGAGGGCGGTACATCACTGCCGGTGGCGTTAGCCACCGGACATTAGCTGTATTGATCCTCAAGCCCGGAGGGCGACACATCGATGGAGTCATTCCCATAGGTACTTTGGATCATAATCAACCTCATGATCAGTAAGCATCTTCAAGTACTCTTCCTGAAACGTACTCTTGCGATGGTGTTCCAGCTGACCGTCGATATATATGCCGAAATGCCGAAACTGCATTCACTTTGGAGGGACTGACCGTGAACGCGCCGTAGCCGTCCTGCCAATGAAACTTCAAACGCGAGCCTTGTTCTTCATTGATGTGTTTGCTGGTGTTCGCCTTAAGCTGTCTCACAAAATCGGAAACAGCGATTTTGGCAGGAATGCGAAGGAGCAGATGAGCATGGTCATAGTAGCCTCCAATTCGCAGAGCAT
>CAZLFF010000177.1:0-3285 GCA_964558755.1 uncultured Pirellulaceae bacterium
AATTGTAAAAATGCCATGGTTTCCAAGGCAAATTCGCTCGTTTTTGATTAAAGATTTAGAGAACAGTTGCAGAGTGACAAGTTGAGCCGACAAAATTTCGTTGGTGATGTCAAAAAAAAACACCCGTCAAAGTGAATTGACGGGTGCATTGGTTTGTACCGAAAGAGCGAATGTCTAGAAGCCCATATCTCCACCAGGGCCACCTCTGCCACCACCGGTGTTCTTTTCCTTTTTCTGCCTCCTGTCTCTACCGACGTATTTGGAATCGTCAGGCTTGAGGCTAAGGATGCGGAAAGCGGTTTGGTCATCAATGTCATTTCTGACTTCGAATTCTCCAAACTCGTTAAGAACCAGCATTTCAGTTGGCAGATGGTGTCGCATTTTTTCAGCGCGAGGGAGTGGAATCTCATCTCCACCCATCGCATCGACGAGAACTTTTTTGGTTTGCACTGGAGACATGTATTTTGCCATTCCAGTGATTGCCTTGTTTTCAGTCTGATAAAGATAGACTTGCGATGTGATCGGATGAACAACGTGAGATGGTGCAAAAAAGTCGAGAGAGTCACCACGATAAACTTGTCGTTTGGCAGGGACTCGGGCACCAAGTTCGTTGGACCATACTGCCGCGACGATTTCGCTGACCGGTTCAGAAGCTTCAAAGACCATGTCGTCACCTGAGGCGTCCTTCATTTTGACGATTTTACCCGGCTGTAATTCACCGGCCGCCACCATTGAGCTTGAGGTTTCGATTTTGACTTTTATTGGATCGCTCCACTCGGAACAGCGTGAATACTTAAGATAGAGATCTGTTTTCGAACTCGTTCCATCTTTGAATAAATCGCGGGGAACTTTGGCAAATCGATATTTGGTCGATCCATCTTCCTCTTTTTCAATGGTTGGTTCTGCCACGGTTACTTCTTCGTATTCGTCTCTGTATTTTTTTCCTTCAGCATCGAGTTTGGTCTCCATCTTTGTTTCGACCTGAATTTTTCCCAGCCGTTTGCGAACATCGGCTGTTGTCATTTGAGAAGTGATTGGAATTTTGACCCAAGCCGGACCTTCATCTTCGTCCCCGATTCCGCCGGCCGCAATGTCGCCTTCTTCATCCATTTCGCCTTCTTCGTCGTCGTAGTCCGGTCCATCCTCCTGATCTTCGTCTTCATCCTGACCACCGATGCTTGTCGCTGTTCCAGCGGAGCCTCGAAGTTGAACGAAGGTTTCGTTAGGGTCGTCATTGTTAGGGTCAGCCAACCAAACTCGGACGCGGTATTCATAGGTTTCACCAGATTTTTGATGGACATCGAAAAATCGAACAAGTTTGTAATCTGTGGTAGGTTTTCTCGTCAGAGCTCGCCAATAGTCCGTGACGTCGCTACCTCGTCTAGTTTGGAGAACATCGTCAGCTGGTCCAAGACCGCCGGTTCCGAATCCGCCTGGACCACCACCTATGTCGCCGCCAGGTCCACCACGTCCGCCTCCTCCTCCCGGGGGACCACCCATGCCGCCTCCAGGAGGGCCACCCATGCCACCTCCGGGGGGACCACCCATGCCGCCTCCAGGAGGGCCACCCATGCCACCTCCGGGGGGACCACCCATTCCGCCGCCTCCACCTGGTCCACCACGTCCGCCACCTCCAGTGTTCAACGGATCGGCGCCACCTAATTCGTCGAGTCCCAAATCCCATACATCTTCTGCCTCGATCTCGTCTTCGACTTCTTCTTCAATTGGATCTGGAAACTCTCGTGAAGTCTTGAGTTCGGGATGAGTTGTGTATGGCCGATAGTCAACCATGCTCAAACCTGGAATGGCCTGAGTGAGAATGGGGTCAAAATTCTCTGGAGCCACATCTTCTGGAGCGGATGAAAAGAACGCCATAGGCATTCGGTGCATTGACGGGCTCAGTCGCGGAATTTGAAAATTCACCTGCTGAGAAATATCCGTCCACTTTTGATCTTTTCCATCAGTCGAAACTGGTCGACGTTCCACTTGAACGTATTGATAGATTGGTTGATCACGTTGTGGGTAGTAGCCAATTTTGTCTGAAAGCTTCGTTTCAAACTCGTTAAATTGTTCTTTGAAATCAACGAGTCCGGTCACACATACCACGTTGTAGTTGTAGGCTCTGCATGAAACCGGAGAAATTCCAAGACTAGATGGTCGCAACCCAGCCAAGAGTTCACTGTGAACCGACTTGAATGATTTGCCGGCGTCGACTTCTGGTTTCTCGTCGTCATCATCTTCTTTTTTGTCTCCGCCAAAAGGAGGACCGGTGGGGCCACCCTCGTCCCCGTAATCTTCATCTTCTCCACTGTAGTCTTCTTCTTCGTCGTCTCCACCACCGAAGCCCATGCCCATGCCCATTCCCATAGCATCGTCAGCTGATTCATCGACAACCATTGACATGTGTGAGAACGGATCGCCACCGGGAACGGGCTTTCCAAAAGAAATGATCATGGCAGAGCTGAAAACGGATGCGTGCAGTTGTTCAACGGGATAGATTGTTGGATCAACGCGTGGTTCGAGGCTTCTCGCCGCGATACCACTGAACGCATCAATGATAAAATCGCTGGGTTTGACATTGCCAACCGCGGCATCAATCTCAGCTTTGACATTCTTATCGCCTTTACGAAATTCGGCGATCTCTTCCCAAGCCGTTGCTTTCACAACGTATTGCTCTGCTTGGTCCGCTTTTTTGGATAGATCACTTGGGGTGCCAAGGGATACCTGAGGGGTTTTGTAACCCATCCAGAAAAACAGCCCCAGCAAAATAACCGATAAAGCAAGGATTAGTTTTTCCGTATGGTAAAGGAAAAAATCCTGCATGCCTTGCTTGCTAAAATCTGGCTTTGCCATCTATAAGTCTCCTGATCTAAATCGATCCGAATTTTTGTCGTTTGTGTTTTGTATATCGTAGAACTACGGATTCGCTTCGGTTGCTGCTGCTGGGGGAGCAGCGGCCTCTGCTTCGACGCCGCCTTTTAATTCCAAGCCAGCGGCCGCTCTTAGTAAGTTCTCTCTTACGGGGTTATAGATCTTAACAATCCCGTAAAATTCAACATTTACATCGTAGCTTGTTCGCGTCTCGATTGGAGATGAGGACAGTTTCGGGCCTCCACCGCCAAGTCCACCGCCCGGTTCCGGCACAGTGTCACCATTGGGCGCTTTGCTATGGGGCGCGTGGTGTAAAGACGGTGTGTCCTGCATCTTTAGCTTTCCATATCCAATGCCAGTGCAAAGGCGACGCGCTCGCTGTCAGTTAGCGTCATGGCAACGGCATTTTTGTAG
>CAZLFF010000177.1:3295-5233 GCA_964558755.1 uncultured Pirellulaceae bacterium
CCGCCCGGTGGTCCACCTCGCCCCATTCCCATTCCGCCCATTCCACCTGGTCCATTTGAGGCTGTAGAAGATTGCACGATATCGCTGCCACCAGGTTTGTGTTTATTCCATCGAACTTGTTGGATTTCAAACGCGAACTCAGAGTTCGCACATTCGGCCATGAAGTCCGGAATGCTTCGCTCGTCCATTCGAAGAGCGATTCGAACTGGAACTCGTTTGGCAACTAATAACTCAAGGTGTTCCGCCGGGAGTTCCGTACCAGTGACGACGCCTTTCACGACTTCGGCTTTGAGAGGCTGAAAATTGACATCAACGTACCTTTCATCGTATGGGACTCGACCTGCGAATTCAGAGTTGAGTCCAAATCCCAATCCACCGCCGCCATAGTCTTCATCCTCACCCTGGTAATCGTCCTCACCTTGGTATTCGTCCATTCCTGGCGCCGATGGACCGCCCCCTCCAATTTCACCGTTCTTTGCTAGACGCATGTCCGGAGGTGTTAGGGCACCGAGGTCTTTTCCTGCCTGCCTACCGAAGGCAACGTGATCAATCTTCTTGATTTTCGAAAGATCATTGGCGGCAGAGTTGCCGTTAATCTTTCTAAGAATTTTGAACATTGCTTCGAGAAGCCATAGGTCTTGTTGCAGCATGTAACATTGCAAAGGCGTTGGCGTATTCGTCGCCAAATTTTGATCGTCACGCCCCTGAAATTGTGTCATTTTGCTGTACCAGAGGTCTTGGTTTAGATCGGACCACAGTACCGCATAGTCATTGGGGTCATAATCCAATTTAGGACCGCCAGACATTCCCATACCGCCGCCTCCAAACCCAATTCCATTATCATCATCTTCCGCTTCAGCAGCTTCAATTGCATACTTCGGGTCATATTTCCAACGTGTTCGAAGCAGGTCATCACCACATAGATAATTCATATGATTCGGAATTCGCAAACGATAAAGTTCCAGAAGCGGATCTAATCCTGATTCTTTCTGCAACTCTTCATTGAATGTTTCAGGTGGGTTAAAACGCTCGAATACCTGAGCAAACCTCTCGTTGGGAATTACTTTTGGCCAAACAAGAATCGCTTTTTGATCTGCTTCTCGTTTTTCCCAGGCAGCAACAATCGCATTGATTGTTGCTTCCATCTCTTTTTTCATTCCCTCTTCAGTCGACTGGTTCGGGTGGGCCTTCACACCTTCTTCAGCCGATTTTTTCATGATGGCGTCTGCAGAACTGACGCTTGTTTTAATCGCACTTTCACCTTTGGAGGTTTGGTCGTCGATCGAGCTAGTCGTCATGAACCAGATGCCGATCATTAATAGAGTCAAGAAACCGCTGGCGAGCCAGAATCCGTTTTTCTTGATCCATTGAATTGCGGGTGCAAGTTTGTCCACGTTAATTATCTCCTTGAAACTTGTTCACTACTATGAGTGAATACGTTCAATTCATTCGTTGATTGTTATTGTTCTACTGTGATGCGCCGTCATCTGGCTGATCTTCAGAGTTTTCTGGAATAGCCGCCGCCGCGGCTTCCAGTCTCGTTTTTCTAGCTTCGACAATCTCGGCTTCAGTTCGGGGGGTCCAAGCCATTTGAACTACAAATTGGTATTCATAGACTTCAAACTCGTTTTCTTCGAGATCTTCACCACTTGTAGAGATCGGACCACCAAGCTCCCCGCCTCCGCCTGGAGCACCGCCGCCTCGACCGGCCCCAGCACCCGGACCCCCACCCAGTCCCCCACCGTTTCCGCCATCAGCTTCACCATCGGTTTGCGAGTTGGGATCAAAGATGATCTTTTTTCGTTCGATTTCTTGCGTCACGGTGATCGTTGGAAATGAAATTCCAATATCAGAGTAGGAGAACTTTTTGTCGGCAGATGAAACCGGCAGAACGACGTCTTCTTTTTCAAGAATTTCCTTGATGAATGAATTAAACAA
>CAZLFF010000178.1:0-5107 GCA_964558755.1 uncultured Pirellulaceae bacterium
CATCACACGTTCGGTCGGGCCAATGGGCAAACAACGCCGTTGCCACGTGTTCGCTGTCAATTTGCGTGGCTAGTTTGATGCCCAAGGCGAGAAAAGATCGTGAGTCGGCGGCGTCGAGCGGTACGACCGCCAACGCGGGGACTGTTTGGCCGTCGTCCCCGACCCAACGCAGGTTGGATGATGTGACCTCGGGTAACTGACCGCCGTCCAAGGTCATGTGGCACGCGCCAACGAAGTCCAATTGTTCCAGCAGTCCTGGGGTGAAAGAAGTAAGCCCGAACTGCCGCCTCGCAAAAATGTTGGGTTGAACCCCCAGCAACCGTTCGGCTGTTTCTCGTCCGCGCAATAGATCTTGCAATTGTGTTTCGAGCGGCAGCAGGTTGGCTGGCAGCTCGTGCTGCACGCCGCCAATGAGTGTCGCCGTGCTTCCAGCGATTCGTTCAGATAGATTTTTTTGAAGCTGCGGAGCTGTCGCGGCCAACTGTTCGAGCACGTGGCCCGCCGCGATCACGTTGAGATGCTTAGTTGACTGCAATTGAGTGTTTAGTCGTGATCCCAGAGTCGTGGACTCGAGCATGACGAGGTCGACCAGTTCCGGCTGAACCGAGTAGTAATTGTTTTTTTCTTCCAGCAGTAAATCGAAACAGGCGGTTAGCTTGGCTTCCGTTTGGTCACGGTCGGAACTTGTCCACGCTGCGGCTGCTTTGAGAAGTAGTTCATCAAACCGGGCGTCATCTAGGTTGGTCGAGTACCGCACGTGTAAGGTCATCAAACGGACTTGCAACCACGCATAACCCAGGGCAAAGAAATTGGCCAGCTGAGCGTCGCGGGGTTCGGTGGCAATGGGCTCGACACCGCAGGCTCGCACAAGGCTGTTCGTTAGTTCGATTCGAGTTGAGGCCGCGGATTCGTTGACGACGCAGGAGCCGTCGACTGACTGATCAGCGAGTTCCACCGACACAAAATGTGGAACGACCAGCAACCCGCCGCTCGGCTGCTTGATCGGCTCGTCGGAAAAACCGGCTTCCCAAATGTCGGGTCGAGCCCCGCAGGCGTTTAAAACACTTGGGTGCCACATCGATGTCCAGCATTTCAGGGTGCTTTCTGCCTCGGGGCGTGACAACTTTGTCGGAAAATCGTCGAACGACTGGCAGTGCATCGCGATCAGTGGACGAATGGGAGGCATGGCAGATTTCGGCTGGCGGCGTTGGCTCAGGTTCGACGGTTCTCGGTTGCTCGTGCTGGGAACGGTGACGGCGCTGTGCTGGAAAAACCCTTGAGTGGTTGTTTTCGCGGGTTAATGGAGTGATATTTGTTGTTAGCTGTTGGTTGTCTCGGCTCGCCCTGTATGTCGGGCCATCGTTTTACGTTATTCGAATCGATCAGCGTTGGTCGTTCGGTGGCTCGTTCGGTCGCGCAACGTGGGCTGGGTTGACGGTCGTTCGTTTTAACCGGCTTTGCCGAGTTTCGGCAGGGTTGCGGCAGTCTGGTTAAACGGATTAAATCCCTGCAAAAACCAGCCGCGTTGCGGAAGAAGTTTGACACTTTTCTCCCTAGTTGGGTAAATTAAGTAGTCGGGCGAATTCACGATGAATTTCGCTCGCAGCGACCCGCCAAACTCTGTGCCGCTTCCCGGTGTAAACACGATCCTTCGCGAGTCTTTGACTCACGCCGACACAGACGAGCAAACCAATCTTTGGGTTATCGGTTAGACGACAGCTTTTAAAGGTTGATTTCCTCTCGTTGTGTGTCCGCCTTGTGAGTTCACAGGCGAGGGTCCGAGTTTTTCATAGGCGAGCTGAATTTAGGACTACACAAAGGCACAGGCAACACGATGGCCAAGACCAACGCCGTTTGGGGAATCGATCTAGGACAATGTGCTCTGAAGGCACTCCGGTGTACGCTGGATTCGGATGGGCAGACGGTTGTCGCCGATAAGTTCGACTTCATCGAGTACCCAAAGATTCTCAGCCAACCCGAGGCGGATGCCGAGGAGTTGATTCGCGAGGCATTGGAGCAATTTCTATCACGGAACAAGGTCGCGGGTGATCGAGTTGCCGTGAGTGTATCCGGTCAGGCGGGTCTATCCCGTTTCTTCAAACCGCCACCAGTCGAGGCCTCCAAGCTACCTGAAATCGTCAAGTACGAGGTGAAGCAGCAGATTCCTTTCCCGATCGAAGACGTGATTTGGGACTGGCAGCAATTGGGCGGTGCGGTCGTTGAAGGTCGAACTCAGGACGCCGAGGTCGGCTTGTTCGCGATGAAGCGCGACGCGGTGTTCCGAGCGTTGAAGCCCTTCGACGATGCCGAGATCGAGGTCGACATTGTCCAGCTGTCGCCGTTGTCGATTTTTAATGTCGTCTGTCACGACGTGATCGACGAACTGCCCGACCCCGAAGACATTGACGTCGACAATCCACCCGAATCAATCGTGGTCATGTCGATTGGTACTGACACGACGGACCTGATCGTAACCAACGGGCTTAAACTGTGGATGCGCAACATTCCGATTGGCGGCAACCACTTTACGCGGCACCTGTCCCGCGAGTTAAAGCTGACTCAGACCAAAGCGGAACAGCTGAAACGTAACGCCCGTCAATCAGAGAACCCCAAAGCGGTGTTCAAGGCGATGCGGCCGGTGTTCAATGACTTGGTCAACGAAGTTCAGCGCTCGTTGCAGTTCTTTTTGAGGAACGAGAAAACGGCCTCGATCAAAGAGATCGTCATGCTGGGCAATGCTGCCAAACTGCCGGGGCTGCGGCAGTACCTTAATAAGCAGCTGGAGATGGACGTTGCGAAAGTATCTGAGTTCAACAAGCTAGTCGGCAACGACGTTGTGACTCAGCCGTCCTTCGCCGCCAACGTTTTGTCATTTGCTCCATGCTATGGCCTGTGTTTGCAGGGCCTGAAACGTGGTTCGATTCAGACGAATTTGCTGCCTCGCGAGATCGAGGTCGAGCGAATTATTCGGGCGAAGAAGCCGTGGGTGTTGGCTTCGGTGGCGATGCTCACGCTTGGTCTGGTGATGGGCTACTTCTTCAACACGGTGGCGTGGTGGAAAGTGAATCCTGACTTCGAACTGGACGGAGTCACCTGGACTGAGTCGATGAGCAAGGTCAAATCGAAGAAGTCAATGAGCGATCGTTACGTTTCGACTGACGAAGAGCTAAAGGCGACTCAAGACAAGCTGCATCAGATTTCAAAAGAGTTGGTGTCCGCGTCTGAGGACAAGGGTGGGTGGATCGAAGTTTACTCGGCGCTCTCCCAGGCGTTTCCGACTGACAGCGTCATCAAAGAGTCACTAAATGCCGGTGTTTATGTGATCGATCCGCTCGAGTACGGGTTCAACGATCGCGAAGAAATTTACGTTGACCACATCGAGTCCGTGTTTCACGAGGATCTGAGTAAGTGGGTGACCGAGGTAAAACCCGTCCACGAGAAGCAGTTCGCAGTTTCCCAAGCAGACATCGAGGCGGCTCAGGCGGCGGGTGCGAGCGAAGATGATTTAGACGACGACGTTGATGAAGACGATGTCTCCGGCGGTGATAGCCTGTCAGAAACGCCGGGTTGGGTCATCGAGATTCAGGGCCATCACTTCCACAACAGCCAAGAAAAATTGGCTCAGTTTAATGCAGGGAAGGTTTATGTGGTCTCGACATTGGTCAAGAACCTGCTGGAGAAAACGGACGTCGTGCTGCCGGTCGCCCCGGGCGTTGATCCAAATTTCAAGTACTCCGATCTCGGTATCTTTTATCCGACTATTGTGCAGACGTCGGATTTGAAGCCCAAGACGGTGATCTACGATCCCAATGCGACCGCGGATCAAAAGAAGCGTCGCAGTAGCCGGCAGAGAGTTCGACCGCAGGAGCAGGATCCGGATGAAGAAGTGGATATCACAGCCGAGCGACGGTTCGAAGTGACCGAGTACAACTTTGTGCTGCAGATGGCTTGGGTGCCTCGTTCCCCCGAGGCCCGCTTGGCGGCCCGTGAGGAACGGCTGGCAGCAGAGGAAGCAGCTGCCCAAGCGGCGGCGGACGCGGCGGCTTCCGAGGCGGATGACGAAGAGGATTTTTAGGAATTCAGGGGCGTGTGTCTTGCGACTTGGCGGTTTCGCAAAAGTAAACCGTTGTTGCGAGTTGATTTTACATTTGCGGAGAGACAATCGTGGAAAAGATAGCTCCTGTCATTGCGTGGTTGAGCAAGAACCGATTTTGGCTCGCTAGTGCATTTCTAACGCTGGGGATGCTCGGTGCGTGGTTCATGGCCACCGGTGCGGTCACCGAGGAAACGTCCAAGTTCACCAGCGCTATCAAAAGTCAGATCAGCAGCGGTAACGCGATCAAGAACGTCACGGCGGCCGAAGTCCCCGAGGACATCGTGGCTCACCCCAACGACACCACTGAAGAGGGCATGAAGGAAGAGATGTCACGGCAGGTGGACGACCTCGTCAAAGCTTGGCGTGCGCGACATCAAGCTCAGGCATCGATTCTCAAGTGGCCTACGGAGATTATCGGGGCAGAGGAATTTGTCAAAGTGTTTGGTCGCTTTGATCCCCCAGAAACTTTTCCGTCGACTTACAAGGGTCTCGGGATGGAGCAGTACTTGAAGCTCTACCGGACGAACATTCCTAGGCAAATGGACAAAATTGCGAAAGCTGTTCGCACGAACTGGCAGTTCAGCGAAGAAAAATTGGCCGAGATGCGAGGGAACTTACGCGACGGTAGAAACTTTGATCCTTTGAGCGGGCGGCAGGGCAACACCACTTTGACTGACGAGGATCTTGCTGGGGTGGCGGTCGTGTGGGAGCGAGAGAATCAGTCGCTTTGGTACAAGAAACTAACCGAGTTTCAGGGCTACGACGACCACAAGCTGGCGACCTCCGATCCAACCCCATTGCAGGTTTACATGTTGCAACAGGACCTGTGGTTGCTCGAGGCCGTGTTTGACATCATCAAGCAAATTAATGGCGACGCCGATGCGAGCGATTTGTCAACGATCAAGAAAATCGACCACATTGCCTTCGGGCGCGAAGCATTGAGCCAAGTAGGCGAGCTGACCCCAATTGATGCCCGACTGGGCGGTGCCGAGGATGGCGCGGCTCCTTCGG
>CAZLFF010000179.1:0-2635 GCA_964558755.1 uncultured Pirellulaceae bacterium
ATTGTGTCCAACTCGGCAACCGTTGAGAGGCTTTCGCCCTCTTCGTCTTCGAATGTAAAGGTCTCGGCCACAGGCATCGGTTCACTGATTCCCGTCGATTCGATTAGCAGGTAATCAAATCGCTTTTCATCGGCAAGTCGTTTGACTTCGATCAGCAAGTCCTCTCGCAGCGTGCAGCAAATGCAGCCGTTGGACATTTCTACCAGCTGTTCTTCGGTTCTCGAAAGCTGAGCGTTACCATCGCGGACTAGGGCCGCGTCAATATTGACCTCGCTCATATCATTCACAATCACGGCGACCTTCAGACCATCACGATTGGACAAGATATGATTCATCAATGTGGTTTTGCCTGCCCCCAAAAAACCACTGAGGACGGTAACCGGAAGTTTTGAAGGTGTTGCTTGCATTGGTTCGTTTGCCTGTCAATTCTAATGTTTGGTCAGGCCAAATTGTTGATTCGATACGTTGGCCATCAACGAAGGGTGCGGAGGCTCAGCTAGGACATTTGGTTGGGCGCCACGTCGTTGCCCATAACCATGACGACTGCGTTTGTTTTCCGATGCCCGCCTTAAACCGCAGGCCAAGGATTAAAATGCATTTGCAATCAGATTGCAACTAGGTGTCGAGCAAAATATTCGAAACACTTTTAGCGAGCGCAGCAGTTCTGCAAGTTGGTTGTTAATTCGACTTTATCGCCGTTTATCACTGCGTTTGAGGCTGAGCTTTTTCATTGCTTGATCTGAGGTTAAAGCCCGATCCTCGACTGACGCAAAAGCGAACTGAGCAATTGCACTAACCGCAGTTGTTGCAATGGCCACGCAGGAGAATTTCGGTGACCTCTCCGAACTCTTGGCTTAGCCGCATACTTCCTGCGGTCAGCTTGATCTCGTCCATGCAAGAGACCGTGCCGCAATCGACGCAGACGAAATGCGGATGGGCCGAACCATGTCCGTCCTCTTTTCCCGCCAGCTCGAACCGCCAGACGTGGTCACCAAGCTCGGTGCGACGGAGAATCCCGGCTGTCGCCATGTCGTTTAGGTTGCGAAAGACGGTTGCCTTATCAACCCCTAGCGATCGCAACTCTTCCGCGACTTCGGCATGGGTCAGCGGTGACCCCGCGCGGTGGATCAGCATCAGGGTTGCTATCCGGGCGGGAGTCGCACGAAGGCCTGCGTCACGGATGACGGCCTTTAAAGGTTCAGATTGATCAGGTTTCGATTTAGCCATGCTTTGGCCTCTCACGAGTTCCGTCTGCAAAAAATATTATCACACCGCACGACGAGCCAAGCTCGCTGGTGAATCGACGCTTCGGACGTTCCCCGCCGTTCGCAACCGCCGGCTTTTAGTGGACCCCCGAGCCGCATCCGGCACGCGCCTGTCGTTGTCACCGACCGATCCGAACTCTGAGTTTCTTCCATGTGTTGTTGCACGTCAACCTTACATGCATTACGATTGCACTTGCACTCATCTGTCGTCGCGAGCGGCGACCGCTCGTAAAATCGTGAATAGCTCGTTCCAATCATTCCAACGGCAACAGAACGGTGTGTTTCAGAGTGTCTCGAGCCAACACACAGTCACGCTGCTCATGCTCAAATTGAGTTTTGGACGAGCTCGCAATCATTGACATTATTTTGGATAACCGAATGAACACCGTCGAGTTGACGACCGTCCAACCTGAAAATGGTGCGTCCAGCGAGAGCCGGGTCTCAACATGGAGAGATTCGTTAGGAATCGTCGCGTCAGTTGGGTGCGCGATTCATTGTGCGGCGATGCCTTTTGTGATCGCCTACCTGCCATTGATGGGACTCAGTTTTCTGGCAGACGAAGCGTTCCATAAGTGGATGGCTTTGATCTGTTTCCTGATCGCGATCGTGGCGTTTGTGCCGGGAGTCAGGAAGCACGGAAACTGGATGCCGGTCTCGATCGCGGCGGTCGGGCTGACCCTAATCACGTTTGCCGCTTTCGGATTGGCAGGTGAGTGCTGTGCGTCGTGTAGCACGACAACAACCCCTGTCGTAGACGCTCCGAAGTCGACTCTCGCGTGTTGCGAGTGTGCGTGTTGCGCGTCGAAAGAATCTCAATCTTTGGCGGTCGCGGAAACACCAGCGGTGGAAGCCTCACCAAACGCCGAAGGGGACAAAGGCTTGCTGACCACATTGGCACCTTGGATTACCCCGATCGGTGGCCTGATCCTAGTTGCTGCTCACCTTTGGAATCGGCAGTTGGGGTGCAGGTGCGATTGCTGCGAAATCGAACCAGCGTTGCAATCGTAGGTCTTGTTACCACTGAAACCGCTGCATCCGGTGGTTGTACGAATCGACCACGTGTACCCCGCCCTGACTGTCGTGAGCAAATGCCCAAGGTTGGTGCAGCTGACCGGTGCGGCGGCCAGCCGAGCCCCAACTAGCGATTGGGTTTCCGGCTGAGTCCAATTTTTGAACCCGGTGATTGCCGAACTCGCAGACCTCGATCGTTCCGTCGTCGTTGACGATCACTTGGTACGGGAAACTAAACCGCCCCGCTTGTTCGCCTCGGCTGCCGACGATTTTGACGAACTCCGGCTTTTCGCCCGACACGTCGAAGACCTGCAGCCGGTGGTTGCTCGCGTCGGCGACCCAGAGTCGATCCTTCCCGT
>CAZLFF010000179.1:2645-4833 GCA_964558755.1 uncultured Pirellulaceae bacterium
CCCCTGCCAGCATCCGGCTTGCTGATCCTCGGTGGTCTGGCCGGGCTCGGTGCCGTGCTCACCCCATTGATAAACAAACTCTCCATCGGGCATGAACTTTTGGATCCGGTCATAGTCCCCGTACTCGGCCACGTAATAGTTGCCCGCCGAGTCCTGCACAACATCGGTGACGAACCCAAACTCGCCGGGGCCACGCCCGTTGGTTCCGCCAATCGTTCTTTCGGGGACTAGCTTACCATCTAAGGTATAGAACAGCACGCGAAAGTAGTGTGTATCGCAAACCATCAGCAGCCCATCGTGGCTGATCGTTAGACCGCAGGGTTTGCCTTGCTTGCATTTTGGCGTCCGCCAAGATCGCAGAAAACTGCCGTCGTGATCGAAAACTTGGATGCGACTGGTCATGTCGACGACGTACAACCTGTCTTGATCATCGATCGTCATCGCCCGCGGTTTGATGAATCGACCATCATCCAAACCTTTGCGTCCCCAAACCAGAACATCCGTTGCTGTGGATTGAGATTCAGAAATGCACCCCGCCGACGCGATGCTCAGCGTCAAGACAATAGATGCGAACCTCAAACGGATCATGGGCCAGTTGCTGGTCCGACGCCAGCGATTTTTTCGCTGGAATGAAGCCAGCCGATGAGTTACCAATTGCCATGAGTGCATAAAAAAACATGGTACCCCAAAATTGAGGCACCATGTTTGGTGAAATCATTCGTTCCGGCAAGATCGTTAGGAAAGAGCCAACGGTCTGTAGGGAACAGCTCGATCGACGACCACTTACTCAGCAGCACCGCCGACAGCATCGGCAGCTGAATCCAGAGCGCCCGCCGCAGAATCAAGAGCACCGGCAGCGGCGTCTTTTGCTGAATCAAGTGCACCAGCGGCAGCGTCGGTTGCTGACTCGACGGCTCCAGTAGCAGCGTCTTTCATGGTGCCAACAGCACCGGCAGCAGCGTCGGTTGCTGATTCAACAGCGCCAGTTGCGGCATCTGTGACTGCGCCAGCGGCACCAGCTGCGGCGTCAGTTGCTGACTCAACCGCGCCACCAACGGTGTCGGTTGCGCTCGATGCAGCGTCTTTCGCAGCTTCGCAGCCGACAGTCATCACAGCGGCACACAACAAAAGGCAGTAATACAAGTTCTTCATAGCTATCTTTTCCAAAATCGAATTAAACAGGAAGGTGGTTGATTGTTTCGTCGGCGGCCAGCAAGCCCGGCACGCTTTCACACACCGTGAATCGCAGCTCGCAAACGAGCCCCATTATAGCTCCACGCGAAGGGCTCAACCCCAAGTCAGCGGCCCGGGCAGCGAAAAGACTGTTATTTTTCGCAGGGAAAACTCAATCTTGTCGCACAACCGCGTATGATCGCGTCCCCGTTAAACTCTCGCTGAACGGTCGGCTTTGCCAAACAATCGCAACAAGACACTTGGTTGATAGCCCGGCATCTGAATAGATGGCCCGGCATCTGAATAGATGGCCCGGCATCTTGACCCTGTTGGATCGACGCAGATATAGTCTTGATCGGCCCAACGCCCCATTGTTCCCGCTTTTTACGGCCCCTATGTCCGCTGTCACAATTGACTTACAGAACACCGACGACACGCGGGACGTGGTGCATCGCGCGGTCGAGGCAATTTCCGCCGGGAAAGTGCTCGCTCTGCCTACTGAGACCGTCTACGGGTTGGCGGTGAGTGCCTTAAACCCGGCGGCGGTGGAGCGTCTGTCCCGTTTCAAGCAACGGACCAGCGACAAACCATTTTCGATTGCCTTGCGCGGCTACGAGGAGTCGCTCGATTACATCCCGGACATGCCAACGCTTGCCCGCCGGTTCGCCCGCCGCTGCTGGCCCGGACCGGTGACGCTGGTCATGGACGCCGAACATCCCGACAGCGCACTGCATCGTCTCGACCCGGCCGTACGCAACGCGGTCGCACCCTCCGGCACCGTCGGCATGCGTGTTCCGGCGCACGAGGTTACTTTGCAGGTGCTGCGGCTGTGTGCGGGGCCAGTAATTTTGACCAGTGCGAACGCCAACGGACAGCCGCCTGCCACTGACGGGGCTGGGATCGCGGAGGCACTTGGCGATGGTGTTGATGTGGTCCTCAACGATGGCACCACTCAATTTGGCCAGGCGTCTTCGGTTGTGCGTGTCGATGAGAGTCAGTTTTCGATCCTTCGCGA
>CAZLFF010000180.1:0-4822 GCA_964558755.1 uncultured Pirellulaceae bacterium
ATCCAAACAACCGCATGGGGGCCGTGAATCTCTGGGGCGTGTTCACGATCGATCGCAAAACCAAGCCAGTGATGGACAACATCTACCCAGACTTGAAGCCCAAGGGACGTTAACGGTTCAAGCCGACACCGGTCACGCGAGGGGCCTGTGCAACGCAAATACTGCTCGAACAAATATCTTTCTACAAACCACGGAGGTCACGAAGACAACAAAGAACTGGAGGCCTTCGTGTTTTTCGTAACTTTCGTGGTCGATCTCAACCTCGGCCTCCCTATGTCGTTTTCAACACACTTCGGGCTTACATAAAAAAAGCCCTCGCTAAACTAGCGAGGGCTTTGGTTGATGTCTTACTTCGATTGGGATTAGCCAACCGATACGCGGGCGTAGCTGGTTAGTTCAGCGTTCGCGTCGAAGTCTTTGACGGCTTCTTCGACTGTTTTCGTGTCGTCCAATGCGAACTGTTGGCTCATCAGGCAACGCTCTTGATCCAAGATCGTGTTGTCGCTGATGAAACGCTCCAGCTTGCCCGGAACAATTTTGTCCCAGATCTTCTCCGGCTTACCCTCGGCAGCCAACTCTGCCTTGATGTCTTCTTCGGCCTTCGCCAAGACTTCTGGGGTCAGCTGCAAACGGCTGACGAACTGCGGAATCTTCTTTTGCGGCTTACCAAGGTTCTCGGCCTCGTTCAGCTCGTTCTCGGCTTTGATCTGAGCCTGAATCGCTTCGGTTTCTTTGGCGACGAAGTCCGCATCGAACTCGTCCGGACGCATGATCGACGGGCTCATCGCGGCAATGTGCATGGCGACGCTGCGGAAAAAGTTAGGGGCTTCGCTGTTGCCACCGTCTTTGAACGCGACCAATACCCCGATCTTGCTGCCTGCGTGGACGTAGGCCGCGATGTTATCGCCTTCGATGGTTTGCAATTCCGAGATCTCCATTTTCTCGCCGATGGTGCCGGTACGCTCGACTAGCTTTTCGGCGACAGTCGCGCCGTCAAAGGCAGCGGCGTTCAGTTCCTCGGGATTCTTTGCGCCAACGCTAACGGCCAAGGCCCCTAGTTCACTGGCGAACTCGATGAAGCCATCGTTCTTGGCAACGAAGTCCGTCTCGCAGCTGAGCGCCATCGCGGTGCCGCTTTTGCCGTCTTCGCTGGGAAGGACAACAACCACGCCTTCGGTCGCGTCACGATCAGCACGCTTGGCAGCCACTTTCTGGCCCTTCTTGCGAAGGTAGTCCATTGCACCGTCTAGATCGCCGCCCGATTCCTTGAGGGCTTCCTTGCAATCCATCATTCCAGCGCCGGTTGCCTTGCGGAGGGCGCTTACGTCTTTTGCAGAAATTGACATTTTCTTTCCTGTAATGGGTGACTTGTTAGTCAGTCTTAAACGGTTTTGATTGTTGAGTCAGCCGGCAAATCGGCGGCTGATAAGAAGCTTGAAAAATCTGGTCCTGAGCCAACATGCCAACCCGCACGGCCGTGCGATCAGGGCGAAGCAATGTTCCCGCAAACCCAAGTGGACGTTGCGGGAGGGCAGAGAACGCGGCACGAAACCTTTGGCGGTCGAAACCCGTCGGAGTCGATCTCGCCAAGGGTGGTTCATCACAAGGTGACCGCCGATTCACGCTTGAAACGGCGGTCTGCGACGTCGCTGACCGTGGACTATGCGTCCTTGTCAGCAGCAGGTGCGGGTGCGGCGGCTGGTTCAGCAGCGGCGACCGCAGCGGCCGGCTTCGCCTTTGGCTTTCCCTTACCCTTTGGATCTGCGCCTTCGTTTTTGGCGGTCAAGTTCTTGCGGCCGGCCAGCACGGCGTCTGCCATGTGCGACATAATCAACTCGACCGAACGGATACCATCATCGTTGCCGGGGATCGGCAGATCGACGGTGTCAGGGTCGCAGTTGGTATCGATCAGTGCCAACGTCGTTATGCCCAACGCTTTCGCTTCGCGGATCGCGTTTTTCTCTTTGTTCGGATCGACAATGATCATGCACTCGGGCATGCGATTCATCGCACGAATTCCGTTCAGGTTACGGTAGATCTTGCGGTACTCGCGGTTAAGCGACGACTGGGCCTTCTTCGAGTAGCCTTCGATCTTGTCCGTGTTGCGGATGTCTTCAAGCTCTTCCAAGCGGCTCAGACGACCACGAATCGTTCGGAAGTTCGTAAGCGCACCGCCCAACCAACGCTCGCTCACGTAGGGCATGCCACAACGCTCGGCTTCTTTTTGGATCGCGGCGGAAGCTTGACGCTTGGTGCCGACGAACAGAACAAGGCTTCCGCCTGAGGCAACCTGAGACACGAACTTTTTAGCTCGCAGCAAACCGCGGACGGTTTCACGAATATCGACGATGTGAATCTGGTTCTTGCGACCGTAGATGTACGGTGCCATTTTCGGGTTCCAACGGCTGGCTCGGTGGCCAAAGTGGACGCCCGCATCGATCAGATCTTGAACAAGGGTATTTGGCATACCAATATCTCTTTCTGGCACACTGGGTGCCGAATTGCGCTTTAGGCTGTCGCAGCTGCGACGGTCGAACCTTGAGTCAGGACCGACACCGTTGGCAAAAGTAAAAACTGAGTGGACAACCAAATCGTCCACCAAAAAAAGCCCCGAACGGACGACGCCCAGGAAAGACGCAGATTCTATCGGCAGCGACGGGGTCCTTCAATCGGGATTTACCCGTTTCCGCAACGATTTCCCGCATTTGCCGCCCAATCTCAAAGCCGTTGGCCGCTGATCGAGCAGAGAATCGCGAACTACCGCCGCGTCGCAACATCCTCGCGTTGCAGCTGCTCGAGCACGGTCATCACGTGCGAAGCGGGGATCGCGTAAGTGGCGGCGCGGCCGTTCCGGGCGATATTCAGCCCGACCGCTCGTCCATCTAAATCGACGATTGCCCCACCACACTGCTCCGGGAACAACGGGGCGTCGTGCTGGAAGACGTTGGGGAAGCCGCTATTACGGCGGCTGGGGACCGCGCCTAGGCGGTTCATCATCTTAAACCTGGCCGCTCGTTCGCGGTGGATCATATTCCCCGCCAGCGTCGCGGTGGTTTTCCGAGGGACCGAGTCACGCAGGTACTCGATCGCCACGCGATCACCCGGGGCGTGCTGGCGAATCTGAAAAACAAGATCGGCAACCTCGCTCACCTGCTGGCCACCCAAGGAAACGATCACGTCCCCATTTCGCAGCCCAGCATTAGCCGAGGCCGCCCCAGGCCGAACGTCAGAAATACGAACACCCTCGTCGGTCGCCTCGGGCTTGACCCCCAAAAACGCCTGTTCGCCCGAGCTCGTTGATCGCGGGGCAACACTGTAGTTGCCGACCGCAACGATCTTGCCCGTCTCGTCAGGGGTCAGAAGGAACTGTCCGGCCTTCAAGGGAGACGTGTGCCACTGGATGGGCGTCAGGTCACGACGATCGACTTGTAGCAACGCGACGTCATTCTTATCGTCGGAACGAACCAAACTGGCGGTTGCTGTTGCTCCGTCGGCCACGCGACACACGATTTCTTGCACGCCACGTAGTTCACTGTTCTTGGTCACAATCAATCCGTCACGGCTAACGACCACCCCCATCGCCAGCTGTCGTTTGCCATCGAAAAGCCGAACGACGCTGGGACGGACCGACTCGGCCACCGGAGAAAGTTGCTTCGCAAGATTTCGGTGCTGCTTCTCGAACTTGAGTTTCGGTCGAGTCCGCAGACTGGGCAGTTCAAATTTCAAGCCGATGTTGCCGGCATCATCTGAGGCATCGATCTCGTCCAAGCCTTCGAAGGGATTAAACGGGTTCGCACGAAACTTGCGAAACTGCTTGGGCGTCATTTCGACGACCGCTGTGTCCTTGGACAACGCTTCTCGGAACGGGCCTTGCAAATCAGGCTCAAGGTTTTCAAGCATACTCTCGAAAACATCTCGCACGTCGCGAGGAATCTCGGCCGCGGCGGGCTGGACGAGCCATGTCAGGCAAAGGGCAATACCGAGACAAAAACAGCCCGAAAGCCCTTGGTTCCAAACGGATGCGTTCATTCTGTTCCTCATCAAAAAGTTCCGTCTTATCGGGTAGCCAGACGCCATCCTCACGCCACACCATTTCAGCGACCAAGTCGTCGCTGTTCTCAAACAATGCTGCTTCAGCGACCAAGTCATCGCTATTTTAATCGAACTTCAAGCTGAATCGTCGTCCCATTGCGTTCGATTTTCACTTTCACCACGTCACCCGCTTTGAAACGTTTCACGACCTCGATCAAGTGAACTCCGTCGTTGATGATCACGTTATCGAATTGAACAACCACATCACCGGCCAGCAGCCCCGCATCTTCAGCACCCGAGCCCGCATTGACCGCGCGAATCGCGGCGCGCGACGCCTCGCGATCGACTTTGACGCCCATGCGTCCCGGCCGATCGGTGTCACCCGGCTCGTTGAGCGCTTTGAGCTTCCCCCATGAGTCCCCGCGTAACATTCGTTGCCAGTCACGGCGGAACGTCGCCATCGTTACGTGGCGATTGTCGGCCGTAACGTCACCGATCGAGGTATGAATCGCAATCAACTGACCGTCGAGGTTAAACAGAGGGCCTCCTGAATCGCCTCCGATCAACACGGCATCAGTTTTAATGGTTCCATCTTTTAGGCTTAGGATGCGCCCGACGCGGATCGGCGGATCACGACCGAGTTCAAAGCCGCCTGAGTGCCCTAAGGAAACGACCCAGTCACCGACCTGCAGTTCGTCGTCTGGATCAATGTCGGCGTAGGGCCACGGACCGGGTCCAATCAGTTGTAACATCCCGGCGTCGACACTCAGGTTTTTCCCCAACGCTCGCG
>CAZLFF010000181.1:0-4026 GCA_964558755.1 uncultured Pirellulaceae bacterium
GACAAGTACGAGTATCGTCGCGGATTCAAGTTTTCGACCTACGCGACATGGTGGATTCGCCAGGCAATCACCCGGGCGATCGCCGACCAAGCTCGAACGATTCGAATCCCGGTTCACATGATCGACGTACTACAACGCTTGCGCAACATCCAAAAACAATTGCTGCAAGAAACACGCCGGCCCGCGACCATGAACGAGATTGCATCGCGTGCTCAGATGGACGTCGATGAAGTCCGCCGCGTGATGGATATCGGACGTCATCCAGTCAGTCTCGATCGCCCAGTCGGTGAAGGCGACGACTGTAGCTTTGGTGAGTTTATCGAGGACGGCAGTACCGAGAACCCCGTTCGCTCGGCCACCAACGGAATCTTGCGAGACAAAATCGAACACCTGCTCAAGACGCTCACCTATCGCGAACGAGAGATCGTTCGATTGCGTTACGGCTTGACCGACGGATACACCTATACGCTGGAGGAAGTCGGCCGAATCTTTAAGGTCACACGTGAACGCGTGCGGCAGATCGAAGCGAAAGCAGTCCGCAAACTCCAAAACCCTGTTCGCAGCGAGAAGCTTCAAAGCTTCGTTCCCGACGGCCCATTCGGATCGTCGGACCAGAACTTTGGGACCGACCAAGATGCAGACGCCGAAGCCAACAGCTTGGCAGCAGTGCTGACGTAAATGCACCTCAAAAAACAAGCGGTCGGTGGAGGACGCCGGCAGCGTCCTCCACGGGGTACTCCCCCAACGTGTACCAAACCGTTTTACAAAATCGTATGCGATTGCGGATCGAGCGCGACGCCGCCAACCAGCGAGGCGAGGCGTTCGATCACCAGCAGCAAACCACCGGGGTCAATCATTTCGTCCGGACCAGCGTCCGCGGACCCGGATTGCTGTTCGAAATGAAAAATATCAAACCGAGCGTTACAGGTTTCGAAGGCTGTCAGTTTCTCGCGATCGTCGCCCGTCAGCGTCATCGTACGAAACTCAAGCATCAGTTCACCGATCTGTTCGTGAACTTCCTCGCCCGTGACGTAGGTAATGTCCATTGCGGACGAATCCTGCGGGGATTTGATCGTCACTGATCCGAACTTGCCGTCGCGTTCCCGCATCCCGACCACCTCGTACTTGCTACCCAGCTGAGCAAAACAGTCTGAAACTTGGGCGACAGTTGGCCGATTCTCGTCTTGGATATAGATGAAAAACGTATCGCGGTAGATGTAACTGTCGTCTTCGAACAAAGACATCGAACTCCCCCGGTAAAACAGTGGCTGCGAACAAACAGGCAGCTCAGACCTGTATGGTACTCATTTTAGCGGACATGCAACACGGCTCGGCAGCACTGAAAACCAATTCTGACCCATCCAGATGGGCTGCCATACGATCTTTGGCGTGAGTTTGACCTACGCTCGTCCGAGCTCTTTGGACCGATCGACTGCTGCTCCGACGGCGGCGACGATCGAATCATAGAAATTGTTCGATTCCAACGACGCCAGCGCGGCGAGCGTTGTGCCACCGGGACTTGAAACTCTTTCTCGGAGAACCTCGGGCGATTCGCCCGACTGCTCAATCAGCGTCGCTGCACCCAATACCGTTTGAATCGCCAGCTCACTCGCGACCGCAGGGTCGAGCCCCGCCTGGACACCTCCCGCAATCAGGCCCTCTAGGAACCGAAACACGTACGCGGGGCCAGAACCGGAAACACCCGTTACTGCATCGATCAGCGGCTCGGAAACCTCGACCGCTTTGCCGACCGCCGAAAAAATCTGCTGCAGTTGCTGACGATCTTCGTCACTCGCCGCGTCGGCCACCGCGAAACCCGCGGCACCTTGGCCGACCAAACTGGGCGTGTTGGGCATCACTCGAATGATCCTGCGAGACCCCGTCAGCGCCGCGAGACGATCGATAGTCACTCCCGCCATGATCGAAATGACCAACGGGCGATCCTGGCAATCAGCCAGCCCGTTCAAAGCATCGGTCGCATGCTGCGGCTTAACTGCCACGACCACCACATCACTGCCCTCAAAAACAGCCCGCGCTGACTCAGCGGTCGTCACACGGTCCGCCACTGCGCTGGCGAACCCTGCTCGCGCAGTTTCGCTGGGGTCGGAAATGAGGAACTCAACATCCGGGAAGTCACGAGCGATTCCGCCTGCGAGCGCCTGAGCCATTTGGCCGGCACCGATGAAGCCAGTTTTTTTCACGGGTTTTCCTTGAAGAGCCAACGCGACCGCCTATCGAATCTGCCGGCCGCACGCCGTGCTATCACGAATGATAGCGGCGGTCGCTGACTGCAAAGTATCACAAGTTTTTGTGATGGGGACAATCTCTCTGGACGCTGCGGCACGATTTTGAAACATTCCCCAACCTGCGTTCGTTTCAGTCGCTGATCGTCATTATTTAGGTTGGTCTCATGAAGTTAATCCCAACAATCGTAACCAGTCTGGCTTTGTTTATCGCGCTCTCGATCGCGAACCGCTGTGAGGCTCAGCTGGGAAATCTGTTCGGAAAACCGGCGACCAAACCGTTTGCTCAGGTGGACGAAGCAGCGATGGGAATCAAACGCGTTGGCGAACTGGGCCTGCCGATTCGCGAGGAAGCAGGCTTCAAGCTGCCGTCTCTTGGATCGCTTTTCGGGCGAGACGAATCAAAATCCATTGAAGGCATTCTCGGCGCGCGACAGCTCCCGCAAGGTTTGCTCCCGCAAGCCAAATCGCAACCCAACTTTCTGGACCAGTTGAACGCAAAATCCAAAGCTGCCATTGATCGCACGACAGAATGGGCACGGGAAAAACAACAGCAATTGCAACAGAAATCTTTCCAAGGCTTGCAACAATCCGGTGCGGGTGGCTTACTGCAAGCGCCCGGCAATCGCATGGTCGAGGGGATGAAGAACTTTTTCGGCGGACTCAACCGCAGCCAAACCACACCGCTGGAAAAGCCCCCCGTTCAGCCTCGAGCCCTTGCTGATCGGGGCAACGCCCGGCCTCCGTCAGCCGCGCCCGCCACGTCAACGCCTAGTCGAGCCCTGAATTACTATGGTTCGGGAGCGCAGCCCCCGATTCGTTCTGCGGCCGTTCCAAGCGGCCAGACGACTCAGCGGTTTTAAGCGGAGCCTGCCACACTACACAGCACAGCACGACACGAACAACGTGACACGATTCACACAACGAACCGGAACTACTGGGCAGCGTGAGGTTGCGAGAGCGTTAGCTTGATTGGTTGGGGCTTGCCAAACAAGTATCCTTGGAACGTGTCGACGCCCAACCCGACCAAGTAATCGCGTTGCTCGGGCTTCTCGATTCCCTCGACGATCAGGCCCATTTCCATTTCCGACGCCATGCTAATCAGCGTCCGCACGATGGCACAATCCGAGCGACTACCCGGCACGCAACGAACGAGACTACGATCGACCTTCAGCACATCGAACGGCAGGTCATTCAGGCGCGAAAGATTCGAATAGCCGGTGCCAAAGTCATCGATCATCAGCTTCACGCCCAACTCAATCAGCTGGGCGAGCCCCGATCCCTCAGACGCCGACTCACTCATCGCCAGCGTCTCAGTCAATTCCAGAGCGACTTGATTGTGTCGAACACCGTACCTGCGGATCGTTTGATCAACCATCTTCACGAACCCGTCTTCTTTCAACTGGCGGCCCGAGACGTTGATCGAAACGTAAACGTCGTCATCCGGTCGCGACGCAATGAACTCGCAGGCTTTTTCTAGGATACTCTCACCTGCTTGAACGATTTGCCCGGTGTCTTCGAGCAACGGTATAAACTCCTCGGGCGAAACAAACTGTTGGTTGCCACGATCCCAACGAGCCAACGATTCATAGCCGATAATATACTCACGCCCGTCTTGGTGCCGGACGATCGGCTGGAAGTGAAGTTCGATCTCGTTATCACGAACGGCTTTGTTTAGGTCTTGCGTTAGCAGCAGCTTTCGTTCGACATCGGCTCCAATCTGCGGCTGATAAAACTGGATGCTCCCGTTGGGCTTTTTCACCTTTGCTTTGAGCATCGCTTG
>CAZLFF010000181.1:4077-4801 GCA_964558755.1 uncultured Pirellulaceae bacterium
TCGCAATCCCAATACTGCCCGTCAGCGAGAAACGCGACGCCCCGACGTCGACGGGCATTTCAATCATCTCGCTAATGCGATTGGCAACTCGCCCGGCATCAAGTGCATCGCTGCCCGGCATTAACACGACGAACTCGTCCGCGCCAAGCCGCGAGACGATCGCTCGGCCCCGCACCACATCTTTGACCCGCGCCGCGATGACCTTGAGGACCTGATCCCCCACATTGAAACCGGCGATCGAATTGATTGAGCTGAACTCGTTCAGATCAAACAACAGCAAAGCGAACTCTTCTTCGTTCCGCTGCGAGTCGTTGATGCAATTGATGACGTGGCTGCGTAGCTGAGCCCGGTTGGTGAGACCCGTCAACGCGTCAAACGCAAACGCAATTCGCGTCTGACGCTCAGCAGATTCTAGCGACCGCGTTACATCAGCGAGCTGCGTGATGTCCTCAATCGCGGCGATCAAACACGGCTGATCATCGGGATCAAAGGTCCGCGATTGCTTGATCCTGAACACCGTCCGAGAAACCTGACGATCCTCGCTCTTTTGAAGAAACTCCCGGTCGTAAAACGTATGCTCGCCACTTTGCAAAGTCTGCGTCTCTAACCGTTGATTAAGCAGCTGGACCCCGGGGTGAATCTCAAAATCCTGAAACCCCAGAATCTCATCACGTTCGGCACCCACCAGTTCGCAGATGGAATCGCTGGCTGCGACGAACTGGTG
>CAZLFF010000182.1:0-4683 GCA_964558755.1 uncultured Pirellulaceae bacterium
CTGGGGTTGGACATTTCGGACGCTCAATTGGACCAGATGCGGGCAAACCTAGACGAGATCGATTTTTCGGCCGCCGCAGCCCACGAGAAACGCCTGCGGCACGACGTGATGGCTCACGTTCACACCTTCGGCGACCAATGCCCCGAAGCCATGCCCATCATCCACCTCGGCGCCACCAGCTGTTTTGTGACCGACAACACGGATTTGATTCTGCTACGGAAAGCCCTCCAAACGACCGCCAATCGGCTGGCTCATGTGATTTCGCAACTGGGCGATTTCGCAGCCGAGCACCGGGATCTTGCCTGTTTGGGATTCACTCACCTGCAGCCGGCACAGCCAACCACGATCGGCAAACGAGCCTGTTTGTGGCTGCAGGATTTCGTAGACGATTTGAAGCTGCTCGAATTCCGGATCGCCGCGATGCAGGCGCGGGGAGTCAAAGGAACCACGGGGACGCAAGCTAGTTTCCTGAAGCTGTTCGACGGAGACCACGCCAAGGTCGAACAACTGGACAAAATGGTCGCCGAGAAAATTGGCTTCGACGAATCATTGCCAGTGACGGGCCAAACGTACTCGCGAAAGATCGATGCGATGATCCTCGATGTCTTGTCCGGAATCGCTCAGTCAGCCCACAAGATGGCGACTGACCTGCGAATTATGGCCAGCCGTAAAGAAATGGAAGAACCGTTCGAAAAGACTCAGATTGGTTCGTCCGCGATGGCCTACAAGCGAAATCCAATGCGAAGCGAACGCATTTGCTCACTGGCTCGTTTCGTAATCAGCCTCCAATCAAGCCCCGCCAACACGCTGGCGACGCAGTGGATGGAGCGAACGTTGGACGACAGCGCGAATCGTCGCCTGGTGTTGCCGCAATCGTTTTTGGCGATCGATGCGATTCTGATTTTGCTGGAGAATGTCACCAGTGGTATGGTGGTGTATCCGAAAGTGATCGAAAAGCACTTGCTGGCCGAACTGCCGTTCATGGCGACAGAGAACATCATGATGGCCGCGGTAGCTGCTGGTGGTGATCGTCAGGAGTTGCACGAACTGATCCGCCAACACAGCCAAGATGCCGCCGCCGAGGTGAAGGCTCACGGTCGAGACAACGACTTGATCGCTCGACTGAAATCTGACAGCAACTTCGATTCCGTGGACGTGGAAGCGCTACTCGATCCAACGAGCTTCGTCGGACGAGCCCCTGAACAAGTCGATCAGTTCGTCGCTTCGTACGTTAAACCGGTGCGAGCAAACTACGCCAGCAAGTTCCCACAAGAAGAAGCCTTGCGAGTCTAAAACGCAGCAAGGTCGTTGCACGCAGAGTCCCTGGCCGCAGCGGATACGATTCGCGAGCAAGCCTGCCATCCAGAAGCAGCTGCAACTGGCCGATCGATTCAGCCAGTTCGCAACATTGCCGCCATGATCGATTAGTGATCGTGCGGCTCGTGAGCTTCGATCACGCCTTCGTAACTCTTGTCACCGACCTTCAAGCCAACCGTAACGCCGGCCGCCGTGATCGCGATGGTCAAGTTCTTGTCATCCAGCGAGTAAATGGCTGTCTCGCCGTCGTCGTTGGGATTCTCGCCCTCAAGTTCAAACGGGGTCTTATCGGCACCCGCCAACGGCGTCAGCGTTACGGCGCCGTTGACAGGAGCTTCTTTTTTACCTGTCGAGTCAAGCACGTAAACGCGGATCACGTCGTTGTCGTTGTAGTGCTTCCACTCGCCACGATACTCGTCGCTGTCAAAGCTAAACACGTGCCCACCAAAAGGGCCGTGAATATCACCATCGTCACCATGGTCATGCCCGTGATCGTGGCCGTGATCGTGCCCGTGATCGCGCGTGATCGTGTTGGCGGCATCTTCTTGGGTGTCTGCACAACCGGCCATCAGACAGCAAGAGAGCATGGACAGGCTGAACGCGGTAAACAATTTCTTCATGATATTGCCTTGCAAGCGGGGCGATGGGTAGCTGACTAAATAAAAAGGACATAGCGGTCGAAAGCCGACCAAAGGTCTTACGCAAAGTATACCCATTTGGGTCGCTGCGCAAAATCGTGGCATCGAAATCGCCGCGAGGCCCTGTCCGCGGTGGTTCAATTCGCCAAACGAGCTTCCTCGGCCGCGCTGGGACGAAAGTAGAACGGCTGGAGCTTCCAAGGATCGTCCCGCCGACCTTTGCCAAAATGCTCCACGGCCACCCGCGCGACTGCAACGGCATCGCAATTCCACAACGATTCCGGCGCCACGCGGACATCTGGCTGCTGCTGCAATCGAGCCGCCGTCGCATCGCGCACGAGGCTCAACCCCGCACCGCTGACCAAATCTTCGGCAGTCCAGCCGTCGATCCAAGACTGTCGGTCCTCGATCTGGTTGTCACCATGCGACGAAACGGCCCACGGACCCGTTGCTTGGTAAGTGCCAGTGAACAACTGTTGACGTTGAGCGTTAATCGCGACGCGGATCGTTGAGGGCAGGCCATCACCGTCGACGGCACCGGCATCCATCGCCGCTCGTGCTGCGATGACCTCGAGAGTATTAACACCGATCACGGGCACTTTGCACGCAAACGCAAACGCTTTAGCCGTTACGACCCCGATTCTCAGGCCGGTAAACAATCCGGGACCCGTTGCAATCGCGACCAATTGCAGTTGCTCGGGGGCCACGTCCGAGCGTTTCAACACGGCTTGAACCAACGGAGTCAACAATGCCGAGGTCCCGGGCCGCGAGCGAGCGTTCTGCCCGGGCTCCGGCGAATCGCCCTCGACCAGCTGATCGGAACTCAGCTGGGACACAACTTCACCGTCCCGCAGCAGGGCCGCGGTGGCTGTCTTAGCAGAGGAATCAATTGCAAGGACATGCATGAGCGAGCGCCGCGGGCCGTGTGGGTTAAACAAGTACAAAACGAGGACGACTAAACGATTTCGCGGGAGCCATCCCGCCGAGAATCAGCATAACGATGACAACGGTCGTGCCAATTGCGTTCCCTGCCGGCAATTAGTACGATAACAACTGCGTTTGCAGCCGAAAATTGGGGCTCGGCGCCGGTTTGAGGTAACCATCGCACGACGACGTTACCACCGCAGGATCGTACCGCCGCACGATCGACAGGCCGATTGTCCAATTCGATACTTAAGTTACTCGCGCCTCGCGACCACCACCAGTCCTCGTCTGCAGAAAGAACCATTCGTGAAGCGCGCGATTATTAGCGACATCCACGGCAACTTTGAAGCACTCACCGCTGTCTTGGCGCGCATTGAAGAGCTTGGTTTGGATGAGATCATTTGCCTGGGCGACATCATTGGCTATGGCCCGGACCCGATCCGGTGCTTGGACACCGTCATGCAGCGTTGCCGGCTGACCATTCTGGGCAACCACGACCAGGCCGCGATTTTTGATCCTGAAGGATTCAATCCCGTGGCGATGCGAGCCATCCTGTGGACGCGGCAACAGCTCGAGGACGCACCTGCGGGGCAACAGTCTGACTTGCGTTGGGATTTCTTGGGCGAGCTTCCACGACGACACGACGAAGGCAAACATTTGTTCGTCCATGGTTCGCCTCGTGACCCGACCAACGAGTACGTGTTTCCCGAGATGGGATTCAACAAAGCGGTGATGGGTCACTTCATGAGCCGGTTCGAGCAAACGTGCTTCCAAGGCCACACGCACATTCCCGGTCGTTTCACCGAAGCAGCCGGCTTCCAGACACCAGAAGAGTTAGGTGACGATTTTTCTCTCGATGGCGACAAGTCGTTGATTAACGTCGGCAGCGTCGGCCAGCCGCGCGACGAGAACCCGAAATCATGCTTCGTCGTGCTGGACACCGATGCCAATACCGCTCGTTACGAGCGAGTCGAGTACGACATCGACGTAACGGCCAATAAGATTTACGAAACCCCAGAACTGGACGACATGCTGGGTGACCGCATCAAATTTGGCCGATAGTTATTGCCCCTGCCACGAGTTCATCGCCCGCTCTTGCCAGAAACATCATTCGCTAGACCGTGTTGACGGTCGGTATCGTTCTCTCTGATCCATCTCTGCCACGTCAAGCAATCGCGAGCGTCACCTTGGCCAAACGAGCAATTATCAGCGACATTCACGGTAACCTCGAGGCGCTCGAGGCCGTGCTGGCCGACGTCCGTGACCAAGGGTGCGAGCAAATTTTCTGCTTGGGCGATATCATTGGCTATGGGCCCAACCCGCGCGAGTGCATCGATCGCTGTCTAAGCTTCGACATGACGCTGCTGGGAAACCACGACAACGGCGCACTGTTCGATCCCGACGGTTTCAGCAGTGGCGCCGAGAAGGCGATCTTTTGGACTCGGCAGCAGCTCGAGGATCGCTCGATCGAGCAAGCGGCCCAGCGGTGGGATTTTTTGGCTCAGCTACCCCGGACGTTTCGTGACGACAAACTCTTGTTCGTCCACGGCTCCCCGCGCAGCCCACTGAACGAATACGTTTTTCCCGAAGACATCAACAATCAGCGAAAGATCGAACGGATTTTTGGCTTTGTGCAGCACTATTGCTTCCAAGGCCACACCCACGTGCCGGGCGTGTTCACCGAAAACAGTCGCTTTTACTCTCCCCAAGAAATCGGCAACCAATACGAACTTTCTAACCAGAAACTAATGATCAACGTTGGCAGCGTCGGCCCCCCTCGCGACAATGACCCCCGCAGCAGGTA
>CAZLFF010000183.1:0-4653 GCA_964558755.1 uncultured Pirellulaceae bacterium
TTTGACCAAATCCTCGTATTCGTCGGTCAACGCGTTATAGCCAAAGTTGTTCTTGTTGCTAAGAACTTTTTCGCACACGATACCGCCGTCTTGACCGGCATTGCTGGCGATCATGTTCAACGGAGCGCGACAAGCGCGGACGATGATGTTGTAGCCCGTTAATTCGTCGTCGCTTAAGTCGTCCGGAGTTTTCAGGTTGCCGGTTGCTCGCAGCAATGCAACGCCGCCACCAGGCAAAATGCCGTCTTCGACCGCCGCACGGGTTGCGTGCAGAGCGTCTTCAACGCGAGCTTTCTTTTCTTTCATCTCGCTTTCAGTTGCCGCACCGACGTTGACCTTGGCCACGCCACCCGACAGTTTTGCCAAACGTTCTTCCAGCTTTTCGCGATCGTAATCGCTGCTGCAGTTTTCGATCTCGCGGCGAATCTGATCGATCCGAGCTTTGATGTCGCTGCTCTTGCCACCGCCCTCGATGATTGTCGTGTTGTCTTTGCTGACGATCACTTTCTTTGCGCGGCCGAGGTCGGCCAATGAAAGGCTCTCAAGCTTCATGCCGAGTGCTTCGAAGATCGCGGTGCCGCCGGTGAGGATCGCGATGTCTTCCATCATGGCCTTGCGACGATCGCCGTAGCCAGGTGCTTTTACCGCACAGCAGTTAAACGTGCCACGCAGGCGGTTGATGACCAAGGTGGCCAATGCTTCGCCGTCGATGTCTTCGGCGATGATCAGCAGTGGTTTGCCCTGCTGAACGACCTGCTCCAACAGCGGAACAAGGTCTTTGATGTTGCTGATTTTCTTTTCGAAAACCAACACGTAAGCGTCTTCGAGATCGACTTCCATCGAAGTTGTGTCGTTTACGAAGTACGGCGATAGGTAGCCGCGATCGAACTGCATACCTTCGACCCATTCGACTTCGGTGGCAAGGCTTTTGCCTTCGTCAACGGTGATGACGCCGTCCTTGCCAACCTTTTCCATCGCGTCAGAAAGTAGCTCGCCGATTTCGGAGTCGTTGTTCGACGCGATCGAGGCGACGTTAGCCATTTCTGACTTGTTTTTGATTTTGATCGAGGCCTTGGTTAGCTGCTCGCAGATGTCAGTCACGGCACGCTCGATGCCGTTCTTCATTTGAATTGGGTTGACGCCCGCGGTGACGGCTTTGAGGCCTTCGTTGAAGATCGCTTCGGCCATGACGGTCGCGGTCGTGGTGCCGTCGCCCGCGACATCGCTGGTCTTGCTGGCGACTTCGCGAACCATCTGGGCGCCCATG
The DNA here is from genome assembly GCA_964558755.1 of uncultured Pirellulaceae bacterium. Taxonomy (GTDB): domain Bacteria; phylum Planctomycetota; class Planctomycetia; order Pirellulales; family Pirellulaceae; genus Mariniblastus. The sequence continues at coordinate 1,268 of CAZLFF010000183.1, forward strand.
TTCTCGTAAACGTCTTCAAGCTCGATCTCTTTGGCAACGCTAACGCCGTCCTTAGTGACGGTCGGGGAACCGAAGCTCTTTTGCAGAATCACGTTGCGACCTTTGGGGCCCAGCGTGACCTTGACGGCGCGAGCCAATTTGCTGACGCCCCGTCGAATTGCTTCTCGCGCTTCTTGTTCGAATGCGATCATTTTAGCCATCAGATAAACTCCTGAATTCAGGTTGGATGTTTGGTTATTGTTTCGGTGTGTTGATTCGCTGAATCACGAATGATTGGGTTACTCAATGACCGCCAGCACGTCGTCCTCACGCATCAGCAGGTACTCTTCTTCGCCCAATTTGATTTCGTCGGGGCCGTAGCTGGTGAACAGGACCTTGTCCCCCGGCTTGAGTTGCATTTCGCCGCGGGTGCCGTCCTTGAGTAGTTTACCCGTGCCGACCGAAATCACGGTTCCGCGCGATGGTTTGTCCTTGGCTGATTCCGGCAAGAAGATTCCGCCAGCGGTTGTGCTCAGCGATTCTTCACGCTCGACAACAATCCGCTCGCCGATTGGCTGCAGGTTGGTTGATTTCTTGGCTGCTTTTTTCTTGGACTTTGTTTTGGTCGCTGCCATCAGGTCAAATCCTTCGTTTGATGTTGGGTGTCTGTTTGGTTGGGCAGAGCTTGAAGAGCGGCCCATGCCGCCCTCGGTCGAGCCGTTGTCGTTTGGTCTGCGTCGGATGACGCCACGGCCAGACCGTCCGCCTGCCATTTTTGCGCGGTTCGGGAACGAGGTAACCACGTAAGGCAACTAGCGCGCCAAACGGGTGCGGGCTGTCGGCTTTTCGCTTGCCTGGGCTTCAAAGGCGAGGATTCGAAGCAGATTGGTGCGGTTTTTTGATCGTAGTTGTGAGAGCGATTGCCCAGCCAGCTTGCTCGGGTGCCCTCCGGGCTGGCCCGGTGACAACGGAGAGTCTCTGGTTTCCGCTGGGCAGCCGTGACAGAATGGCAGCAGCCGTTGGCTTGGCCCGGGCTGGCAATCGTTTTTTTGTCCGCTTGCCAAATTTAGCTTGGAAAACACAATGGAGTTGCAGTCGGCTGGGATAAGGCAGCCAGACAAGACTGAAATGATGCGTAAAATGACTCGGCACGGACGCCCGCCCGAGGACGATTCTCTGGCAGCGCGGCGCGGCAAAGAAATGCTCAAAAAGGAACGAAATGCCTATTAAAGCGAAGTGCGGAAGTTGCGGGACGGGCTTCAAAGCCAAGGATGCGTTGGCGGGTAAGCGTGTGCGTTGCCCCAAGTGCAAACAGCCGCTGACGATCCCCGCTGCGGGTGCAGGTTCAGCTGCGGGTACTGCCCCGAAACCAACGGCTGCCGCGCGTCAGAAGCCCAAGGCCTCCGCATCGAGCGCGTCGGCTCCGCGGATGAACCCGATGATGGACTTACTGGATGAAGCCAACGTCAAAGGCGTGACTCGGGGGCCAACGTGCGAGAACTGTGCGGCCGAACTGACACCAGGAGCGGTACTGTGCATCGAGTGCGGTTTTAATATGGAGACCGGCAAGCAGATCTCGGCGGACATCGAATCGAGCTCGAGCACCGCCGGCATGAGCGACGCCGATCGGATTATGGCTCAGGCGGAAAAGGACATCGATGACATGCCGGTCACCGGCGAGGGCCAAGATTTCGGCGACGGAGCGGACTCGATGGTGATCGCGGGCGTCGCGGGCCTGATCCTGTTGCTGTTGCTGGGCGTCGGCGTCGCGATCGTGATGTCGATGGAGCAAATCGCTCAGTTCACTAATTCTGGTTTCATTAGTTTTCTAGCTTCGATCTGCATGATCATTGGTTGTGGAAGCTGGATTACGATCGTTGCGTTTAGAGCAAAAAAGCCAACCCACGGTTTGATTTCGGTGTGTACCGGTTTCCTGTGGGCGATCGTATTCGGATTTATGATGGGTAAGGACGTGATCATCCCGACGGTGATCCTGTTGTTTTCGTTTATCGTCTTCTTCGCGTCGGGAACTTACGTTTACTACAACGGCACAGGGCCGCTGGTGGGCGACGGCTAGTTGAAGATTCAATTGGATTCGAGAGCAGTTTGGTCGACTGCGGATCTCTTGAGGGAAACACGTGACGTGCGTCTCGTGGTCACGTGAATGCGGCCGTCAAGGTAGCCGCCAAAGTAGTCGTCACATTCCATGTGACGTCGCGGAGCCAGACTACTTCGCCACTAGGATAACCCTCTCACAGCGAACAAATGAACCGCCGCCACGCATTAGGACTCGGCTTTATCACACGGGAGTGTGATGACTACGTTGCAGCTGGCTAAACGGCCAGCGGATGATCTTCAAGCCGTTTACTGGCGTCGCGGCCTGCAGCGCGACAGTGGCGACCTGCAGCCCCAAGCGTATCGGCCGCCCGCAAAGAGTGGCTGACCGTTAAACTGCCTATTTCCTAGGCCATTTACCTGCCTTCCGCGGTTTTCCTCACCTTGCTTTGACATGGACTTGAGGCACGGCGAGCGGTACTCTGGGTGGCACTGTGAAACGGTAGATTTTGACCCGCACCCTCGTCTTTCCGCCTACCGCCACGGCCGCTCGGTCTCGTGTACGCCACAGACTGTCTGCGGCTGAACCCAAATTTCAATTGCGTCGTGCTCGCGCGGCGACCCTCGATACGAACATGGTCAAACGGTTTTTTTCCATCCCGCTCCCGATCGTCGGTAGCGTCGCGATGCTGATGCTCTGCACGGTCTTCTTTCTGCTGCCCTTCGCGCTGCGAGGTGCCAAGCTGGCGATGGCCGACATGCAAAACAATGTGGCCGATTGGCTACCGGCCGACTACCCAGAAACGCAAGAGCTGCGCGAGTTTCGAAAGTACTTCTTTGGTGACCAGTTCGTGGTCGTCAGTGGCCCGTGGTGCAAAGAAGGCAATAACACGTTTATCAATCTCGTACGGAAGCTGCGAGCGGAGACCGTTGAGAACGAGGCCGTCGAGCAGGGATCGCAGTCGGCCGAAGAGATTCGGGCTCATAAGCTGGGTGACGAGCTGGGCTTGATGTACACCGGGACCTATCACGAGGACTGGGGGCAACAGCGTGAAAAATGGCTGAAGGGAAAGCGCGACAAGTGGTACTTCATTAACCGCAACGGTGAGCTATTTCGTTGGACTGGCCAAAACAATGTGATCGAGGGCTTTAAGCGATTTGCCGAGCGAACGGTGAACGGCAAAAACGTGGCTCACGGCAAGTACATCACTAAGTTCACGCCACCACCAAACGACGAACAGGGGCTCGACAACCCGTTCTACAAAGACCCGCAAAAGCTTTGCTGCCGACCATTCAAATCGGTCGTCACGGGGCCGATGGTCTTTGATCAGATGGCGGGCGAGGACGGAACG
>CAZLFF010000184.1:0-4649 GCA_964558755.1 uncultured Pirellulaceae bacterium
CGTACGGATTCTGGTCACGCCCACGCCGACACCCCCGCGATGGCCTTTCCGCCGCGTACCGAACCCGACCATTTTCCGATCGACACCGAGATCACCACCGCCCGTTATCTGAAAACACACGGGGCCGTATCACCCGAGTCGGCGGCCACGAACGCTCAGCCACCGGTCACCGATGAGGCTTATCCGCGACATTTGATCGAAGAAATTTCGACCGCGATCGCCTCGACTGTTACGGGTGGGGAAAGTCGCGAAGGTGAACGCCCGACTGCCGATCAGAACTCGTCCGTTCAAGCTAACCTGCCGATTGAAGTTGCCGCGTGGGATGTCGAAGATTTTCGCTGGCCCGTGTTGTCAAACCAAATGATCGCAACCGCATCCAAGGCGATGGAGGAGCTATACGCCCAAGTCCGCGCCGTGACCGAAGTCAGCGACGCGCGACCGCATGCACGCTTGGCCGTCGCAGGAGCCGACCGTGGCGAGGGCACATCAACCATCGCGATTAGTTTGGCTCGTTGGGCCGCCGCCTGTGGAAACTCGGTGCTATTGGTAGATGCGGACATGACCAAGCCAAGTTTGACCACGAGCGTGGGTCTCCAGCATGAGCTGTCGTGGATGGACGCGATCACTCGTGGCGAGCGCCCAGCCGAGGTAATTATTCGCTCGAAGCACGCCAACTTGTGCGTCATGCCGCTGGCACCAATTCAGTCGCTGGCCGGTTTGCCGCGACATGCCTACGATTCGCTGGGTACGTTCGTGGGCTTGGTTGAGCAGTATTTCGATTGGGTGATTCTTGATTTTGGCCCCGGCGAGCAGATGCTGGCGGAACTCAGCCGACCCGAGCTATTAATTGACTCCGCGTTGCTGGTTAGTTCACAGCCGAGCAGCAATGAGATCGTTGGTTTGAAGAACCGGTTGCAACAACTGGGGCTCAGTCGTTTTGTGCTGGCCCAAAATTCGGTGCAGCAGGCCGAAGCAGCCTAGCGCTGGTTCGGTTATGCTCGTCTGAATGTCGACCGTGAAAAACGATTACTGTGGCCTGCGCCCGCGCAGTCTCCTTGCCCGCTGGCAAGCTGTTTGGTTGGTGTCGCTGGTTGCGATGATGGTCGCTGGTATCGTTCGCTGGACGGTCGCGGGTGACGAACTCTGGCTAGACGAGCTGCATACCGCCTGGGCCTGCAAAGAAAACTTGGCGGATGTGTTTTCGCGTGCGGCCGCCGGGAATCAAACGCCCCTGTTCTTCTGGTTGACCTGGGGTGGCTTGCGAGCGTTTGGTAAAAGCGCGTTGGCCCTTCGATCAGTTTCGCTGCTGTGTGGTGTGTTTTTGGTCGCGATGGCTGGGGCGTGGGTTTGGCGAGCGTCACGATCGGTGGCTGGCGTCGTTCTGACCGTTGTGATCGTCGCACTTGATTGGCGGTTCGTGTTTTACGCAACCGAAGCCCGACCGTACGCGTTGATGCAGTTGCTGGGCGCGGTGCAGGCTTACTTGTTTGCGGATTTGGCCAGACTGTTCGAGTCAGAACGACCGAGACAATCGCGTGTGATTTGGGTTGGCTGGGTGCTCGTCTCGATCGCCATGATCTACACCCACGTAACAAGCGTTTGGCTGCTGGCTGCCGAGACGCTGCTGGTCGCGTTGATCTGGTGTTCGCAGGCTCTGCGCGGCCGGGGACCGCTGACAGCCGATTTGCCGTGGCGTGCGATTCTGATGGCCGTGGCCACCATCATCCTAGCGATGATTCCGCTGGCCGTTGGGTTTGGCCAGACCTTTGAACGAAGGTCAAACTGGTCAGATCTTTCTTCCTTTACGGCGGTTTGGACTGGGCTGTGGATTCCACTAACGGTTTGGATTGGTCTTCCACTCGCGATGGTTCTGGTTGATGGCGTGCTGAAACGTTGGACTGGCGATGCGAAACCCAGGAGTTTATCGTTCTGGCTAATCGGATTCGTCATGCTGTGGGCGTTGACTCCAATCATGAGCGTTTTCGTTGTTGATGCGTTCGGAATCGCGCCGTTGGCTTTGGTGCGATACACGTTGATCGGTTACGTCGCGATGGCGATTTTTTCGGGACTGGGCGTGAGCCGATTGCGCTCGGGCGGTGTGAAAATCGCCGCTGCCGTGACCGTCCTTGGTTTGGCTCATCAAGGGAACTTTTTGACGCAACAGTTGGTTCGACAAGGAACCCTGCCGCATCTGCGAAACGAGTCGTGGAGTGTTCCGGTTGCTCAGATCAATGCTGACCAGGCAAAGCGCGACCAACCGGTTTACGTTTTCGCCAACGTGATCGAGGACGTCGACTCTTTTGCGATCGAGTCTGCCGAGTTTCAGGATTACTTATTGTTTCCTGTGTCGGGATTGGACGCCGTGGATCGCTCGGGCCGCATCGTCCAAGCCTGCCCCACAGCTGGGGCACCTCATTTTCGACCCGATCACTTTCCGCTAATCGCAGAGCAGGGCGGGGCGTGGCTATTGGTGCGCGGTCGGCACGAAACGGTCAACTCGGTTGTGGACGAGCTGCGGACAGGCTTGGAAAACAAAGTGCCGGACCGGGAAGTTACGGTTCGATTTTTCGGTCGCGAGGGTAGCGATGTCTACGCCGTGTCTGTCGACTTGCGGTAATAAGTGTCGCTCACGCGCGAGATCGCAAACGGGCTTAGATCGATGGCGGGTGATTTCCCCTGTATCAAATCCGCCATCACGGCTGCGCTGCCGGTGGATATTTGCAGCCCCGATTTGAAGTGCCCGGTCGAAACGAAGGCGTTTTCGAAACCGGGGCATTCGCCCATGTAGGGGAATCCATCGAAGGTTCCGGGCCTCAGCCCCGCCCACGAGTCCACCAAAGTCGTGTCGTTCAGGTCGCTCAAAACACTGGTCCCCCACCGCTGCAAACCCGCCATTTCCTCTGGCTGGACCGAATCATCAAAGTCCGATTCCTCGATCGTAGATCCCGCCAGCACATGCCCATCATCGCGCGGTACGAGGTATCGCGAGCCTTCGTTGATGATCGGCACCATCACCTGCTGAGGCAGTTTGTAGAGTGCGATGTGGCCGCGGACAGGTTGCATCGGTAGCTCGATGCCCAGCGGTTGTAGTAGCGACGGCGTCCACGGTCCGGCGGCAACGCAGATCTGATCGACATTCCATGTTTGCTCATTCGCGCCGACCGAGACAACGCGGTTGTCACTCGTTGTCAGCGACAGTTCACCCGCGTTCTGGACCAACTGCACCCCACGCTGCTCGCAAGCCACCATCAGGGCGCGCAGGTGGTCGGGGTTTCGAAACTGGTACTCACTGGGGACGAAGATTGCTTTGAAACGCGGGCTTGTTTCAACGAACGCTTGCATGGCCGGAAATCGATCAACAACTTCATCGGAATCGAGTTCGAAGAATGGAATCTCACGCTGTCGCCAATGTTCGAGCGTTCCCATCAGTAACGCGATCTCGCCCAGCGTTCGCGCGACGTACAAACCACCGCACTCGCGATAGCCGTTATCGATACCGGTTTCCGTTTCCAAGCGATTGGCCCACTGGCCATGCATTTGATTGCTGATCCCCTCTAGCTGTTCGAAGGGATGGATGGCCGTCGCCATGTTCGCGGGCAGCAAAGCGCCCGCACCCGCGTATGACGCTCGGGTCGCGAAACGGTCACGATCGAGTAACACGATTTGTTGGTCGTCCGATTCTGCCTGAAAGCGACACGCCAGTTCGTACGCCAGCGACAGCCCGATCACGCCTCCACCCACAATCACGGTTTGGCTCATTGGGAACCCTCCGTTTCCGAGCCGGTCGTCAGCTCGGATCGGGGTTCACTCGAACTTGTTGGCAGGATCTTCGCCAGCGCGGTTGCCAACGCGTCGTCGGTATCTGCGGATTGGCGGGAGGCTAGCTGTTGTCGGTAAGTCATTAGGTCGGCGTATTCGTCGATGTCGGTTTTGGGACTCAGGCACTGATAGCCGATGCCCTTTGCACGAAGGTGCTCGATTGTTTGTTCTAACACGCGTTCGGTGCTCCAATCGATCCCGCTAAATATGTCCGCGCATTCGTTTCTCATGCCGATCAGATAGTATCCACCGTCGGTGCTGGGCCCCAAGACGACAGGTTCCTGGTCCAAGAGCTTGAAAGCCGACTCGATGTCTGCGGCGGTCAACTGCGGGCAGTCAGAACCGATCACGACGACTTTTTTCGGGCGGTTGTTGAGATCTTCTGCGGCAGCGGCCGCGAATGCCATTTCAAAGAACGTTTGCATTCTTTGGCCTAGGTCACCTTCAGTCTGGGCGACGGTGTTCCAACGTGTCCCGGCAGCGGCCGCGAATTCGTTTGCTCGGTCGTTTGGGCTAAACACAATGGTTCGACGATCCGCGACGTTAGCCAGCGATTGCAAGAGATGAAACAGAAAAAGCTGGTAAACTTCGCACGCAGCCTCGGCGCCGAGTCCGACCGCGAGTCTTGTTTTTACTCGTCCCGGCTGCCAAAATTTAGCGAACAGTCCAAGCTCCCGCGTGGGTTCCTCGTGTGTTTTGGGTCTTAGGTCGATTGTTTTGCCTCACGTTTTATCTGCATAGGAAATCATACGCGATCGATTAGGTTATTAGTCTGGGTGCCCAAGTGCCCCAACAGTTTGTACTTTCCCAGAAAGAAACCCTTGTACTTG
>CAZLFF010000185.1:0-4632 GCA_964558755.1 uncultured Pirellulaceae bacterium
GCATGAAGCGGATGCAGGGTTACAACACGCTGTGGATGCCCGGCACCGATCACGCCGGCATTGCGACCCAAGCAGTCGTCGAAAAACGCCTCAAAGAGGACGAGGGCAAGACTCGGCACGACCTAGGACGTGAGGCATTGGTTGCTCGAATTTGGGATTGGAAAGCTCAGTACGAGAAACGAATTCTCGGCCAACTAAAACAGATGGGTTGCAGCTGCGACTGGGAGCGGACTCGTTTCACGCTGGACGAAACGTGTGCCAAGGCTGTCCGTCACACTTTTTTTGACCTGTTCGCTAAAGAACGAATTTATCGGGGCAAGCGGTTAGTCAATTGGGACACGTTTTTGCAAACGACCGTTAGCGACGATGAAGTGTTCTCCAAAACGGTCAAGGGAAGCTTCTGGCATTTCATGTACCCGGTAATCGACCCGAAATCCGGCGAGCCAGCTCATGTCACGATCGCGACGACTCGGCCGGAAACCATGTTGGGCGATACCGCCGTCGCCGTTCACCCCGACCCCGCCGCAGCGCTTTCGCGCGTTGCGTCTGAGCAAAAAGACAAACTCAAGAAGGCCCCAGCCGCCGAACACGAGGCGATTCAAGCCCAGCTGGACGCGCTCGACGAGCGGCGCGCTGCGATGCTGCCGGCGCTTGAGCAGTTGCGGGACATGGCGAACGATGGGCGGATGCTGAAGTTGCCGCTGGTCAATCGTGAGATTCCACTCGTTTGCGATCAGTGGGCCAAGCCAGAACTGGGTAGCGGCTGCGTAAAGATCACACCGGCGCATGATCCGAACGATTACGAGGTCGGCAAGCGTTGCGATCTGCCGATGATCAACATCATGAACCGTGACGGCACGCTGAACGCCGAGACCGGAAAGTACGCCGGGCTGACGATGAAGCAGGCTCGCAAAACCGTCGTCGAAGACCTAGAAGCGCTAGGCTTGCTGGGCGAAGTCGAAGACCGTGACATCGAAATGCCGCAGTCCGATCGCAGTAAGACGCCGATCGAACCGTTTTTGGCTGACCAATGGTTCGTTGCCATGAACGAGTTGGCTCAATCGGCCATGGATGCGGTCAGCGACGGTCGAGTCAAAATCACGCCGGCACGTTATGCGAACGGTTACTTGGATTGGCTGGGAGAAAAACGCGATTGGCCAGTGTCTCGTCAGTTGTGGTGGGGCCATCAGATTCCCGTCTGGTCCATCGCGTGCGAAACGGCCCAGCAGAGCCAAGCGATCGTCGAGAAAATCAAGTCGCTACCGGCTTACGATGACGCGATCGCTTCCATCCAAGTCGAGCCCTCATCAGAAACCGACGAAGAGAAACGCGTCCGCCTGGAGCTGCCGCACTCGACGGTTCACGTGTGCGTGCAATCCGAGGATCATCCGCTGGAGCCGCAGCTGGTCGAGGCGGGACTGGTCCGCGAGGAAGATGTGCTCGACACGTGGTTTAGTTCCGCGATTTGGCCACACAGTACGCTCGGGTGGCCCGATAAAACGGCTGAGCTAGAGTATTTCTATCCAACGAGCACGCTGATCACCAGCCGCGACATCATCACGCTCTGGGTTGCGCGAATGGTTTTGATGGGGCTGAATAATGTTGGTGAAATCCCCTTCGACAAAGTGTTTATTCACCCCAAAATTTTGGATGGGTTCGGCGAGACAATGTCCAAATCGAAGGGCAATGGTATCGATCCGTTGGACGTCATCGAAAAGTTCGGCACCGATGCGTTGCGTTTCGCGATGGCTCATTTGACGACCGAAACACAGGACGTCCGCCTGCCGGTGGACTTCGAATGTCCGCATTGCGGGCACACGTTTGCTCAGACCAAAAAGAACCGTATTCTCCCTCGCGTGCCCTGCCCTTCCTGCAACCAAGATTTCAGCACTCAGTGGGCTCAAACGGACGAGGACAAGGCGCTTGCTCGCGGCCCCGTGATTAGCGAAAAATTTGAGGTCGCGCGGAACTTTGTGAACAAGCTGTGGAACGCTTCGCGATTTGCGATGCTGAACCTAGAGGGGTACACCCCGGCTCCGATCGCCGAGGCAGACCTGACGGTCGAGGACCGTTGGATGCTCAGCCGACTGGCGACGGTTTCGCAGAACGTGACGGCTAGTTTCGAAGCGTTTCATTACGCCGAAGCGGCCCGAGAGCTTTATGATTTCGCGTGGGATCATTTCTGCAGCTTTTATGTCGAGATGCTCAAGGATCGTTTTGCGGACGACGCATTGCGCCCACACGCTCAAAGGATGCTCGCCTATGTGCTCGATACGATTTTGCGATTGCTGCACCCAGCGATGCCGTTTGTGACCGAAGAAATCTGGCAAACACTGGCTAAGCTCGCGCCGGAGCGTGGTTTTGATTCGGTGTCGGCGGCCGCTGATGCAGTCATTGTCGCGGAGTGGCCCGAGATCGACGGGAAGTGGAACAGCCCGGAAACCGAAGCTCGTTTTGCACTTTATCAGCGCACGTTGAGTGCCTTACGAGAAATCCGAGCGGCTCAACAGATCGGTCCGAAGAAGCAGGTTAAGTTCGCGATTAAGTGTGATGCCGCAACGAAGTCGTCGCTCGAACCGCTGGGCGGATTCTTTAAGAGCATGGCCGCGTCGGAGCTAACCGAGATCGGTACCGACGTCACGGTTCCCGAGATCAACGCAACCGCGGCGTTGGCTGAGTTAGAGATTTTCGTGGACTTGGACGGCCTGATCGACATCGATGCCGAGATCAAGCGATTGGAGAAAGAGCGAGATCGCTTGACGAAGGATATTGGCGGCAAGGAAAACAAGTTGTCCAACGAAAAGTTCGTTAACAATGCCGCCAAAGAGTTTGTCGACAAGGTCCGCGACGGGCTGGCTCAGGCGAAAGAACAGCTCGAAACCATCGAGGCATCACTGGCCAAGATGAACGATCGGAAGTAGCCACCGAGTGCCTCGGCCGCGCCGAGGGATTCCATCGGCAGCATCGAACTACGAATGATCATTCGGTTGGTCGCCACCCCGTTCGCTAAACACATAACGAATCAACTTGCCCGATAGAGCCGGAAGTTGCTTTCGGAAGGTGTATAGCAACCCGATCATCGTCGCCAATATGACCAGCACCCAAAAGGTCGAACCGAACACGGCGCCGATCCACTTGAGGATTGTGGTGACGAAATGGAAAGCGGCGAGGGCCAGCAGCAGGTTGACCTTCCACTCCAGCCGATCGACCTTGTCTTCCACGGACTCGTTCATGAACTCCCTCTCAGCAGCGCGTTGCTGCGGAACGTGTTGATTGCATCCATCATCGCCGCCATCGATTGAAACCGATCACTCGGCTGGCGCGACATTGCTTTCAGGCAAATGTCCTCTAGCTCCTGCGGAATGAACCGGTGCGGAGCCGCCTCGCGCGGCGGGATTGGATCCTTGGTTGATATATTCGCAAATGTTTCCTGAATATTGGCACCGCGAAACGGTTCTCGCTGGGCCATCATTTCATACATGACGACGCCCAGGGAGTACACGTCCGTTCGCTCATCGACCATCAGGTGTCCGTTGACCTGTTCGGGCGACATGTACAGCGGCGTGCCACCACGCTGCTCCGGCCGATCCTCGCCAACCTCGTTTGGCATCCCCCAGACCTTTGCCGTCCCCCAATCGATCAACGTCACTTCGCCGAAACCGCCGACGAGAATATTCTCGGGCTTCACATCACGATGGATCACGCCGCAGGCGTGAGCGTAGGCCAGCGCGTCACCGACCTGAGTCAGAATGTGCAGTAGACGGTTTAGATCGAATTTCTTTTCGGCTTCTTCTTCGCGTTTGGCCAATGCAACAATGATTTCAAACAAGGTGCTGCCCGCAACCTTTTTCATGGCGAAGTACCAACGCCCGCGGTCGTCCGTGCCCAGTTCGTACATCGGCACGGTCGCGGGATGAGCCAACTGGGCCGTGATTTTAGCCTCACGGATTAAGCGCCGCAGTTCGAGCCGATCGTCCTCTAATTCGGGCCGCAGCATTTTCAGGACGACGGAACGACCGAGGTTGGTGTCCTTGCAGATGAATAACTGCGCCTTGCCGCCGGCCTTTAACGGTTCAATTCGCGTGTATTTTTTGAACCCATTCGTGACTTCTTTAGGGATCTCACCCTCGACATCAGCCACGAACACCATCGGAATCCGATCACTCATTTGGTAGCTCCCGAATCCCCGGAAAGCGCGTCGAGCGACCCTGATAAACATTTGGAAACACCCGTGCGAGTTTGCGCCAGCGGTCCCAGTCGGATCGGAGGAGTCGTGTTTGAGGCGTGAGACGTCCTTCGCGAATCCAAAGTAACAAAATGTCATAGCGAACAGGTCCGAACTCGCGATCGCCTTCCAGCTGAACCACCCACTGGTTGTTTGGGGGAGGCAATTCAAAGGAGCTCCCGGGGAGCCAGTGCGGTTCGGGCTCCGTTCCCACCGGCGGCCGAGTCGGGCGAATGATCGTTTTCGGGGGCTCAAACGCCGCCGGTCGAGTTTGCGCGGGGTTTTTCAGCCACGCAAGGGCCGCGTCGATTTCGGCCGCGTTGCCCCACTGGTTTTTCTTGAGTAGTAGAAAGTCTTCGATCGCCGCGTCAAACTGCTCCAACTGTGCCAGTGCGATGCCGCGGGCA
>CAZLFF010000186.1:0-4364 GCA_964558755.1 uncultured Pirellulaceae bacterium
GTACTGAAACTTATCACCAAAACACCCTCTTCCAGCGATAGGCAGTGCAATTGGCCAAGAAAACAAAAGGGCCGCTGGCCGGTTGTTCCATCTGTGCGGAGTGGTAAAAACCGGGGGCCTTCCGGAAAGAAATTGACTTCCCAAAAAGACTAAAGTCTGACTCGGTCCCATCCGGACAACGCTCAACCTCACACTCAACCCGCGCCGCAACAACGTTCTATGTCCAACGCCGAACCCGACGCCATCCTTTTTCAAACGTCTCCTTACGGCAACGTTGACGCGATCGTGCAACACGACCAGCGAGTCGTGTACTTTTTATTTAACGGCCATGCCGTCGACGGCAAACAACCGTTCGGAACTCGCGCATGTTGGGTTCGCAATCTGATTGAAGCCCCGTACGTTCTGAACGAGGACGAAGCCAAAGCCGGTGTCGCGCCGCTGCTGCCTCGCACGCACTGCCACCACCCTCGCCCGCAAGCTTTACCCAACGCTGATGATTTGAAGATCATCTGGTTCGAGGAAGGCAACGGTGCGGCGCTCGTTGAAACCGAGTCAGATGAAAACAGCCCGACGTTTGGCCAAACGAAAACGCTGGCCGTCATTCCTCCATGGAGTGGCTTAGAGGGTTTCCACGGCTACGCAGCGGGGGCAGCCGCCGAAAGTCCGCTCTGTTGGCCAATGCCAGACAACCCCAAGCTGGATCAACGCATCACCGCGGCGGCCGAGTTCTGGGATTCTTTCGAGCCGGGAGCACAGCACCCGTTTGCTGAACTGCAAACGAACACGCTGTCAGACTATCGCGCGGCATTCGCACCCGATGAAGACTATCACTCGATCGACGGCGGTCGTTTCCCACCCCGGGGCTTGGCGACGTTTCAAACGACGCCAGACGCACCGATGACACTTGCGACGGTCGGGTTAGCCATGTGCCCGCAACCGGCGGTCGAGCTATTCGTTGACAGCCCCAGCCAAAACCGCCGTATCGAACTGGCCGTTCAACTTTCGCCTCAGCAAGCCTCCACGCAAGAAACCGTCGACTCGATCCGCCAGCAGCTGAGCGGCCTCGCCGCCTATCCGTGGCGCAACTTTACGTGGCTGGGCCCGGGCCATACGGTCGGCTTGCGAGGATTGCTACCCGACAGCCAACTCGCATTGCTGGTTCGCGATGATCAATTTAGCAAGGCGAAGCAACAATCGCCCGTGTCGTTAAAGCCGTTCCGCGGCGACCCGGTGAACTTGCTGTGGCTCGTCCCGGCAACATCCTCCCAGCAGCAACAGCTAGAGTCCGGTGAACTTAAGGTCGAAGACCTGCTGTAGCGAGACGATTGCATCCTGCCGCTGATGAAATTTGTGCCGTCTGCAAGCAAGACCCTGAATTTTCTTGCCAAGCGTATTCTGATCGCTTACCGTTAGTTCGTGGAAACCCACAAGTACAAACGGGGCAAACGTTGACGCTTTGGAGTCCAATCATGCAATCAAATGCGATGAAGAATTTCGTACCGTTAGCCATCGTTTTCGCGTTCGCTTGGCTTTCGCTGGTGACGGTTGAATCGGGGCCAGCTCAAACCGTGCCTGCCGACCCGCCAACCGCCTCGCAGCGAAATGAAGAGACAAGAAAAAAATTGGCGCAACCGCTGTCGTTCGACTTCGACGAAACGGCGTTCTCTGATGTTCAGTTGTTCCTCGAAGAGGAACTTGGCGTCAACGTGCTGTTGGATCAATCTGCGAAGGATGACAGCTTGACCGCCGACGAACCGATTGTCTTCCAACTGACCGAGGTCCCGGGTGACCACGCCTTGCAAATGTTGCTGGCCACCAAGAACGCGACGTACACACTTCAGGCGGGAGTGATTCGAATCATCTCGCTCGACGATGCCGTGGAGCCAAGATTCCTCGGCAGCAAAGTGTTCAATGTCACCAGAATCCTCAACTCCTTCGCCGCATGGAATGCCGAAGGCAATGCGAACGAGGCGATGGACAACGAACAAGACCCCATCAATCCAGTTCAACCGGCCGATGCTGGTTACATCATTGAAGAGCAAATGCTATTAAACCTGTTGAATGCTTCCATCAGACCAATCACCGATCGCTTTCAGAACCCCGAACAACCCGAGGTTCATGCGACGACTCATACGCTGGTCGCCGGGCAGTTGGTCGTTCGCGGTCCGGAATCCACGATCCGAGAGGTGGACGAACTACTGCACACCCTCCGGTCTCAACTGAGCCCATAATTCGGCAGCTCGATCCTGTGCCGTGAAAACGAAGGGCTGAACGTTGCCGCTCTCATTTGCATCATACGATTAGCGATTTTGCCACGCGATGGTTGGCGAGCCTGGCAATTTGCCCCACACTCCGCCGTTGACATCCGCTGGTGCCTACTTATCATATGACGCCATGACAGCGGATTTGCATCACCACCGAACGTTTCAGTTTCATCGACACCCTCGCGGGTAGCGGTTGTGGGCAAAGTCTGCGTTGGCGATTCAAACATCGCCCTTCGTACAAGCACAAAGACGCTGGCCGCAACGGTCGAGCGTCTTTTTTCGTTTAATCACCGACCCATAGTCCGATCCCCGGTCGACCATCAACATCCCAACAGAATCACATGGCTGCTCAAACTAACGAACAAAACAACGACAAAAACGTCCTGATCGCGCTGCCCAAGGGCCGTATGTACGACGAGATCGTTTCGCTGCTCAAAGACGCTGGCATCAGCATCCGCAATTCGGCTCGCGGCTATCGCCCAACGATCTCGCTGGAAAACTACACCGCGAAAATCCTGAAACCACGCAACGTGATCACAATGCTGTTGGCGGGCGCTCGTGACGTCGGTTTCGCGGGAGCTGATTGGCTGGACGAGATGGGAGTCGAATTGCACGAACTGCTCGACACCGGCATGAACCCCGTTCGCTTGGTCGTCGCGGCTCCGCACCAACTGTTGGAGAACGGTGAACTCCCCAAACGACCGCTCGTCATCGCGTCCGAGTACCCCAATATGGCCAAGCGTTGGGTTGAACGAAAAGGCATCGACGCAACCGTACTGCACGCCTTCGGTGCGACGGAAGTGTTCCCGCCAGAGGACGCGGATCTAATTATCGACAACACGTCAACCGGTTCGACCCTTCGCGCCAACGGCTTGAAGATCATCGATGAGATCATGACTTCATCGACGCGACTCTATGCCTCGGCCGAAGCCATGGCCGATCCCTACCGCAAGGAACAGCTCACGAATCTGACCCTGCTGCTGGAAGCCGTCCTTCGAGCGCGGGGCCGAGTGATGATGGACCTGAACGTCGCGAAGGAAAACCTAGACGCCGTGCTACAGCTCTTGCCATCCATGCGAGAGCCGACGGTCAGCCCGTTGAGTGATAGCGGTTGGTTCGCCGTCCGCAGTGCCGTTCCAAGAAAAGAACTAGCAAACATCGTCCCTCAACTAAAAGCCAACGGCGCGCACGACATCGTCACTACCTCCGCCGAACAGCTCGTGCCGTAGGGCAGTATCGGGAATCACCCTGAACCCTGAACCCTGAACCCTGAACCCTCCAACCACTCTCTCATTCCGAATTCCCCCTTCCGAATTCCGAATTTGAAAAAATGGCCTACGATCCTCCAAAATTCAAAAACGAAATCACGCTTCAGCTGAGCCGCAACGAATCGCGATGCGCGATCGAAGCACTGAGCGAAACGCTGGGCGGACTGAGTGACGACTTCGTCGTTCGCTATCCCTCACACGTCGCCTTGCAGGAACTGATTGGCCAGTGGGTCGATGTCGACAGTTATCGTATTGTGGTCTCTGCAGGAGGCGACGACTCGCTCGACCGGATCATGCGAACCTCGCTGACCGGGCAGCGAAAAAAAGTTGTCTCGCACGCACCCTCGTTCGAAATGATCGACATTTACGCCAGCAACTATGACGGTACAGTTGATGCGGTCGAGTGGTTGGAAGGCGATTTCCCGACGGACGAACTGATCGCGAAGATTGATGACTCGACGGCGGTCGTGGTTGTCGTTTCCCCTAACAATCCGACCGGCGGCATTGTTGCCAAGGCTGACGTCTTAAAAATTGCCGATGCGGCTCAGCGGCACGGTGCGAAAATGCTGCTGGATAACGCGTATATTGAATTCGCGGACGACCAGACGCGAATCGAGCACGACAACGTGATGATCTTGCGCACGCTTTCCAAGGCTTGGGGTTTGGCTGGCTTGCGAGTCGGTTATTTGATTGCTCCGGATGCCGCGACGGCGACGCAGATCCGGGATGCGGCTGGGCCTTTTCCTGTCAGTGCTGTTTCGTTGGAAACCGCCCGGATTGCAATGACCGATTGCCAGTCGACCATGCAAACCAACATCGAACGCATTAGGTC
>CAZLFF010000187.1:0-4348 GCA_964558755.1 uncultured Pirellulaceae bacterium
GTTGGGACCGGCTGCATGGTTCGCATCGCTTGCTTGTTAGCCTTTTCGACGCTTGGGCCGACTTCGTTGGCTTTGCCGTAGCCCCAGCCAACTTTGCCCTTGCCATCGCCCACGACAACCATCGCGGCAAAGCTGAATCGACGACCACCTTTGACCACCGCTGAACAGCGCTTGATCTTGACGGTGCGTTCGATCATGCCGGAATCCTCACGCTGCTCTTTCTTGCGTGAATTATTACGTCCAGTTTTTGCCATGATATTCTCGGGGGATTAATTTTGCGAACTTTCAATTCGCGATGTTTTGATCGGTTGTTTGGACCGGTGGGTTTGGAAGTTGTCGTGGACGAGTTTCATGACCCGTCCTGCATGTTAAAACTCTAAGCCGCCTTCGCGAGCCGCGGCGGCCAGTTCGGCAACGCGCCCGTGAAACTTATAGCTGCCACGATCGAAGCGGATTTGGCTCACACCGATTGCTTTGGCCTTTTGAGCGATCGCTTCGCCGACGACCTTTGCGGCTTCGACGTTACCGCCGTAAGTGATTTTTCCGGCCAAGTCCTTGTCGCGAGTGCTGGCCGAGGCGATGGTTTTTCCTGCGTCGTCATCGATCAATTGGCAGTACAAGTGCTTGTTGCTGCGATTGATGCTTAGGCGCGGACGGTCGGCATCGCCACGAACTTTTTTTCGTACGCGGTTGGCTCGGCTCCATCGCCGCTTGTTTGTTGATTTTTGTTGTCTCACCGGACTGTCTCACTATGTTTTTGGGTGACCCAATCATTGGGTCGGGTTGTCGGGTTAGACCCCATGACATTTCAATTTTTTGTTGTCACGAGGACTGCGGCGAATTGTTTTATTGATCGTGCTTTATCGCCTTTGCACGCTTGTCGCGGGTGATTTTGTCAGGCCGCGAGGCTGCTGATTTCTATCGTTTGGTCGTTAACTTTATGCCTTGGCTGATTTACCGGGCTTAATCTTGACGTGCTCACCAACGTAACGAATGCCTTTGCCTTTGTAGGGCTCAGGCTTACGCAAGGCACGGACCTCGGCGGCGAACTGGCCAACCATTTGCTTGTCGCAGCCTTTGACGTCGATGTGAGTCTGGTCGGGACAAGTGACATCCAAGCCTTCGGGGATGTCCTTGGTTAGTTCGTTGGCCAAACCGACGCGTAGCGAAAGTGTTTTGCCTTTGATGTTGCAAACGTAACCAACGCCTTGCAGTTCCAGTTTTTGCTCGTAGCCGTCTTTCACGCCGATGATCATGTTGTTGACCAACGCACGCGTCAGACCATGAAACGCGCGGCTGTTGCGATCGTTCTTGTGGCGGCTGACGCTAACGGTTTTCGCATCCTCGTCCACGCTAACGGCGACCTCCGGGCGATGCTCAAACGAGAGCTTGCCCTTGGGACCTTCGACGTTCACGCTGCCGTTGGCGACAGCGACTTTAACGCCGTCGACGATCGGGACTGGTTTGTTGCCAATTCGTGACATGACTTGTTCCAAATATCTTTTCCGGACACTTGCGAAGGACCGTCCTTAACGTCGGGACGGCTTCAAAAAGCGACCTACCAAACTTCGCACAAAACTTCGCCGCCAACCTTCTGCTGACGCGCTTCGCGATCACTCATAACACCCTTGCTGGTGCTGAGGATCGAAATACCAAGTCCATTAAGCACCGGGCGCAGGTCCTTGGCACTGCTGTAGACTCGGCAGCCCGGCTTACTGATGCGTTTGACGTGACGGATCACGTTTTCGCCACTGGGGCCGTACTTCAAGTCGATATGTAGCTCACCAACCGGTTGAGCTTCTTCGCTCTTCCAATCCCAGATGTAGCCCTCGCGCTTTAGCACGTCGGCCACTCCTGTTTTTACCTTTGAGATCGGCATCGCCACGTTTGGCCGCTCAACGCTTACTGCATTGCGGATGCGAGTAAGCATGTCGGCAATTGGGTCGGTCATCATAATGTTATATTCCCTGTTTGCCTTTACCAGCTAGCCTTACGAACACCTGGAATCAGCCCGCGATCTGCGAGGTTCCGGAAACAGATTCGGCACACACCGAATTTGCGATAGACACCGCGAGGGCGGCCGCACAGTTTACATCGACGTTCTTGGCGGACTGGAAATTTGGGTTCCCGATTCGCCTTTGCGATTTTTGATTTTCTTGCCACAGCAGAAAGCCTGTTTTGGTTCTTAGGTTCCAGCGAGAGGTCGGCCGGTTGGCGTCCCCGTCAGGTAAAATATCGTTTCTTTGAGCGAAACCGGTTGGTTACGCCGCGTCCTTTTTGTCCTTGAACGGCATGCCGAACATTCGCAGTAGTTCGCGACCTTCATGGTCGTCGTCGGTCGAAGTCACGAACACGATGTTCATTCCCTGCGTCCGAGTGAACTTGTCTGCGTTCAATTCCGGGAACACGTTGTACTCGGTTAAACCCAAGCTGTAGTTCCCGCGTCCGTCGAAAGCCTTAGCACTGATGCCGCGAAAGTCGCGCACACGTGGCAAGACCAGCGTGCAAAGTCGATCCATGAATTCGTACATTTGGTCACCACGCAGGGTGACTTTGCAACCGATCGCTTGTCCTTCACGCAAGCGGAAGTTCGCGATCGATTTACGAGCCTTGGTCAATACGGGCTTTTGGCCAGCGATCAACGTCAGGGCTTCGTTCGCATCCTGTAGGTCTTTTTTCTCTTGCGTGGCCGAACCGACGCCCATGTTGATCACGATCTTTTTCAATCGCGGCAACGACAGGACGTTCTTGCGACCGCACAGCTCGGTAAGCTGCGGCAAGAGCTCTGAATTGTATTTTTCTCGAAGTCGAGCAGCCATGTTTAGTCTCTTCGTTTTCGTGTCGCTGATGATTCCAGCAACCTGTGTTTGTTTGGGTGGCCCGTTAACCGACCACGGTCGGCTTAGAGAACCTCGTTCGCCAAGCTGACAATTTTCATATAGTTCTTTTCGCGTAGCTCACGAGCAACCGCACCGAAGATGCGTGTGCCGCGTGGGTTGCGATCGTTATCGATGATTACTGCCGCGTTGTCGTCGAACTTGATGTAGCTTCCATCCTCGCGGCGGGTGCCCTTGCGAGTCCGGACGACGACGGCCTTGATGACCGACTTTTTCTTAATGTCGCTGCCCGGGATCACGCTTTTCACGCTACACACGATAACGTCACCAACGCCCGCGTAGCGACGACGTGAACCGCCCAACACTTTGATGCACATGATTTCACGAGCACCGGTGTTGTCAGCAACTTGTAATCTTGATTCTGCTTGGATCATCGCTTCAGCTCAGTTTGTTTTGTTTCGGTGGCACGGAGTTGAACTCCGCTTGCGATGGGATGGTTAGACCTGTGGCACGGATAAAACGCCGTGTTGGGTTTTACGATTCGCTGTCGACTTCTGCAGACAGTTGTTCTTGCTCTTTCAGTTTGCGAGCGGCACGAACTGCGGCCAAGTCGACCTCGGTGCTCTTCTCGATCACCTTGACCAATGACCAGCGCTTCTTTTTTGAAAGTGGCTTGGACTCAATGATCTGAACCAAGTCACCTTCGTTGGATTCGTTGTTCTCGTCGTGAACGTAGCACGTGGTGCGATCACGATAGATCTTGCCGTACTTGGGGTGACGCACCAGACGGGCGATCTGAACGACTCGAGTTTTGGACATCTTGTCGCTTTTGACGCGTCCGGTTAGAAGTCGTTTTGGCATTTCAGGTTCTCACTCGTTGTTCTTGTGTAGCACGGAATTCGCATCCGTGGCGGTGGGCGATCCCAGAGCATGACTCCGGGTTGCTTGCTAGGCGGTGGCCGCTTTCTTTTCGCGTTCGGTTTGTAGTGTTTTAATCTGTGCGATCAAGCGACGTTGACGGCGCAGTTCCGACGGCACGTCCAAACGCTCGGTCTGAGCCTGAACTCGCAAGCGGAACAAGCTGACGCAAGCCTCTTTCAAGACCGCCGCCATCTGGTCGTCGCTCATCTCTCGCAATTCTTTTACTGTCGCCATGATTGTGTCTCGTATTCGTCTTCGCGTCGCACGGAGCTGCACTCCGCATCATTCGTGTAGCCGTGGAGTCGGGCTCCCAGCTACGGTTTTCAACTACATCAAGCGTCGCTTGACCATGCGAACTTTGAACGGCATCTTGTGAGCCAAACGCGCGAAGCAAATCTTTGCTTGCTGCTCGGTCACACCGGCAAGTTCATACAAAATGGTTCCGGGGCGAATGGTGGCGACCCAGTATTCTGGTTCACCCTTACCTTTACCCATTCGTGTTTCCAACGGAGTCGAAGTGATCGACCGGTGTGGGAACACGCGGATGTAAAGTTTTCCTTCGCCACGAATGTACTGCTGAGCAGCGATAC
>CAZLFF010000188.1:0-4322 GCA_964558755.1 uncultured Pirellulaceae bacterium
CCTCACGGGCGCGGGGATTGAAATTACGACACCCACTGAACCGCCGCTTGGTCAATGGCAAAGGCTGGGTTCGTAAACGCAAACAGCGAAGCCGCTTTAATCAACACCTGCAACGCCCTTGGTGCAGACGCCTCTCCTATTGGTACTCATCCATGGGGGGGCAGCTGCAGACGACGTTGCGGTCGCCGTAGACGTCGTCGACTCGGTTGACCGTTGGCCAGAACTTCGCGGCTTTTGTTGCTGCTGTCGGGAAGACGGCGAACTCGCGGCTGTAAGATCGATCCCAACTGCTGTCGATGATGTCCTCTTGCGTGTGCGGTGCGTGCCGCAACGCCGAAGCTTCGACCGCCATGGCTCCGTTCTCGATGTCTCGGATCTCCTCACGAATCTGGATCAACGCGTCGCAGAATCGGTCTAGCTCCGCCAGCGATTCGCTTTCCGTGGGCTCGATCATAATCGTACCCGCCACCGGCCATGACATCGTTGGCGCGTGAAAGCCGTAGTCCATCAATCGTTTGGCAACGTCAACTTCCGACACGCCCGTCGCTTCCTTGATCGGTCGCAAGTCAATAATGCACTCGTGGGCAACCCGTTCGTTGCGACCCTTGTACAGCACGTCATAGTGGCCGGCCAATCGCGCCGCAATGTAGTTGGCGCTCAGGATCGCCACCTCGGTCGCTCTTGTCAGACCATCCGCTCCCATCATGCGAATGTAGGCCCAACTGATCGGCAAAATCGAGGCGCTGCCATGCGGCGCGGCGGAAACCGCGTCGGTCAGTCGAGTCGATTGATCAGCCGATTCACCGCCCGCGTGATTTGCTGAAAAAACGTGACCGGGTAGGAACTCGGCCAAGTGTGCACGGACGCCGATCGGGCCGACACCCGGTCCGCCACCGCCATGCGGGATGCAAAACGTTTTATGCAGATTCAAATGCGACACGTCGGCGCCGAACTTGCCGGGTGCCGCGACCCCAACCAGCGCGTTCAGGTTCGCTCCGTCTAGGTACACTTGCCCGCCGGCTGCGTGGACGAGCTCGCAAACTTCTTGAACAGTTTCCTCGAACACACCGTGAGTGCTGGGGTAAGTAATCATTAGTGAGGACAGAACATCCGCGTGTTCATCGATTTTGGCTTTCAAATCGTCCAAGTCGATGTTGCCGTTTTCATCGGTCGCAACCACGACAACCTTCATCCCCATCATGCTGGCACTGGCGGGGTTGGTACCATGAGCCGAACGCGGGATCAAACAAACATCGCGGTCGCCCTGCCCGATACTCTCGTGATAGCGACGTATCGCCAGCAGACCCGCGTACTCGCCTTGCGCCCCCGAATTCGGTTGCAGCGACACCGCGTCGTACCCCGTGATCTCAACCAGCCACTGCTTCAGCTGTTCGATCAACTGCTGGTAACCGCGCCACTGTTCAGCCGGCGCGAAGGGATGCAAATTTGCGAACTGAGGCCATGTCACTGGGATCATTTCGGATGTCGCGTTGAGTTTCATCGTGCAACTGCCGAGCGGGATCATGCCGTGAGCCAAACTGTAGTCACGGTTTTCGAGCCGCTTTAGGTACCGCAACATCTCGGTCTCACTGCGGAAGCGATGAAAGACTTCGTGCGTTAAAAACTCGCTGGACCGCTGCAATTCCGCGGGGATCGCGGGTTCGTTTGAGCCATCACCGGGCGCGACCTCGTCTCCTACGATCGCGGCCGCCACGTCGAACACATCTTGCTCGGTCGTCGTCTCATCGAAGCTAACGCAAACCGTCAGAGGATCGATGCGGCGCAGATTGATCTTTACTTTGGCTGCCGCCACAACGACTGAATCGGCATTATCTACTGTGACGCACAACGTGTCAAAAAAGGCATCGTGCTTGAGCTGAAATCCAGCCGACCGCAACTGATTAGCCAGTCGAACCGTCAACCCATGAACTCGTTGTGCGATTCGCTTGAGTCCATCTGGCCCGTGATAGACGGCGTAAAACGTCGCCATATTGGCCAATAGAGCTTGAGCCGTGCAAATGTTCGAGGTCGCCTTGTCACGACGGATGTGCTGCTCACGCGTTTGCATGGCCATGCGTAACGCCCGATTGCCGCGAACATCTTTCGAGACACCAATCACGCGACCCGGCACGGACCGTTTGAATTTGTCGCGTGTGGCAAAAAACGCAGCGTGCGGCCCACCCAAACCCATCGGGACGCCAAATCGCTGCGCACTGCCGAGCACGATGTCGGCGTCCATTTCGCCGGGCGATTTGAGCAGCGTCAACGCCAGCAGGTCGCTGGCGACCGCGACGAGGCCACCGTTTTCGTGGACTTTTTCGATTAGCGGTTCCAAGTCGATCACTTGGCCGGTCGTGCCGGGGTACTGCAACAACGCACCGAACACGTCATGCTGATCGACGTCCTGCGCGGCGCCGACAATGACCTCGAAGCCGAAATAATTTGCACGGGTTTGGATCACGCCCAGTGTTTGCGGGTGTACTTCGTCGGCGACGAAAAATTGGTTCGAAGCATGCTTGCTGGCTCGCTTACACAATGCCATTGCTTCAGCGGCGGCGGTGGCTTCGTCAAGCTGCGAAGCGTTGGCGAACGTCTTTCCGGTCAGGTCCTTCTCGATCTGCTGAAACGTGAGCAGCGATTCGAGTCGGCCTTGCGAAATCTCGGCCTGATAAGGAGTGTAAGCCGTGTACCAACCGGGGTTCTCCAAAACGTTCCGCTGGATGACGGGTGGCACAATGGTTCCGTAGTATCCAGCACCAATCATCGATCGGTAAACTTCGTTTTGGTCGGCCAAGCCATCAAGTTTCGCCAACGATTCATGCTCGGCACACGGAGCGGGCAAATTCAATGGCTCTGCCAACCGGATGTCTGCGGGGACGGTCGAGTCGATTAGGTCGCCCAATGATTTCGCACCGACGGCCTGCAACATGGCGGCGATATCGCTGGGCCGCGGGCCGATGTGCCGCGTGGCAAAATCAGTCGCCCCGACATTGCTCGACGAGGCAGCTGTGGCTTGGTTTCGATTCATGTGTGCGTTCATGCAAGTCTCGTTTTACTCAATCGTCGCTGTGTCTGTTCCAACCGGAGCGATCACCCCGGCGGTTTGCGCTGGGCGATTACCCTTCGGCGCATTGCTTTTGATAGGTTGCGTAGTCCATCAGTTTAGACAACGCGTCCTCGCTGGCGAGCTTCACTTTCAGGATCCAACCTGCCCCGTACGGGTCGGTACCGAGCACGTCTAGGCTGTCGGGCAACGAAGTGTTCGCTTCGATGGTCTCGCCGTCCACGGGACTGTATAGATCGCTTGTTGCCTTAACCGATTCGACTTCGCCGAACGGCTCGCCCGCGGTCACCGTTGATCCTGCGGCCGGAAGTTCCATGTAAACCAGGTCCGTCAACGCCTCGACAGCCTGAGCAGAAATGCCAATCGTGGCGACGCCGTCAGCGACATGAGCCCACTCGTGCGTGGCGGCAAAAAGTAGTTCTTCGGGTTTCATCGTGAGTTCCCCAATCGGCCAAGAATAAAAGTCGTGTTTTAGAAATTATGATTCGCGTGAGTAAAACGGCAGCTTGACCACGATCGCAGGGTGCAGCTTGCCGCGAATATCGATATTCACTTTTGTACCGGTAGCGGCAAACGACGGATCCACGTAAGCCATTGAAATCGAACGCTCAACCGTCGGAGCAAACGCCCCGCTGGTGACCGTGCCGATCGTTTGATCGCCAACGACGACCGGGCAGTCTTGACGAGCCGCTCGTTTTCCAGCCAGTTCCAAACCGACGCGGACCGGCAGAGCGTCATTCGTCCGGGCAGCGGCAATCGCATCGCGGCCGGGGAAGTCGCGGTCTTTCAAGTTGATCGCAAAGTTAAGCTTCGTTTGAGCGGCGTTGATTTGTTCGTTCAGCTCATGGCCGTACAGCGGCATGCTGGCCTCGAGCCGCAGGGTATCCCGCGAGGCAAGCCCACAAGCCCCACCGTTTCCATCCGTCGCATCGGCGTGCAAAACCTTCCACAGTTCAACCGCCGCTACGTCGTCCACGATCAACTCGCAACCGTCTTCGCCTGTGTAGCCTGTGCGGGTCATGATCGCCGAGTGCCCGGCAACCTGCGTGGTCGTGCCGGTGTAGTATGCCAGTAAACTGGGATCGGCCTCGGACCGTTTCGCCACCAATGCGTTGGCGGCCGGACCCTGGACGGCGATCATCGCGGTACGAGCCGTGCGGTCCTCGAACGTCACGTCGTTCGGCAAGCGATCGTTAAGCCACTGCACGATCTTGGCTCGATTGCTCGCGTTACAGACCAGCATCACGAACTCACCGCC
>CAZLFF010000189.1:0-4257 GCA_964558755.1 uncultured Pirellulaceae bacterium
CAAGCCTTGATCCGGTCGCGACCGATTTGCAACGACTAGAACGAGGAGAGCTGGACGCGGTCCTAGGCGCCGATCGCTACCAGCTGGTGGAAGAAAAAGAAGAGATCGTTCGGCAGCAGGGAACGAGCCGCACAGGGCAAGAGTTTTATCCATTGCTGATGCTGGCGCTGCTGGTAGCGATGTCGATCGAGCAGCTGGTCGCGAACCAATTTTATAGGACGTAGCGAATCGTAATCTGAAGTGATAAAGTGCCGGCGTCTGCTGATGCCCCGGCGCTCTCTAACGAACGAATCCGACCATGATTTTGATTGCTGCCTGTGCGTTCGGGTTGGAAGCTATCGTCAAACGCGAACTAATTGCTCTTGGTTACGACGCGAAAGTCGCTCAGCCCGGACGCGTTCAGTTCGAGGGCGATTGGGCCGATGTGTGTCGCGCGAATCTATGGCTGCGGACGGCCGATCGTGTTCTGATTCGAGTGTTAGAGTTCCCCGCGGCGGATTTTGACGCCTTGTTCGACACCGTCAAAGACCACGATTGGTCAACGCTGATTGATCTGGGTTCCACGTTCCCCGTGACAGGGCGATCGCGACTTTCTCAGCTGAGCAGCGTCCCCGCGATTCAACGAACGGTCAA
Organism: uncultured Pirellulaceae bacterium; assembly: GCA_964558755.1. Lineage (GTDB taxonomy): Bacteria > Planctomycetota > Planctomycetia > Pirellulales > Pirellulaceae > Mariniblastus. Next base: position 634 of record CAZLFF010000189.1, read on the forward strand.
GAAAGCAATTGTCGAAAGTCTCAAACGCGAACATCGGGCAACTGAGCTGCCAGAAGACGGGCCGACCTACAAGATCGACATTGCGATCCTGAACGACGTCGCACAGGTAACCCTGGACACGACCGGCGACAGCTTGCACAAACGCGGTTACCGAAAGTTAACCGGACGCGCTCCGATCAAGGAAACGTTGGCAGCGGCGTTGGTGGACCTGAGTGTTTGGCGACCCGAACGAATGTTGGCCGATCCGTTTTGCGGCACGGGCACGATCGCGATTGAAGCCGCGATGATCGGAATGAATATCGCTCCCGGGCTGAAACGCTCCTTTGCCAGTTCCGACTGGCCCCAGCTGCCACGGGCGATGTGGAACGATGCGATTGACGAAGCAAAATCACAAATCAACGCCGACGCGGACTTGCAAATCATCGCCTCGGACGTGGACGACGAAGCCCTCGAAATGGCCGGCCATCACGCACGAACGGCCGGGGTCGATCGGCAGATTCACTTTCGCCAACAGCCGTTTTCCGAACTTCGCAGCCAGCAAAAGTTTGGTTGCATCGTGACCAACCCGCCGTACGGCGAGCGATTGGAGGACGTGCGCACCGTCCAGCCGTTGTACGAAAGTTTCCCACGCGTGCTGCAAGGGCTAGAAACTTGGTCCCTGTTTGTCATCACGAACGTTCCGAAAGTCGAATCGATTTTCGGCAAACGAGCAACACGGCGCAGGAAACTGTTTAACGGGCGGATCGAATGTACGTACTACCAGTTCCTCGGACCGAGACCGCCCAAAGGTTACTTCGACGATGACTACGTCGAGCCGGCAGAACCTCCGGTGTCAATCGAAAGCACCACACCGAAAGAGGTAAATAAGTCAGCCAAAGCCGCGCGGACGAAGAACGCGAAACGAAGCCCGGGGGCGGCAAAGATCGAACCCAAACCGATCTTTGGCGGCCTGCAAGCGAAGGACCGCGAGCAAGGTGAACTGTTTCGCAGCCGTTTGATCAAGCGAGCACGTCACCTCCGACGTTGGCCCACTCGTCGCGGGATCACTTGCTATCGCCTTTACGATCGCGACATCCCCGAGGTTCCGCTAGTCGTCGATCGCTACGAAGACCATCTGCACATTACCGAATACGAACGTCCTCACGAGCGCGACCCGGGTCGGCACGCGGCTTGGCTGGAACTGATGCGAAAGACGGCGGCCGATGCCCTCGACGTCGCGATTGAAAACACTCACCTCAAATCCCGTGACCACGACGCGCGGCAATATGAAAAACTTGACAACCAGCGACGGCGGATCGAGGTAACCGAAGCTGGCCTGACGTTCTTGGTGAACCTGACCGACTATGTGGATACCGGACTGTTCTTGGACCACCGGAACACTCGGCTGATGGTTCATAGCGAAGCCAATGGCACTCGGTTTTTGAATCTGTTTTCTTACACCGGTTCGTTCACGGTCTATGCCGCCGATGCAGACGCCGATTCGACCGTGACCGTGGACCTATCGAAAAACTATCTACAGTGGGCTCAGGATAATTTGAGCGCCAATGGTCTTTTGGGGCCCGAGCACAAGTTCATTGATATGGACTGCATGGCGTATTTGGAACGGGCCGTCGCCAAGAAGCGAAAGTTTGACTTGGTCGTGGTTGATCCGCCGACTTTTTCCAACAGCAAACGCACCGACGAAGACTGGGATGTTCAGCAGCGACACGTCGAAATGCTCAACCTGATCGCTCGGCTGCTTACCCCCGGAGGTGTCGTTTACTTTTCAACGAACTTCCGCCGCTTCAAATTTCACGAAACCGAACTGGTGGGTTACGAAACCATCCGTGAGATCAGCAAACAGACCGTGCCTGAAGATTTTCGCAATCAGCGAATTCACCGGTGCTGGCGGTTGGCAGCAGCGGACACAACGCAAGCTACGGAAGATTGATCATCTGCCCATTGGCAAACAATGCACGCGAGACATTTTCGTATCGAACCGTGAAAGAATGCCCGGGCGTTGCCTCGTTGACGACCAGAAAGCCATCCCCAAAAGTCACACTGGCCACGTCTCGATCGGACAGGTCCAAGTAGTCAAATCCTTCGTTGCCATCGATCTCGATGACGCTACCGGGCAGGGCAGCAAATTTCCCATCGACGTCCTGCTCGATCAGATGGTCGATCGTTTCGAGACAGTTGATCATCTCCCCTTCGCCCGAGCCCGTCGTCGGGATGGCAGCCGGTTGTGCTAGGCAAGGGCCGCCGGTGTCTTTGTTTAGGGCACCGCGGATTGGCATCGGAGATTTCGGTTGAGCCTGGGGCTCACGGGTCGCGTAGGTGCGAATGTCGGTCGATCGCTCAGCCACAAAATCCGAATCGTCATCAAGCGAATGATCGCCCGTGGTTTGATCAGCCAGTTCCGAGGTGGCTCGTTGGTCGGGAGTCACAAAAAATGGAATCGGACCCGATGGCTGGTTCACCTGAGCGCTAAAGTACGGATCGGCACCGGCAAGCGGCAACTCAGGGGACTGCCACCCTACTTCTGGGTTCGGTTCGGATTGATCAAACGAATTCATGGCTGACGACGGTCTGCATTCCAGACGCGGACTATCTCACGACAGAGGACAATACGATCGTTATCGATTTCTTACGCCGGTCTCGCTTAACTTCGTTGCACCGCTGCTGAATGTTCGGCCGCAGGACGGTTCCGCATCTGTCACAACCCGAAAGGTCAGACTGATTGCTCGCGTCCCGTTGACCGTTGAAATTGGTCCCTCGTATAATTGCGGTCTGCTGACGGCTCAACCGAGTAACGGAAGCACTGAACGCGACCCTACAGAACCTTCAAACGCATGAAAATCCACGAATATCAAGGCAAAGAGCTCTTCAAAAAGTTCGGCGTCACCGTGCTCGAAAACCAATTGGCTCGCACTCCCGAAGAAGCGGCGGCAGCGTATGACAAGCTGGGCGGCAAGATCGCGGTAGTGAAATCCCAAATCCACGCGGGTGGACGAGGCAAAGGTACGTTCAAAGAGAACGCCGATCAGCACGGCGTCCAGCTAGTAAAATCTGCCGAAGAGGCAGCGGCGGCCGCCAAGAATATGCTTGGAAATCACTTGGTCACGATCCAGACCGGTCCCGAAGGAAAAAAGGTCAACCAAGTCTTGGTCGAAGCCGGCTGTGACATCGATCGTGAGCTATACCTAGGAATCGTGCTCGACCGAGCCGACAAAAAGCCGGTCCTGATGTGCAGCCAAGAAGGCGGCATGGACATCGAGAAAGTGGCCCACGAAACGCCCGAGAAGATTTTCAAGGAACACTTCGATCCGGCCCAAGGTATCGAGAGCTACCAAGTCCGCAATCTTTGCAAAAAATTGGGCATCGAAGGCAAGTCCGTCCGCGTCGCTGACAAATTCATGCGAGCATTGTGCAAGCTGTACGTCGAAACCGACTGCAGCCTGATGGAAATCAACCCACTGGTCGTCACCAAAGACGGTGATCTGGTTGCCTTGGACGCGAAGGTTGATTTTGACTCCAACGCAATGTACCGCCACAAGGACTTGGCCGAGTACCGGGACATCACCGAAGAGGATCCCGCAGAAATCCGTGCTTCGGACGCGGGGCTCAGCTACGTCACGCTTGAGG
>CAZLFF010000190.1:0-4245 GCA_964558755.1 uncultured Pirellulaceae bacterium
GTACGCGATCAACAACCCGAACCTGATCGGTGATTTCCTGACCGCTGGGATCTTAAACCTAGACGAGTTAGTCGGGATTTCAGGGCCGGCTTTTGACAGGCTGGACCCGATGGCCTTGCCTCCCGGCATTACGCTTGATGATTTGACCCCGCCTTCGATCCCGTTTGAACCAAGGCCTATCCCCTTCATCGACTTACTCATGCCCGACCTTCCCGAGGGTGTTACGATCGCCGGCGTTGGGCTTCCGACTGGAAGCGATTTTTATCAAGTCACGCAAGTCAATTCACGCTACGAATCGATTTACGCCAGCATTGAGTGCATGGCCCGCCGGAACACGCGGCCGGGTGTAACATGGCTATTCGGTCCACGGATGCTAACGGTCGATGAGAAATCCGCGATCTCGACCGTCGGAACATCGCCGTTAAGTATTTTTGATACAGGGCTCCCGTCCATTCCACCGACAACCCCCGGAGACACCCCGATCCCAGCGTCGGCCAGCACGATCAACGAGATTAACAACGCACTGTTCGGATTGCAGTTGGGCCTAGAGCTAAACTTCCCGGTGACTCAGGACATTTACTTTCAAGCGAGTGGTCGTGCGGCGGCGTTGTACAACTCCACCAGTGTTGATCGCGTTGTTAACCCGATTACTCCAGGGCCTTTAACCGAAATACCGAATGGAATTCCCGGCAACGACTTGCTGAGCCAGGATACGGTCTTCACCAGTTTTAACGATTCGGGTGAGTCGTTCTTGGTTGAGTTCTCAGTTCGCGGTTACGTTGACTTTATCCCGAATTTGCTCGCCGGTTACGCTGGATTCGAGGGCATCTTTATCTCGGACCTTGCCCTGGCTCCGAACCAAGTCAGCATCTCAAACAATCGAGTTGATCGATCGGGAGAAATGTTCGCTCGCGCGTTGTCGTTCGGTTTGAAAATGAATTACTAGTGCCTGCTGCACTTCACCGCTGATTAAAAAAAGCCGACCGTTCGATGCGAACGGTCGGCTTTTTGCTATTTGGGTTGGCAAAGTTCAATCACCCTGCCCCGCTGCTTTGATTCAAGATCAGATCAAGCGAACGTTGTCGGCGCGTGGACCTTTTGGTCCCTGACCTACGTTGAAGGTTACCTTCTGGCCCTCACGCAACTCGTCGAAAGCAACGCCTTCGACAGCCGAGCTGTGAAAGAACATATCCTTGTCGGAGCCATCTTCGATGAATCCAAAACCCTTGTCGGTAACTCGCTTGATGATACCTTCAGCCATGTCTCTAATCCAATTCTCTCAAAAACAAAGGCGTGCTAGATCAGCCACCGCGACAAAATTTTCGCTAGTGACTGGACGCCTCGCAAAAAACGCTACGCTTCAAACGCGGCAACCACTTGCACTCCGAAAACGCCCCGGAGTGAGCTAACAATGTAGCAGATTGTGCCTGCCGTTGCAGAACCGTGAGGGGACTGGAACATAAAAAGTTAGGATTCGTGGTTCAGTCGCCAACACGGGTCTGAGATCCGCGGCGACGCGGACGTTTTTCGCAACGGCACGAAGCAATCGGTGCCAAAGAACGCCTAAAACTAGCGGTTTCAAAGTCTTCAAAGGACCGGCAACCGAAACCCTTTCGTTAACCGGGGACCGTTCGGTAGCGACCGATTAACACCCCTTATGCATTGGCGCTGCGATCGAAGGCTAGTCCTCGAAGTGAGCCGCCATCGCGGGCGGTAGTTCGGCCAGCGGCTTGATCCGCATGTTTCGGTAGCGAACCTCGGCTCCCTCGGATTGGATCTGGATGTGCCCTTTGGTCAACGGCTTCCCGTCCGAAAACTTGCCGGTTTTAGTGTCTTTCAAGTACATCACAGGATTACCATTGACCGAGAAAACTGTTCGGTCGCCAACGGTGTGAATTTCGATCGTGTTCCAATCGCCCTTAATCTCGTGATTCTCTGAACGTTTCGCACCCCAACGAGCGACGCCCGGTCCGATGGTAATCCAGTCGCCGTCCGGTTTGTGATATGGAAACCCGGGGTATTTTGGATTTAGTTCGCCGCGGACCTGGCATGACATACCTGCTAACTGGATAAAATCACCGCAGTCACCCTCTTGCACTTGGCATTCGAGGCACCGCATCCACACGTTCCAAAACCGGCCCTGTTTCCCCGTACAATGGATGAGGACTCCGCTGTCCCGTTTCATCTTTAGCCGAGGCTCCCACTTTTTCTGGCCCCATTTGAATTCGGTAGATAGGTGGTAGTTACCAAACTGCTCGTCCGTCGATAGGCCCGCATAAATCTGGCCGGTGATGTAAAGCTCTGGCTTGCCGTCCACCATCTCGATCTGGAACACATTTAGCGGGTCACCTTCACCGAAGGGCTTGCCTTTGCGGCAATCAATGCTGCTCGATTGAGGGAAATCCTTGATGGTCACCGACTTGTGCGGTACGCCGGTAAAAGCCAACCAACCGTCTAAGTTCTCGTTCAATAAATACTGCCAGCCATCCTCGCCCACCTCGATGGATGTGGCTGATTGGTCCTCCGGCTCGTTGGTCTGTTTCTCCTGTCCAGCCGCCGTGCCGGTCACCGCAACAAGAATTGCAGTGGCGAGGAATGTCACCGCGACCGCAAAAAATGGGCGAAGAATCGCGTCAGAGGATAGCGTCAAGGTTTTGGCGGGCGAGGGCATGTGGTCCTCCGTAAAGACCGCAGTAGGGGGTATGAGTGCTAGTTTAAAGCTCGCATCAAGCGGATCCGCCTCGGAAATCGCTCGGCCAGGAAAGCTCGACTATAGCCGATCCTTATGTTGAAACCAGTAGAACGCGCGAGAGTGTCGCGCCGGACGGGAACTTTGTCGTAGAGATTTCGCTGCAAAGCGCTAGATGCTGGTGATCCGGTCGATATTTCTCCATGTCGTTGATTCCCAGTCAAATCCTGCCCGTTGGGCGGCTGCGTTTGAACCCGGTTTTCCGTTACCATAGTGCTTGGCAAAACCCGACAATTTAGGCACCAAGGCTCGTACTCTTGCAGAAACCATGCGTCTATTCGAAGGCACACAGTTCGATGTCCCGCCAACGTGCGATCGCTGCCAAGAATTGGAAGCCGATTGCAAATGCCCACCGCCCGCACCGGTTTTCCTGCCTCCGGAAAAGCAACGCGTAAGGCTACGTCTTGAGAAAAGAAAACGGGGCAAGTTAATGACCGTGATCCACGGGCTTGATCCGCGCGAGTCGGACCTTCCGGCCTTGTTGACGGAATTGAAAAACTCTTGCGGAGCCGGCGGGACGATTGCTGACCATGACATTGAAATTCAAGGCGATCATTTGGACCGAATCACCTCAAAGCTTGCCGACATCGGCTACAAAATCACAAAATGAAGCGTGATCAACGGCCGCCGGAAAGCCAATCCGACCGTTCGTGTCAATCGACTGCTGGCGACCGCTAACCAACCACCAATTGAACCTATTTACTGCGTTTTACTAAACGCTCACTCGACACCAAACCACCATGCTTGAAATCACCCCGACAGACCCAGCCCGCGCGACGCTGGATCTAGAAATTAAAGACGCGCAGGTGATTTTCAACGGGGTTTGGGAAACGCTCGAGGACGAAATTGGCGAGGAGAATCTACGCTTCCCCAAAGAGCTGATCCTGCTGGGTGGAGCCCCCGGTGCGGGTAAGGGAACTCACACTCGTTTCATTACGAAAGCCCGAGGTCTCACGTGTCCGCCGATCGTGGTGAGCCAGTTGCTAACGACGCCTGAGGCGACTCGTTTGAAAGACAACGGGCAGATGGTTGGTGATCGCCAGGTGGTCGAAATTCTGTTCCGCGAACTGCTCAAGCCAGAATACCGCGATGGCTCGGTCCTGGACGGCTTCCCGCGCACGCGAGTGCAGGTCGAGTGCTTAAAAATGCTGGTGGATAAAATCGCAGGTCTCCACAAGCAGTTTTCCGGAACGCAGTACGCCATTCATTTCCGCCGCCCGACGGTTCACGCGATGGTCTTGTTTGCCAGCGAGCGGACCAGTGTCGAACGTCAGTTGCAAAGAGGCGAAGAAGTCGCGCGGCACAACGCGGAGGTCGAGGAAACGGGCATTGGAGAGCTAATCGAACTGCGGGCGACGGATCTGAGTCGGGAAAAAGCAACGCGTCGTTACCGGGTGTTCAAGGAACACACTTGGGACGCGTTGCAGTCGCTCAAAGAAATCTACCATTACCACTTTATTAACGCGGAAGGTCCGATTCCGGAAGTCGAAGAGAAC
>CAZLFF010000191.1:0-4155 GCA_964558755.1 uncultured Pirellulaceae bacterium
CGTAGCTGATCTTCGCACGAATGGTGCTCAAAGGAATCGAACCGCTAATATGTTTCTCTCGGCGAGCCATTTCAGCTCCGCCTAATCGGCCGGCCAACTGGATTTTAATCCCTTTGACTCCGGTCGCCATTGATTCTTCTGCCGCCCGCTTCATCGTACGACGGAAGCTGGCACGTCGAGCAAGTTGCTCTGCAATTTTCACTGCAACAAGCTGAGCCTGGGCATCTGGCTTGGCGACTTCTTCGACTTTCAAATTGATTCGACGGCCGATCAAGTTCTGCATCTCGTTCTGCAGACGCTCGATTTCTTGGCCCTTCTTGCCGATGATCAAACCGGGACGGGCGACGTACAACGTGACTTTTACTTCGTCACGAGTTCGCTCGATGTCCACGCGGTCGATGCCGGCAGCTTTGTAGTTTTGAGTTGGGTGCTTGTTGACGAAGTCGCGAATCTTCTGATCCTCAACCAGCAACGTCGCAAACTCAGCTTTCGACGCGTACCAACGGCTGCGCCAACCTTCGTTGATGCCGGTGCGGAAAGCGATTGGATTTACTTTTTGTCCCATAGTGAACTCGCCTGAGCGTTTGTTTCGGGGTTTTGTTTTGGGGAGATCAAGGTTCCGATTCAGCCGCGAATCGGTTTGATTGGTTGCTTACACTTCTTCCAAGCTAACGCGGATGTGCGACATTCGCTTTTTGATCATACGAGCCACGCCGCGTCCACACGGACGGATCCGCTTGAACATCGGCCCGCCGTCAATGCAGGCTTCCGAGATGAACAAGTCACGCTCGTTGACGATCCGACCGGGGTTCTGGTCGGGATCCTGAGCGTTCGCCAACGCAGTGCGAATGACTTTCTCAAGCATCCGAGCACCGCGGTGCGGTTGATAACGCAAAATGTCCAATGCCTCGTCGACGAACTTGCCACGAACCAGGTTTGCCAGCGGACGCACCTTCGTAGGAGCAATCCGAGCGTATCGATGTTTTGATTGAAATGCCATTTGTCGTACTCGTTGCGGTTGTTTAACTCGTCAACAGTTCTCTGTTTTGTTGTCGTTGTGGTGCAAGGACCATGCAGCCAGTTAACGTTTTGCCTAGCGTTTCTTGCCGCCGCCGTGCCCTTTGAACGTTCGCGTCGGAGCGAACTCACCCAGCTTGTGACCGATCATGTCCTCGGTTACCTGCACCTTCACGTGCTGGCGACCGTTGTGAATCATAAACGTATAGCCAATGAATTCAGGCACCACGGTGCAGGCGCGAGCCCATGTTTTGATTGGCTCTTTGTTGCCGGCCGCTTCCGCTTTCTCGACCTTGCGGAACAGCTTCTCGTCAACGTACGGGCCTTTTTTCTGTGATCTACTCATCTCAGTGATTTCCTATTTGACCTTCAACTGACCGTAACGCTTCGACTTGCGACGACGAACGATTGCTGCGTTCGAGGCCTTGGCCAGCTTACGTGTGCGACCACCCTTGGCCGGTACGCCTGATGGGCTGACTGGGTGACGACCACCTTTCGTGCGACCTTCACCACCACCATGCGGGTGATCGATTGGGTTCATTGCGGTACCGCGAACGTGAGGCCGACGCCCCAACCAACGCGAACGACCGGCTTTCCCCAAACGAATCGAGCTATGCTCACTGTTACCCACTTTGCCGATCGTGGCACGACAAGCAGAAGGCACGCGACGAATCTCGCCACTCGGTAGAGAGATCTGAGCCCACTTGGCTTCGCGAGCCATCAGCACGGCGTTGACGCCAGCACTACGGCAAAGGATTGCTCCTTGGCCAGGTCGCATTTCGATGTTGTGAATCACGGTCGCCAAAGGAATATTCTTCAGCGGCAAGCAGTTACCATTGGTCGGAGCCGCGTCCGGACCACTGTGTAACTTGTCGCCAGCCTTCAAGCCATCGGGGGCGATAATGTAACGCTTCTCGCCGTCGGTGTACTTCAACAACGCGATGCGAGCACTGCGGTTTGGATCGTATTGAACCGAGTCAACCACTGCCGTTACGCCGTCCTTGTCACGCTTGAAATCGATGACGCGGTAACGACGCTTGTGGCCACCACCCCGATGACGACAAGTGATCTTGCCCTGGTTGTTGCGACCTGAGCCGCGAACCATTGGACGCAACAGGCTTTTCTCGACGGTGTAGCCCTTGGTTAGATCCTTAAAGTCACTAACACTAGCGTCGCGTCGACCCGCTGAGGTTGGTTTGTATTTTCTAATTCCCATGATACACCCGTGTGTTTCAATTCGTGGCCTAGATGTTGCCCAGGTTCACGTTCATGTTGATTTGTTTTAGTCGGCTTAGAAGAAGTCGATTTTGTGATCGGCATCCAAACGAACAATCGCCTTCTTCCAATCCTTCGTGCGTCCCGCGGTGAAGCGGTAACGACGCGGCTTGCCCTTGCGAGTCTGCGTTGAAATACCAACGACTTTCACCTCGAACAATTGTTCGATCGCCGACTTGATGTCTGTCTTGGTTGCCAACGGGTTCACCTTAAAGGTGTACTGGTTCAGCTCGTCAGCTTGGAACGTGCCCTTCTCTGTCACCAACGGCTTGATGATGACCTGATGGGGCTCCAAAACCAACTTCGGTGGCAAAGCCGGCTTGCGATTTCGTTTTGTGATGACTCGAGCCATGATCCTAACTCCGCTTGTTTCCGCTATTTCATTGAGCGCTGCTGGAACGCCCATTCGTCAGTTGCCGCGTTACTTTCCTGCATTCTCTTTCAAGCGATCCATGCCCTCGCGAGTCACGATGACTCGTTGCGGCTTCAAGATCGCCAGAGCGTTAAGATCTGCCACGGGCAGAACCGAAACACCGGCAACGTTGCGAGCACTTTTGTAAACGGCTTCTGAGTGATCCGCAGTTGCGATCAAAGCACTCTTTCCGCTCACGCCCATGCCCTTGAGCATCTTTGCGATCACGCTGGTCTTTGGTGCGTCAAGCGACAAGCCATCCACCACCATCACTCGCTCGTCCTGAATCTTTCCCGCGATCGCCATCCGAGTCGCTAAGCGAACGGCCTTGCGAGGCAGGCGGTACGAGTAATCGCGATTCCGCTTTGCAAATGCATGACCACCGCCACGACGAATGTTCGAAGTGCGATGTCCAGCACGAGCGTTACCCGTCCCCTTCTGGCGGTACATCTTCGTGCGCGAACCTGCGACTTCGGCGCGGCTCTTGGTTTTGTGCGATCCTTGACGAGCGTTCGCTTGGTACATCACAACAACGTCGTGCAGCAACTGCTTGTTGATCGTCTCGCTGAAGATCGCCGGATCGATTTCGTATTTTCCGACCTCAGCACCGCTGCTGTCGTAGACTGGTAAACTGGCCATGTTCGTAATCCTACTTCTTGTTCGTTTCTTTGATGACCAACATCCCGCCGTTGGGGCCGGGGACAGCACCTTCGATCAACAGCAAGTTGTTCTCGCCATCAATCCGGTGCAACGAAAGATTACGCACGGTCACTTTGCCGCCACCGTACTGACCCGCCATTCGCTTCCCCTTAAAGGTGCGACTAGGCGAGGCACTCATGCCGGTACCACCAGCGTGGCGATGACACTTTTTAACACCGTGAGAAGCACGTTGGCCGCTGAAGTTATGACGCTTCATTACGCCCGCAAAACCACGGCCTTTGCTGATGCCGCTGACATCAACACGCTTGACTTCCTCGAGCACGCTGACGGTAACGTCGGTGCCAACCTCGTAGCCATCGACTTCACCGCGAAGCTCGCGGACAAATTTCTGTGGCTCGCAACCTGCCTTAGCAGGAACTTCGGCACCCGCAGCAGCCAGTGCCTGCGAACGCTTTGACTTGATGTCGGCGACATGGCCTCGCTCAGATCGTGCAGCTTGGCTGCCACGAGAGCGTTTCTCTTTCGACGGACGTTTCTTGTCCTGAAAGCCCAACTGAACCGCCGAATAACCGTCTTTTTCAACTGTGCGAAGCTGAAGAACCTTGCACGGCCCCGCCTCGATTACTGTGACCGGAGTCGCGACACCCGTTTCGGGATCGAACACCTGCGTCATCCCGACCTTACGGCCGAGTATGCCTTTTGCCATCGTTATTCGCCTTATGGTTCAGTGGTACGTCGTCGAGGAAGACTAGCCGACACGTTGCGGCAGCTTGTCCACGCGACTTCCGTTC
>CAZLFF010000192.1:0-4070 GCA_964558755.1 uncultured Pirellulaceae bacterium
TGACGAGCGACGAACCCGGATCGAAAACATCTACCAAAAAGCGACACAGGACCTGACGCTGACTCAAACGCTCGCCGAGTCAGAAAACCGGTTCCGCCAGCAGGCTCAGGAAGCTCCCGAGGACATCACCAACGCGCAGAAGGAACTGGATCAATCTTCAGGGTCCCTAGAACGCAGTGATTTGCCCGACAGCGCGTCTGCGGAGCAAATAGAAACCCAACTTCGAAATATTGCGGCGAAACTCAGTACGGCTCGTGAGAAGCAACGAGAGCTGGCGGCCGAACCTGCCCGACGCCAACAGCGACTGGACAAGCTACCCGACGAAGTCGCTGCTAACGATGCGGCACTTGAAGACGCACAACAGCGATCGAAAATACCCGCGATCGCGGGCGACCCCGAGACGCTGTCGAACGCTCGGGCGATTTACGCGAAGACGTCGGTCGACATGTTGGCCCAAAAAGGCGCGACGCTGCGAGCCGAACAGCAAGCCTATTTGGCGACCGCCGAGCTACTACCGATTCAGATTGACCTAGAAAATCGCAAGGTAAAGCAACTCACCGAGCGAACTGAGAAACTGCAACGGCGATTGGACAGTGTTCGCCAAAAGGAAATCACCAACCTCGCGGAAGAAACGCGAGACCAAGCGAAACGGACCTTCGAGGAACTGCAACCGTTCGCTGAGCGAAACGTCGAATTGATCGAGCAGCTTGACAACGTCATTGGACAAGTCAAAGTCGCCAGCAAAATGGCAGCCGCGGCGACGGCGGCCAACGAAAAATTGCAAAAAGATCTGGAGGTTACGAAAACCCGAGTCGGCGACCAAGACGCAAAACTAAGCGAGGCCATGGGGGTCATGCTGCGTCAGGAAAAAGCAGACCTCGTGCTCGCCCGCAACCAACTCCAACAAACCGACACGCTTCAAGACACTGTAAATATTCGCGTTCAACGCTATCAGACAGAAGATGAATTGGACGAGGTCGCGGATCCCGCTGCGGCCGCCGAAATGATCTTGGACAACTGGGCTACGTTACAACCCGACAACATGGACGCTCCACGACGTAAGATCTTGCGCGAACCGCTGACGAAGCTGTTAAGTAAACGAAAGGAAATGCTCACTCGATTAAAGGGACTGCAGAACGACCTCATCGGGAAACTGACGGAACTCGAAACGGCCCAACGCAGCTACGCGAACACCAGCGAAGAATACACAACACTCATCGACGAGCACATTCTGTGGATCCGCAGCGCGCCTGCGATTGGTGCTGGGGATCCAACCGCTTGGCCGGCTGCTACCCAATGGTTGACTCGGCCAGACCATTGGATGTCGGCTAGCCGAGCGATGGTCAACGCGTTGGTGAACCGCCTGCCACGAGCGCTACCCTGGGTTATCTTTGCCGTCACCATGGTGCTGCTGCATCCAGTCCTGAGCAAAAAAATCTACGAGGCGGGCTTAGAGGCTGAGAAACGACAGTGCCGCGATTTTACTCCGACGGGTCGCACGTTCGTTCGCACCGTCATCAAATCAATCATGTGGCCGCTGTTGATGTACGTCGCTGGCGAGCTAATCAAACTAGGCGTGCAAAGCGAAGGCGGATCCGGCAGCGGCTTTGCCATGTCACTGGGAGTCGCGCTGACTCAGACAGCCATCTTGCTACTGCCAATTGAATTTCTACGTCAGGTCTTCCGTGGCAAGGGACTGGCAGAATCCCACTCGGAATGGAACGCGACAGGTTCAAAACGGCTAAAGCGAGACCTCGACCGATTCATTCCGATCGCCGCAGTCCTGATGACGACAATGCTGACGCTTCGACACCACGGCGTGGACGATTGGAAAAACACCCTGGGCCGCGCCTTGCTCGTTGCGTTGCTCGGTGGAACATCGATCGTAATGTATCGCGTGATGCGACCAGGTGGTGTGTTCTTCGAACGAGACATCAAGGCCGAGAAATCGAATGCTTGGTTTATGCAGCTGGGCTATTTTAGACTAGTGTTCCTGACCGGAATTCCCATCGTGCTGATGATCTTTGCCCTCGCTGGTTACAACTACATGGCCAGTGAACTGGGTAAAGTGTGGAATGAAACGCTGGCGGTCGCGATTGGCCTGCTGGCGTTGTACATGTTCGCGATGCGATTCCTGTTGGTACGCCGCCGCCGTTTGCGATACGACCAGTTGATTGAACAACGCGAGCAACAGCGGAAGGCGGCCGAGGAAGCAAACGAAGAAACGATGTTGGCCAACATGCCAATCGAGCTTAAAACGGAATCCGGCTTTGACATCACCGACGTGAGCAGGCAGGCCAAAGAGATGACGGGCGTGCTGTTCGGTGTCGTGGCAGTTTTCATTTTCTGGAACCTATGGCAGGACCTGTTGCCTGCGACCAAAATCTTTGACAGCTGGCAGCTGTGGCAAGCGGAAACGGGCGAGAACGGCGAGGCCGTCGATTGGGTTACGTTTCGTGACCTGACCGTGGCGCTACTGCTGTTCGGACTGACCATTCTGGGCGTGCGAAATATTCCAGGGATGCTCGAGCTATTGTTGCTGAAGCAATTGCCGCTGGACTCGGGGTCGCGTTATGCGATCTCAACGATCGTCCGCTACATCATCACCGTCGCCGGCATTGTATTGGCCTTGAGCTTCTTAAAAATTTCGTGGACGAAGTACAGTTGGTTGGTCGCCGCGATCTCCGTCGGTTTAGGCTTTGGCTTGCAAGAGATCGTCGCGAACTTCGTGTCTGGATTGATCCTGCTGCTGGAGCGTCCAGTTCGCGTTGGCGACGTGGTGACGGTCGATGGAACAACGGGTATCGTTTCGCGGATTCAAATGCGAGCAACCACGGTCACGAACTGGGACAATCAAGAACTGGTCGTCCCCAACAAAGATTTGATCACCGGCAAGCTGATGAACTGGACTTTGTCGAGCGTCATCAATCGCATTGGGGTAAAAGTGGGCGTCGAGTACGGCACGAACCCGGACGTGGTTAAAGACATTTTGCTAAACGTTGCAAAAGAGAACCCGGATGTTTTGGACGACCCGAAAGCCCTCGTCGCGTTCGAGGAATTTGGGGATAGTTCACTCAATTTTAAACTGCGTTGCTGCATCACCAACATCCCGCGTCGCTACGATATCCTGCACGAGATCAACACGGCGATTTACAAAAAACTGACCGAAGCAAACATCGGGATCCCGTTCCCGCAACGTGACGTGAACATGAAGTACCCGGAAGGCGATCGAGCGTAGGCCCAACCAATTGAATGCGTAAGATCAACCACGAACCTACGCAGGACACCAAGGTCGTCAGTTGTTTCTTCGTGAGCTTGGTGCCGCAGCGGTTTTCAACCTCCACTCTTGGAGAAACCTTTGCGGCCCTGCGGCACGGCGTCTTTACAGTGAACTTCGCTCCTTCGCCACTCCGATCACGCGCCACCCCGCGCTACTCATAATCTTTTGCTAAGCACAGCAAAGCCATGGCCGTGCCGTAGCAGCGACCAATTTCGTGGCTGTCAACGAAACAACCGTCCAGTTCGGGCAGCGACAAAACCAAATCACGCACTCGCTGCAGATTCTGCTTGCGCTGCGACGGATCCTTGAGACCCGCGATCGCGTCCGTTCGCCCCAATAGATCAAACCAAAAAAAGAACCCGCCGTAGCCCGCGGGCGGCGTATGATCGTCGTACTTGAGCGAAGCCAGCAGATACGATTGCTTCTCGAAAGCGATACGAACCGCCTCGGCAAGCGCCGCGTTATCGGACGCCCCCCAACGATGCAGCGCCGCCTCGCACAACGGCAAACGTCCAGCCGATCCAACGGTTTGGTCATGGTCCCGGGCCTGCGGGTTGGTGTTCGCGATGTCTTGATAGAAAAAACCGCCACGACCGCGATTGGCTTGCAGTGAGCGAATGCCCATCTGGATTCGCGAAGAATCGATTGTGGCTCCAGCCTGTTTCGCTTCGTCAAGAACCACCAGTGACAACGCGGTCACCAAGGGATTCGGATACTCGTGAGCCCAACTACCTGACTTTGACTGAATCGATTGCAGCGTTTCAAAATATGCTTGCAGTTCACGTTCACG
>CAZLFF010000193.1:0-1345 GCA_964558755.1 uncultured Pirellulaceae bacterium
ACCACCAGAACAAGTCCAGCACTGATCCAACGCATAGCATCCGTGACGCCTTCGTCGGCATGATGGTGATCTCCGGTGACCACGTGGTGCGTCAAGTGGACCATGGCCGCGATCCCAATCAACGAGATCGAATGAGAGAGTGCACTCGAGAGCCCCATGACCAGCGGATGCAGAAAACTTCGCCGCTCTCCGGCAAGGTATAGCAGCATCGCCGTTTTGCCATGTCCTGGCTCAAGCGCATGAAGGGCTCCCAAACCAAACGCGAGGCCTAAAGTAAGTTCATGGGAGTGCATAAGGGGCCGGCAAGCATCACAGGCTGGCAGAAACTGCTGTTCATCTGTACGACTGTAGGTCAGATTTTGTTCCGGCGTAAACAGCGAATCACCAAAATCCCAAAATTGCGCATTTTGCTGTGCCGGCCGCATCATGCCAAACCCGCCGCAGTTGCAATTCCGTTGCATTTGGATTAAGTTCCGGAGCCGTTCGCAGTGACTCTCGTCTTATTAAGAATAAGCCCGGAAACAAAGGATTCATAAATGATCTCTTTCGCATCGCCCCGCCGTTTGATCCAGTGTGCTTTTCTGATAGGTGCAATTGTTTTTGCCTCGACGAATATCGCCTTCGCTCAATTTGGTTCCGGCTCAGAGCAACTGATTCGTGTTGCATGGCAAGACGCCCAAGACAAATCGCTTCACTGGGGTGAGTTCGTTCAGGTTGGGCCGAGCATCGTGTTTCAGGATCAAGGCAAAGTCGCTGGTTTTCCTGCACTGACCGCCAATCAGGCTCTCGGAACCATGAAGCGGATCGACAACATGTTGATCGTGGGGGTACGCGGCGGCGGTTGGATGGCTGTTGATCTGCAAGTCACCGAGCAACCGCATGGAGACCACTCGGATTACACCTACGGCGATGCTCCACAGTTGAAGCTCTCGATGCTTGGCGATCCGAGTAAGTATCCGATCCACCTGTACGACTACAACAATGAATTTTATCTGGCAAACGACCCGCTGAATGGGTTCACTCGTATCAGCCCAACCAAGCTGATGGCTGGTGGTAATGAGGCTTTGGGTGTTTTCTATCAGGGTGGCGGCGGACACATCACTCTCGCTGCCGTTGGCAAGAAAGTTGCTTACTCGACTTGGATCAAACCATCTGAGTCGGGTGGCGGCAGAATCGATGTTGTCAATCTCGACAAACCGGGAAGCGAATCGATTGCTTACTCGTTCGAGTCACCGACACCGGGATTGCACGGCGCGATCACCAACAGCGGCAAAGTGTTTATGGCTCCCAACGACGGTGTCATTTGGGTCGAAGCGGATCTGGACCTGAGCGAGTCGTCCGAATC
>CAZLFF010000193.1:1355-4065 GCA_964558755.1 uncultured Pirellulaceae bacterium
CGTTAGGTAAGAATGCCGAGGACGACAAACCGTACCGAACCGGCGCCTTTACGGACCACAAAGATCACGTGATGTTCCTTGCCGGGAAAGGCGCTGACGCTGGGCTTTGCATGATCAAGGCATCGGCAGAAGCCCCGGCGGTGTCGAAGCTAACGGTTGAAACCAAGCCCGGCCTTTTCATGGGAATGCCCGAATGCGTGACTGCTCTCAGCGGCAAAGAGTACGCGATGGCGTTTCAGTTCAAACGAGCCGGCGATGCTGCTGAGCAATTGACGATCATCGATCTCGACCCCAATCAGGATCGGGACTTTGCTGATGCTAAAGTAGAAAAGTCAATTGAGGTTGGAAACGGCCTTGTCCAGGGATACCGATCGTATCACTCGATTAGCTTCGATGATGACGAGAAGTACGCCGTGTTCACCAACCCGGCCGATGGTGAGATCTGCTTGCTTTCACTGGATAAATTGAAAGTGATCAGTCGTCAGAAGGTGGGTGGAATCCCAACGGGTATCGTGGCGGTCGGCGGCGAAGCCAGTAAGCACTAGCTCTTGACGGACACCAACAATAAGCTCTTGTTCATGACGCATCGAATGTTTCTGACAACCAGAGCAACGTTTTGTAACGAACTTCGGCTGTTGCTTCGCGATCCTTTTTGCATCGCGCTGCTGGCGTGCTTTTCGGCCGGGCTGGCGTGGGCAAGTTGGACTTCGCACCACAACTGGCGCGAGTTCGCCATTGAACAAACGGAGCTGCAAGCCGAAGCTCGTGAGGCATGGTTGTCTCAGTCGACCGCCAACGCCCACATGGCAACTCACACTGGCCAGACTGTATACAAGCCGGTCTCGCCATTGGCCGGATTCGATCCGGGGGCCGTTTCCGAATTTGGATCGTCCATATTCGTCCAATCGCACTACCAATCGGCAGCCAAAAATCCACCGACCTGGGATGACGTCGACTTGATTCAAAACGAGGCCTATTCGCCGGCGGTACTGCTGCAATTGTTCGGCCCGCTGCTGATCATCGTTTTGGGTATCGCGTCGATCGCACGCGAAAAAGAAGGCGGCACGCTTTCGATCCTGCTAACCACTGGCTCCCGCTGGTCCTCGATTCTCACAGGAAAAGGCCTGGCCGTCCTGGTGACACTACTTATCGTGGCAACACCTGGACTCATGCTTTTCCTTCTGCCATGGTTCGACAACGATCAACTGCTGCAACCGCTCGACCTGATCGTTCGAGGAACTACTCTCCTTTGCGTGCTAGTCGCATACTTTGCGGGTTGGTTTGGGGTGACCATTTGGGTTGTTTCAAAGTCCAACTCAATATCGGGCAGCTTTTCGGTGTTGGTCGCGTTGTGGAGCATCGTGGCCCTTGTCATGCCACGCATTGCCGGCGATGTCGCCAACTTTGCATCTCCGCTTCCGACCAACGCGGAGGTTCGACTCGAGAAAGAAAACGCGGTTCATGACTCCAATCAAGCCAGTGTCGAGCGAGCGAAAGCCACTCGAGAGCTTGAGGAACGATTGCTTGCTGAATTCAAAGTCGACAAAATCGAAGACCTGCCTATCGACATCGCTGGCGCCCGAATGATCGAACAAGAAGCCACCACCAACGAGCTTTACGATGAAATTGAACAGCATGTCGCCGATGCAAAGAACCGCCAAAACGAAATCGTCAGCAGATTTCGATTCGCAAGTCCGTACATGGCGATCAGAGCGATCTCCGCTTCATTGGCGGCGACCGATCGAGCACATCACTTTGACTTTGTGAATGACGCAGAGAACTATCGCCGACAATACGTGAAAGAGCTGAACACATCTGAAATGAAAAGAAAAAAGCCCGGAAGCACACCCGAAGCGCGTCGTGAATTTTGGGCTCAGGTTAGCGAATTCCAACCGCGGTTTGTTTCGTCAGGCCTTGATCTGCGGCGTTGTTCGCTTGCCATGTGCTGCGTTGCGGTCTGGTCGATCGTGGCGGTGGTCGCTTCGGTGTACGCGTGCCCAAAAGTCAGTCGAGGCGGCTAACACGGAATGATGGAAAGGCACGAAAGTCCAATTCAGAATCGGAGAACGATACGACTGGCGCGACTGGCGTATTGGGAGTCGCTGATTGCGCTTCGTTTGGGCGGAGTCCGAATCGCCCTGCTTGTCTTTTCGTTTCTTCTGTTGGTAGCGATTGTTCTTGGCGTGATCCGCACGCAGCAACGGCAAGCAAATGCTCGACTGACCGAAGAAGAAAACGGCTTGGTAAAAAGTCTCTTTTTGGATGCATTGCAAGGCAAAACAGAAACCGAAGAATCGACCGATGCGAACTCTGACCAGCAAAAGCGACTCGAGCGTCTCAAGAAGCAGCTTCGGATGTCAGCGAATTCGCCCTATCTCATGAGCCATTCTACGAATCTTTGGGACGTGTCGCTGTTTGCGTCTCCTTTGTCGGCATTGTCCGTTGGAGCCAGCCAGTCATGGCCGGACCGCTATCGAGTGCAAGGCGTTTCCTTCTCGCAAACCGTTCAACGAAGCGATCAAGTTCGTCCAGTGGCAAGCGTTTACGGGCCCTTTGACGTGGCATTTGTCGTCATGGCGATCGCTCCACTGATCATCATTGGACTCACGTTCAACATTTCATCTGGTGATCGTGAATCAGGCTTGCAAAACCTTACCGTTGCTCAAACACGCGGCCTCGGCCGACTGATGGCTTTACGTTGCTTTGTGCG
>CAZLFF010000194.1:0-4054 GCA_964558755.1 uncultured Pirellulaceae bacterium
AAAGGAAGTCCGCAAAATGTGTGCGGCTATCCAATCATCGAAAATTCTATCTTGATTACGAAGGCCCCGTTTCCAATGATCGAGGTTCGGTGAAGCAGGTTCTTTCGGGGCAGTACCGCAAAACCGATGACCAATCGTTTTTGCTCGAAAGTGCAGATTCAAATTTTGAAATTGAATTCGTAGACTCGGTTGAGCTAAGTCTCGTGGCTCCCGTTTTATTCTGGCAAGCGATCCGGGCTGGGCTTGATCCTGATTCAAAATTTTAGAATCCAATAGTCAGGGCCGTTCGCGAATGGCGCTGAGCCATGGAATGGATTTGCGCACAAAAAAGTCACGCCTGCAAAAAGCGGACGTGACCTCCAAGCTCAATTAGGTAAGCCGCTCATCCCCACAAATTCCCTGCAATTGATGCCAGGCGATAATGGTTCGACGAGGGACGAACGAGTCTTACGGTCTAGTTCTGATCATTCGGCAAATTCCCAGAGAACGTGTTGTCAGACTCAGTTGTCGTCGCGGTCTCATCGGTAAAAATAGCCCCTCCGTCGATCATGGCGATGTTGTCTGCGAACGCTGAGTCCATCGCATTCAATATGCCTTCGTTGAATATTCCGCCTCCGGACATGGCGGTGTTACCAAGCAATGTCGAATCCATCACGTCGGCTGATCCCGTTGATGTGATGAAAATTCCACCTCCGTTGTCACCAGAAGAGTTATCCTCAAAAACAGAATCGACTGATTGGAAGAAGCCTCGTGTGTAGACTCCGCCGCCGACGCCTGAGACAGAACTATTGCCTTCAATCCGGTTTCCACCGTTTAAAAACATGTCGCTTCCAGTCTGATTCCAAAGTCCGCCACCTTGGTTTTGTGCAGAATTTCCGACGACGTTACTATTGACTAAAACAAACGTGCTTTCGTTTCCTGAAACATGAACGGCACCGCCGCTTCCCGGTGCAGCCGTGATGCTTATCCCAGCGTTGTTGTTTGAAAGTGTGGTTCCTGTCAACTGAGTGTAACCGTCAATCACTTCGATCCCGCCACCTGCCCGCGCTGCAGCGTTCCCGTCGAACGTTGAGTCAAAAACCAGAACTACGCCATCGCTTGAAAACAGTCCTCCGCCGCTTCCGGAATCTCCGTCGGCAATGTTGTCGGAGATGGTCGCTTCAAAAATTGTCAGACGTCCGCCATTGTTGAAGATTCCGCCGCCTCCGTTGTCAGCGTTATCGCCCTGAGCCGTGTTGTTGGTCACGACGGTACCACTATCAACTCGGAGCAGTGAGCCGCTTTGTCCCCAAAGTCCACCACCTTCGGAGGCCGCAATGTTTCCACTGATTAAGGTGTTGGTAAAGTAGACGCTCGCGTCGTTTCCACTTACGTGCAGCCCGCCGCCATTTCCTGGGCTCGCTGCAAATGTGACTCCGACATCGTTATCGCTGATTGTTGAATTCGTAAACAACATGAAACCGTCTACGATTTCGACGCCACCCCCGGCTCGTGCAGCTGAATTACTATCGATGGTTGTGTTAAAAATCAGGACGCGTCCATCGGTTGAAAAGATTCCACCACCACTGCCAGCGGTTCCCGTGGCAGAGTTGGACATGATGCTCGTTTCATTGGCGAGGGTTAACCGACCGCCATTGTTAAAGATTCCGCCGCCTCCGTTGTCGGCTTCATCGCCGTGGGCGACGTTCATTTCGACCGTCGTGTTGTCAACTCTTAAGAGAGAGCCAACTTGATTCCAAAGCCCGCCACCTTCGGACGCTGCCACATTGTTGGTGACTTCACTATTTCGGAAATAGGCACTTGCCTCCATTCCGCTGACGTGGAAACCGCCGCCGTTCCCAGGGGCTGCGGTTCCTTCTGGGCCGGCGATGTTTCCTTGTTCAGCCGTCGCTCCGCCAAGAGAAGAATTATTGAAGTCGAGTCTTCCGTTGATTAACTCGATCCCTCCACCAGCACGGTTTGCCACGTTCGACTCAAGCGTCGAGTTTTCGACAAGCACGTTTCCGGCTGTCGAGAAAATCCCCCCGCCGCTTCCGCTTGTCCCGTCAGCAATGTTTCCAGAGATTGTCGTGTCGATCACTGAAAGTCGGCCGCCATTGTTGAACACGCCGCCGCCGCCGCCATTATCCGCGTTATTTCCGTGAGCCAGATTGGAATGGATGTTGGTTCCTGAATCAGTCAGCATGAATGAACCAGCCTGATTCCAAAGGCCTCCACCTTCCGAAGCCGCCACGTTGTTGGCGACGATCGTATTGCTGATGACGATGTTGGCTGTTCCGGTCACGTGCAAGCCGCCCCCGTTTCCGGGCGAGGCAGTGCCCTCAGGACCGGCAACATTCCCGAGGTCAGTAGTCTCGCCACCCAGCGTGGAATTTCGAAGCGTAAAATCTCCATCCACAATTTCTACGCCGCCGCCTGCGCGGTTGGCTATGTTGGATTCAATAGTTGAGGAGACAACCTGGACAATCCCATCGGTCGAGAAAATTCCCCCGCCGCTTCCTGCGGTGCCAGTCGCGGTGTTTCCGGAGATTGTCGCACCCGAAACAAACAGGTCGCCGCCATTGTTGAAGATTCCGCCACCGCCATCATCAGCGCCGGCCCCTTCAGCGACGTTGTCGACAATATTTGTCCCGATCACGAACATGTTCGTGCCAGATTGATTCCAAAGCCCACCACCCTCTCGGGCGGCAAAATTTTCGACGTAACTTCCGCCGGAGACGATGACGCTCGCGCTGCCAGTGACGTGCATGCCTCCTCCATTGCCGGGAGCTGCAGTGCCAGCAGGGCCAGCGATATTGCCTTGCCCTACGCCACCAACCTGAAGATTGCCTGAGTAGAAAGAGCCATCGACTATTTCGATTGCACCACCGGCGCGATTGGCTTCGTTGGCTACCATCGAACCATTGAAAATTCCAACATTGCCGTCAAGCTGCAGCAGCGCTCCCCCGCTTCCAGAGCTTCCGGTCGCCTTGTTACCGCTAAACGTTGAATCAGTGGCGTAGAAATCTCCGTCTTCAAGATAGACGGCGCCACCTCCATCGCCGGACGCTTCATTTCCGGTAAAGCTGACTCCATCAAGAATCGTTGTGCCGCCGTTAGCATAAATGGCTCCACCATTGTCGGCTTGGCCACCAGTCAAAATCAATTTTCCAATTCCGACCGTCTCTGTAACTGCAATATTGAAAATTCGACTACTTCCCTGTGCGTCGATAGTGATCCCGCTTTGTCCGCCCTGAATCAAGACGTCATCGGTGATTTGAATTTCTCCTTCGGTCAACGTGTAAGTCGATCCCAGCAGTGATGAGTCAAACTGAATGATGTCCCCGTTGATATCGCCAGCAACGGCGTCGCCAAAATCAGCATTTGTATTGGCTGCGATAACGGCTTCCCGGAGACTAATGAGTCCATCTGCCGCCCCCGATGCATCATCGACAGTACTGTTAACAATAATTGTCGCCAGTAAGTGTCTCGGCTCCAAAATTTCAAAAGCGAGCGGTTGCTGATTGCGTTTACGTCTCCGCTTATTTTTATTGCGTGAAATGTTGTGCGATTTTGTCTGATCTGAACTTCGAAGTAATCTTGACATGTCGGTTACCTGGGTGCTGCGAAAAAGGATCAAGTTGAAAATGAAGATGACCGCCTAAAAAGCTATTGATCATCTTGAGGCTGGATAAACGGAGATCCCCAATTTTGGGTGCTCAAAATGGTGAGCCACTTCCATGTGGGTGGCAAAGCTGTTGCTGTCTGATGAATTGACAGAAGCTTCGCACCGGTGAAACGCGATACTGGTGTGGGCTGGCTTTTTCGCCTGCGTCTCTGCGTTTTTACCGGTTTAAAAAATTGGTTTGCCGTTTATTTATGTCTCACGACTTCTAGTACGGCTAGGCAATCAGAATGTGACGAAAAAATTGCGTTTTAAAAAAACGATCAGATCGTCAAAAACTTCTTCGGGGCATTGACAAGCACCGGGATTACTCGCAGACGGATAGGCTTAAGAGTGCCATGGCGGTTCCGTAGACGCGGCCGAGTTCGTGCGAGTCAACGAAGCAGCCAT
>CAZLFF010000195.1:0-1259 GCA_964558755.1 uncultured Pirellulaceae bacterium
GGGTGATAATTGTCCCCCGGTCCGTACAGGTTCGTTGGCATTCCGCTATGAAACAGAACACCGTATTGGTTTCGATAGTGCTGACATAGTTTCAGGCCGGCGATCTTGGCCAGTGCGTAAGCCTCGTTAGTCGGCTCGAGTGGACTGGTGAGTAGACAGTCTTCAGACATCGGTTGAGGGGCCATGCGTGGGTAAATGCACGTGCTGCCCAGAAACAAGAAACGTGCCACACCGGCTTGGTATGCCGCATGAATCGCGTTGGACGCCATCACCAAGTTGCCGTATAAAAATTCCGCGGGATAAGTCTTGTTCGCGTGAATCCCTCCGACCTTGGCAGCAGCAAAGAAAACGATGCCCGGCTTCTCCTTTGCCATAAAGTCGCCGACCGCGGCCTGATTGGTCAAATCCAGTTCTGACCGAGTCCGCACGATAACGTTCGGATGGCCGATCGCCCGCAATGCCCGCACCACCGCCGAGCCGACCATGCCTCGGTGGCCGGCAACGTAAATCGAATGTTGGTGAAGTGGGTGGCTCATGGTAAATAAATACGAGTTTTAAGTTGCTGGGAAACGATCGACCGCTAAATCGGCGCGCACTCCGTTCCCGTGGGTGACCTCCGTTTTTTGAAGGTCAGCCGATTCTGGGGCGTTTCATATGCCCTAAATTCAGGCCGTATATCGTAGCCAGGCGAAGCTGGATCGACAGTGCGACCAGCCGAAAAGGCACCGATTTTGACGATACTATCAGCAAGGATAATTCAACCGTCGGCATCTCTACGTGAGAAAGGCCAGCCTCGCCCGGTAAATTTAGACGTCGGTCCAAAAAGGAAGTCTGGGTGGTTTGTGCGGGCGTTTCCCCGGAGTGACCGGATAAACTGCGCGGGATACTGACGTTTTCGGAGCCTAAACGGCCTCCAGCAGGGCCTCGTCCAGTTCCATCGATACGCCCTGCTCTAGATATCGGACTGACAGCAGCAACCGAGTTTTTCCTTCCCGGCGGATAACGTCGCCTTCGAGCCCAGCAAACGGGCCGGATCGGACGCGGACACGGCTGCCTGGTTGGAGCTTCGCCTCGGGAGTAAGGGCTTCCCCGTGATCGACCAGCCGATGGACTTGGCGCAGGTCATCGATTAACGAATCCGGGTCGACGATCGGGTTACAGGCACTAATGCAGTTCGTCGTCAGTGCGGTCACGCGTTCATCTTCGTTGGCCAGCATGAACACGTAGTTGGGGAACATCGGGATGAACGAAGTCCGCAG
>CAZLFF010000195.1:1359-4036 GCA_964558755.1 uncultured Pirellulaceae bacterium
TCTTGGACAATCTTGGTCAGCCGCGGGACGAGGCTGGGGTGCAACCAACAGTCTTGCTCGTCCAAGACCAAGAACTTCCGATGTCGCCGTTCATCCAACATTGCAATCGCGAACAGCCGCAGGCCGACCGACACGACATTGGCGACCGACCCGCCCTGCCCTTTCATGATGTCTTCTTCGTTGCCGTCTCGCAAAATCGAGAAATCGACATTGGTCGCATTGTTTTTGAACGACGCGGCGGCTTTGAACTCAATTGGTTGCTCAAGAACGTCCTGCAACGCTTTTGTGATGGCTTTTTCAATTTCATGGAGCTGACGCTCGAAAACGTCATGGCTCAGGCTTTCCAACGCGGCGGTCACAGCATCGCTGATCGATAGAAATTGATTGACTGAATCCAAGTGCTCAGTGACATCACGCTGCGCGCGGGCCAGTTCTTGTTGTTGGCCCAGCAGCCCTTGAGCCCGCCTCGAAAAATCGGCCAGACGCTTGGCTTGCTGGCTGTCGACCAGTTCAGTTGACGTTTGGGAATCATTCATCAGGCGCGGCTTCTGTTGACGGAGAATCCGAATTCGCTTTCTCGATGGCAGCAAGATCCGCCTCGATTTTGTCCAGCAGCGTTTGATACTCCCGTCGGTTCTTGCTGTTTTCGTCTTCCATTTTGGCCAGCTTTTTCTTTAGTTCAGCGACGTCGCTTGTACCAAATTCAGATTCCGCTTCTTGCAAAAGTTCCTCCAGCTGGGCGTTCGCCGTTGCCAGCTGAGTTTCTGTTTGGATCTTCCGCCGGTTTAGCTTTTCGTATTGCTCTTTTAGCTGCTCGATCGAGCGATCTTCGTTAGAGTTTCCCATGAGTTGTCTTTCGTAGGTTGTCAGCAGCGATTTGGGGATGCGAATTGAGAATGATTGGCAGATTGTTTGGGCACGCGGTAATCGAGTTTCACGATTCATGCATGCCAGATTCGTCCGGGCCAGCGACTTGTTCCGCTAGTTTCCAAATCTGGTCGGCGACGGGCTGGTCAAATTGGCCAAGGTTTTCTTTTAAGTAGTCGGTTAGCCCCGCGCCGGAATCGGTGCGCCGCTCCGTTAGCTCTCGCAAGTTCTGAATGAACTCGGACCCAATGCCGCTCTCGAGCTGTTCTTCCTCAACCGCGGCGTGGAAGACGTCATCGAAAGGTGCGTGCGGGACGCGAATCCATTCGATTGACCAAGCAGACTGTTGCTGCGATTCAAAGTCGAACGAGTGGATGCTATCCCACTCGTTGGCAGCATCGCTTGGGTCGAACAGGTGACCGGGCGGTGGTTTGGTGGGCGATGATTCTGTCGCGGGTACAATACATGGAACCGCAGGTTGGTGAGATCGTGAGGCATCACTACGCGCGCGGCGAGTGATGTTACCGGCGGTGACCCAGTGCGTATTCTTTTTGCTGACGACATCCAGTCGTCGATGGATGTGCCCATTGATCACAACGTCCACTCCGTCGATGGCGTGCGGTCGAATTCGTCCGCCTTCCTCGTAGCCCGGAATCAGAATGTCGTGATGTGTCATCCAGATGGACAGGTCTGAGGTTGCTCCATTGTCTACGCTGGCAAACTCGCCGCGTTTTGGGATTCGATCGCCCCACATCGTGCCTCGGACCGAGACGGACTGGCCGGCGATCGTTCCTGTCCACGTTTGCTCTCCAACGCCGACGGGCCGTAAATGACCGCCAGCGAACAAAATGCTGATCGAGTCGTTGGGCTTCAGCGAGTTTTCGCGAACATCGTGGTTCCCGTAAATTGCGGGCAGGCAACCGTCGGTGCATTCGTTGATAATCGTAATGATCTCCGCAACAAGCCAGTTTGGGTTGTCGCGTGGAAGCTGAAACAGATCGCCCAGCAGGAACGGTTGCAGAGACTGTTCTTTGGCGAATTCTAAGCACCAGCGAAACTTGCGCAGCGCGACAGCAGGATAATCGTCTTTGCGAAAGCCGGGAACGCGGGCCTCCAAGTGAGGATCGCCGATAAACATCAGCCCGCGAAGGTCACTGTGAGAGTCATCTTCTTTCACGATTTCGTTCATGATGACGCTCCATCGCCGCCAGCCGCGGGCGACGCGTGAGTGTGCGCGTCGAGTGCGGATGACAACAGCGTGGCGGAATCAAGATCGCCACCGCAGGTCGCGCATTTCGGATTTTGCTTGATAAACGCCTGCACGGTTTCGGTGCATAGTTGCAGTTGTTGTTCGGCGGCTTGAGCTGCGTCGACGGCTTGCTGTCGTTTGGCTGAGAGCGTATCCCAGCGACCAATCACGACGCTTAAAGGATTCGTGTCCTGAGTCTCGGGGGCGCTTTCTAGTTTCGAAAGTACTTGGCTGGTTGCTCCGATCGCTGTCACTGCGAGTTTGCCTGTCTCAATTCGTCGGGTTAAATTTTGGAGTCGGTCGATACTCTCAAGTTCGGGCGGTGGCGTGATCGCGTCCAGTGATTTAATTTCCCGATTGAGTGCTTCAATCTGTCTCCGCGTGCTGTTCAGGCTTTTGATTAGACCAGTAGCGTGTCCCAGAGCGTGTTGGGGTGGAGTTGGTTCCAGCTGTTGCAGTGACTTTTCATTCGCCGACAGTTGGTGCCGTAGCCGTTCTTGGTCGCTGATGTTCTTGATGAGGGTGGTCAGGCCGGCGCATCGTTCTTGCTCAGTTTGCAAA
>CAZLFF010000196.1:0-3755 GCA_964558755.1 uncultured Pirellulaceae bacterium
CTTGGGACCTCGTCGTTATCAGCGACGCGCTCTAACCAACTGAGCTACACGACCCGAAAATTCTTTCGGCTTTTCTCTAAGTCACCGAAGCGACCAATCAGAGACAATCGCCTCTCATCAACGGCCTTGGCAGACCAGTCGAATTTCACTTTCCCAGTGAAAAGCCAGATTTTATTGACTGGCTGCACGCTGTCAAAGGGTGATCTGAGACGCTGCAACGAAAAATGCAAATTACTCGGTTTATTCAAACCGTATATCCTGCCATCGGCACTCAAGATTCCCAATCGCTCGGTTCGATCCACTCTGCTAGAGGCTTAACGATCGACCGAACTCTCGTTACTCTTTAGCCTACCTTTGGCTGGATGAAAAACGAGTGGACTCGGTTCGCTATCCGTTCGCTCGGCCGCCAAAACCCTCACGATCAAGCCCGTCTACGCTCAGATTCTCATGCAACCGAACTCAGGTCTTTTCATGGTTCCCAGTTCCCGCTTTCCTGTCGCTCAACTTACGATTATCGTCGCCGCTTGGGCGACAACCTTATCGGTGACCCCCGCCACGTTTGGCCAAGGGGCCAGCCTGACCCAGGCGATGGCAATCAAACCTAAGCAAGCGAACGTTCCGTGCGACCGGCCAACCGCCGAAGAGCTCAAATCGTGCGACATCGAGAAAACCTCTAAACCGGCAGGCTTTGTGGTTGCCGACGCGAGCGGTCGGACTCTGCGTCGATTTCTTGACACCAATGGGGACGGCAAGCTGGACCAATGGTCATACTTCCAAAACGGAATCGAAGTCTACCGCGACGTTGATGCCGATTTTGACCGGAAGGCCGACCAATACCGCTGGCTAGGGGCGGGCGGAATTCGCTGGGGCCTTGACCCAAACGAAGACGGAACGATCGACACTTGGAAAGTGATCTCGCCCGAGGAAGTCGCGTACGAGTGCTTCATGGCTGTAAAATCCGGCGACGCAGCACGCTTCCAACGGCTGTTGCTGACTCCCAAAGAGTTCACCGCACTGCGGCTTGGTACTAAGCCCGCGAATCGCATCAAAGAGCGTTGGCAAACCGCGCGGGGAACATTCTCTAAAGCCGTTGTCGGCCCGCTAAAGCTCCCAAGTAATGCGGAATGGGTTCAGTGGGGTAACGGCCAGCCGAGCATGTGTGCGGCGGGCACCGAAGGAAGCTCAACGGACATCGTCGTGTTTGACCACGCTTCATGCGTGTATCAATCAGGTAAGGATTTCGGGCAGCTGGCCATCGGAACCATCATTAAAGTTGGCGATGTCTGGCGGCTGGTTGAGCTGCCGGAAATCGTTTCGGAAGGCAAACCGATCAACAACGGCGGCGTTCTGTTCCCGATGGAGAGGGAGATAGACCCGATTCCAGACCCAGGTCCACAGCCCGTTCCAGAAGTCGCCAAGCTGTACGAGTCTCTGCAGAAAATCGACGAAGGCCTCGACAAAGCACAAAAGGGATCGGAAATCGCCAAACTTTGGCAGCAAAAAGCCGCCGCCATGCAAGAGATTTACTTCAAAAGCAAGCCAGAAGACCGCCGCAACTGGTTGGCCAACATCGCCGACTCGGTGCAGGGTGCCTACCAAGATGAAAATTATCCGAACGGGCTGGAGTTCTTGGATGGTTTCATCAAACGGCTTAAGGCCGCTCGGATCACCGACGGCATCGATTACGTTGCCTGGCGTTCGATGTACTCCAAGTACGGCCTGCAAATGAAAATCGGTGATAACCGAGAACGAGACCGTGCCGAGCAGGATTTGCTGGAGGACGTTGAGGACTTTGTTGACCGATACCCGCGCAGTGAATTCGCCGCCGAAGGAATGTTCCAGCTGGCATTGAACGCCGAGATCACCGACCGAGACAATGATTTGGCGATCAAATGGTACAAAAAGATCGTGGACGGGTTCCCAAACACAAACGACGCAAGACGAGCAGCGGGAGCGATCCGACGTTTGACCGGCGAGGGGAAACCGCTTCAGTTGACCAGCAAAACCGCTCAGGGGCGTAATTTCTCGATGGCGGATCGTAGCCTGCGAGGCAAAATTGTCATCATGCACTTCTGGGAAAACTGGTGTGCCGACGGCTTCGAAACGATCGAGCGACTCGCGGCCAAGCACAAGGATGACGTGGTTTTCATCGGCTGTAACACCGATTCGACGACCCCCGAGTTCCGCGCATTCATTTCGAAGAACCGCAACGTGACCTGGCTACAGTTGCATGAGCCCGGGGGTGTCGAAGAAAGCCCGTTGGCTCACCAGCTGGGCGTGTCAACGCTTCCTTTGATCCTAATGGTCGACGCAAAGGGTAATCTGATCGAAACGAACCTCGCCTTCGGTGACCTCGAGCGTGAAATCCAACGGGAGATTAAGCGAGCCAAGCGGTTGGCAAAGTAGTTCGTTAGTTCGTGTAACCCACGGTAGTTCGCCCGAGTCTCGATCGTTCGCCAAATTTTTGGCGGTCGGCTTTGCACCCGGTAGGATGGCGCGGCGAGGCGTTCCAACCAAGTCTTGGCCGGCAACGATCAGTGCTTCAACCGAGCCGCCGGCAAAAAATGGGCTTTGTCCAAAGGGAATCGACGTATTTGTCGGCTCTGCGGTCCCGATCTGCCCCGCGCACCGCCCTCGAGAACTGCTTGGGAACGGCAATCAGCCGGAAGTGGTCGGTCTAAGTTGCAGATGACAATCCTCACAGGTGTTAAAGCTTGCCAGAATCCGCCCGATTCGGATGTGCTAGCACCGATAGTCGCGCTTTTTGTTTGGGATCTGACGAATATTCCCGCCGATTGGACGTGTGGACTGGTTTCTGTCGCTAGTCCGGTTTCGTTTGGGGCGAGGCAAGATGCCTGTCGACGAACGAAGTCGCATCAAGACCCGGTTTTTCGTTATGAGGCGTATAGCAATGAAGCGTATACACGCACGGTTTGGTTTGGTTCTGGGGCTTTTAGGCGCCAGCATGTTCGGCACAGGAAGTGCGAACGCCCAAACGCAGCAAGCCGCCCAAGCCCCTATTCACCGCACGGCTTCGGCAACTAGCACTTACTTTACACAAGATTCATCAGCTCCTGCGGCAACTTACACTTCTGATTGCGGATGTGGCTCGGCTCCTGCCGCGTCTTCTTGCGGTTGCGAGACCAGCTGTTGCTCGGGCGGCGGTTGCCAATTGGGCAGTCGCCTCGGTGGCGGCGGTTGCGGCCTAGGCGCACTGTGCAACTTCGGTAGCCAGTGTGAGCTTGATGATCCATGGACGCTGTTCGGTAACAACGAATGCGGCCCACTAGCCGGGCTGAACATCGGTGGCTGGTTCCAAATGGGTTACCACGAGAACAGCAACGGCTTGTTCAACAGCCGACCAAGTGAGTTTGCTCTGCATCAGGGTTGGTTGTTCGTCGAGAAGGTTGCCGAAGCTGGCGACTGCGGCGAGATGGGCTTCGGTTTCCGCTTCGACGGCATGTACGGTATCGACGCTGCTGAAACCCAAGCGTTCGGCAACACCGGCGCTAACGGCGCGGGCCCTCGTGGTTGGGACAACGGTCCTAACTTCACACGTGGTGCCTACGGCTGGGCTTTGCCTCAGGCGTACATCGAAATGGCCAGGAACGATTGGTCGGTCAAGGTCGGTCACTTCTACACACTGGTTGGTTACGAAGTGGTTACCGCTCCCGACAACTTCTTCTACTCGCACGCAATCACGATGTACAACAGCGAGCCGTTTACTCACACTGGTGCCATTGGTACTTTCAACG
>CAZLFF010000197.1:0-3581 GCA_964558755.1 uncultured Pirellulaceae bacterium
CAGTTTCCGGAGAAACTGATTCCGGTTGTCATCCTCAAGGCGATTCGCGGGGAAGCGATTCCAGTTTACGGCAAAGGCGAAAACGTAAGGGATTGGCTATACGTTACCGACCATGCCAGTGCGTTAGAACAGGTCGTCACCAAAGGCCGGGTGGGCGAAACGTACAACATCGGCGGTGACAATGAACAGCGCAACATCGACCTGGTCAAAATGATCTGTGGCATTCTCGATGAAGTCCGTCCAGCACAAGAGAATGGACTGGCAATCAAATCCTATGAAGAATTGATCACGTTTGTGGCGGACCGCCCTGGGCATGATATGCGATATGCAATTGACGCAAGAAAAATAAAGTCCGAACTGGGATGGCAACCAAAAGAAGACTTCTCCAGTGGTTTTCGAAAAACCGTCCGGTGGTATCTAGAAAATGAAGCTTGGTGGCAAAACATTCTGTCGGGTGATTATCAATTGGAACGACAAGGTCTTGAGCAAGCCACGACAGGAGACTCAGCATGAAAGGCATTATTTTAGCCGGTGGCTCAGGAACGCGATTGCATCCGATCACCATGGCAACTTCAAAACAGCTAATCCCTGTCTATGACAAACCGATGATCTATTACCCGCTGTCGGTGCTGATGCTGGCTGGGATTCGCGAGATTCTGGTCATTTCAACGCCGCAGGATCTGCCCAACTTTAAGCGGTTGCTGGGAGATGGTTCCAATGTGGGTTGCCAATTTAGCTACGCCGAACAGGCCGTGCCCAATGGTCTCGCCCAGGCGTTTGTCATTGGTAAAGAGTTTATCGGCAACGATAAAGTGGCTCTCATTTTGGGCGACAACATTTTTTACGGATCTGGATTCGGGCCACTGGTTTCCCAACAGTCCAATCCGGACGGAGCCGTGGTGTTTGCCTACAAGGTCAAAGACCCCAGCGCCTACGGTGTTGTTGAATTCGACGACGACCGTAACGTGATCTCGCTGGAGGAAAAACCAACGCAACCCAAATCTAATTTTGCCGTTCCTGGAATTTACTTCTACGACAATCAAGTCGTCGAAATTGCTGAAAACTTGAAACCATCAGCCCGCGGCGAATATGAAATCACGGACGTTAACCGTGAGTATCTGAGTCGGAAACAACTTAAGGTTGCGATTCTCAGTCGTGGCGTCGCGTGGTTGGACACCGGTACGTTCTCCTCGCTTAACGATGCTTCGACTTACGTCCGAGTCGTCGAAGAGCGACAAGGTTTGAAGATCGGCTGCATCGAAGAGATCGCTTACCGACAGGGTTTCATCGGTGAAAAAGAACTGCTGGAGAACGCCGATAAGTATGCCAAAAGCGGCTACGGTGAGTACCTGCGAGGTCTTATTTAGTTCTCCTCCGGGAGAGCTAAAACATCATTCACAATGATGACATCGCAAGATTACCTGCGATCTGCTCTCAGCAGATCAGGTTCGATACCCAGCGTTGAATCCTGCCGCGAGTGGATTCTGCAACGCCGGAATGCAATCCAAGCAAGTGTCACGCCGGTTGCGTTTGACGATATGGAGAAGTGGTCAACCAATGAGCATGGCAACATCGTGCATGAATCCGGGCAGTTCTTCGCGATTCAGGGCTTACATGTTTATGGTGACTCTGCAGACGCCGAAAAATGGGATCAACCCATTATTCTGCAAAATGAAATTGGCATCCTCGGGTTCCTCGCCAAACGGATCGATGGCCTGCTGCATTTGCTGATGCAAGCCAAAATCGAACCGGGCAACATAAACGTGGTTCAGCTCTCTCCAACCCTCCAAGCGACGCGCAGCAACTTCCTGCAGATTCACGGCGGAAGAGCACCTCGCTATCTAAACTACTTTCGTGACGACGAATTCGGAGTGACGCGTTTCGATCAATTCCAGTCGGAACAGGGCATGCGTTTCCTCGACAAACGAAACCGCAATTTGGTTGTGGAGATCGATGACCGCCACGATGTTGAAGAAAACCCCGATTACTGCTGGATGACCATCGGACAAATCAAAGCGCTTGCCCAAGAAGACAACCTGATCAACATGGACAGTCGATCGGTTCTAAGTGGGATTGGTTTTGGCGGCGCTTTGCCCGGTGATGAGAAAAGATATTTAAGCGAATATGGCAAAGCAGTTCTCGACTCCATGAATTCCACTGCTCATGCGAAACACTCAATGCCTGAGTTGTTATCATGGATCACTCAAACGCGTTTTGGGACTCAATTCCAAAGCCAACGCATCGGATTGGGCGAAGTCCAAGACTGGGTTCGTGACTCGCACCACATTTCAAGCGAAAATCATAACTTCAGCGTGATCGCAACGCGCGCTGAAATAGGAAATCGAGAAGTTGTTTCATGGACCCAGCCCATGATGCAGCAAAACGATTCAGAGCTGTTTGGTTTCATCAGCCAAAAACACTCCGGCGCACTGCACTTTTTGGCACACTTGCAATCTGAGCCCGGTTTGAGCAGTAAGGGAGAGATCGGTCCGACCGTCCAGTGCTGTCCGAATCATCGACTGATCGGTGAAGCTCCCGGGTGTCGCCATTTCTTGGACATGTTCCTTTCAGCTTCCAAGTCGGACATCCGAGTCGACAGCATGCAGTCCGAAGAGGGTGGCAGATTCTACCAAGAAGACAACCGTAACATGGTGATCGAGATCGATCCCAGTGTTCATCTGGAAGTTCCCGAAACTTTCCGCTGGGTTACCCTCCACCAGTTACAGGAACTCGGTCGGCACAGTAACTACTTGAACATTCAGGCCCGAAGCCTGATTAGCCTCCTCGACCTTGGCCTGAACCAATGACGAAAAGATTGAGAATTGGAGTCGTGGGCTGCTAGTCCTTCGCCGAGCGATCTGCGATTCCTGCCATTTTGGATTGCGCAGATTTATTTGAATTGGCCGGCGTTGCCAGTCGATCGGCAGCAAAAGCGAAACAGTACGCTGATAAGTTCCAATGCACGGCTTTTGATAGCTACGATGCACTTTTACAGCAACAAGACATCGATGTGATTTATCTTCCGTTACCCACAGGTCTGCATGACCAATGGGTCCCGAAATGCCTTGATGCCGGCAAGCACGTGCTGGTGGAGAAATCGATGGCCGCCGATTTTTCATCGGCCGAAAAGATGATCGCCGCTGCCGAAAAGAAACAATTGCTACTGGCTGAGAACTTCATGTTCCAGTATCACCGGCAAATGCAACTGGTCGTTGATCAACTGGCAAGCGGTGCCATCGGAGAATTGAGGCAACTGCGAAGTTCATTCGGCTTCCCACCTCTGCCGCCAGACAATTTTCGCTTTGACGCATCGTTAGGGGGTGGTGCATTGCTCGACGCAGGGGCCTACACAATCAAGGCGGCTCAGTTCTTTTTGGGGCCTTCACTCTCAGTAAAGAGTGCTTCATTGAAGGACACGATGGGAACCGGCGTCGATACCTTGGGTGCTGCACATCTGGAGAATCCCGACGGTGTTTCCGCACTGATCGGTTTCGGGTTCGACAATTTCTACCAGTGCAATATCGAGCTCTGGGGCAGCGAGGGCAAATTGACCATGACCCGCGCTTTTACCGCCAAACCCG
>CAZLFF010000198.1:0-3581 GCA_964558755.1 uncultured Pirellulaceae bacterium
ATCGAGGTCAACTGGGTTTTGAGTCGCTAAAACGCAGCCTAAACCGAACGCACGCGCCTGTTTGAGCAGCGTCAGCATGGGCTGCTTGGAGGGCGGGTTTTTCGTCGGCGGAAAGTACCCAAAGACCTCGTCCATGTAGAGCATCGCTCGCAGGCTGGAAGTGCCGGCTTGGCTGCGCATCCACGTAACAATCTCGTTTAGCAGGATCGTCATGAAAAACATTCTCTCCTCGTCCGACAGATGCGAAATCGAAACGATCGATATACAAGGTTTCCCCTCGGGCGTGTGCAGCATCCGCTTGATATCCAGCGGCTCGCCCTGCAACCAGCTACCAAAAGACGGTGACGCCAACAGGTTGTTGATCGTCATCGCCAGTTCTGCACGGTCTTTTTTCGGGTAGAAGGCGTCCAGTTCCATGATGCCCACTCGCTCGAACGGCGGGTCTTGAATTTGGCCAATGATGCGGCCCAGGTCGAGATCCTTACCTTCCCCCCAAGCGGTGCTGAGAATCCGCGAAAGCAAGATGTGCTCGCGCGAGCGAATGGGGTCGGCGTCGATGCCAAGCAGCGCCAGCAAGCCCGACGCGGCGCTGCTGATGCGGTCGGCTAACGCGTCAGAATTGTTCATCACCTGCTCGTTGGGGCAGGCGAAGGATTTGAGAATCGTGAGCGGCCGGCCGGACGAACTGCCGGGCGTGTAAACGCGCATCTCGACCGTTTCGCGCATCTTGCGAACCCGCGCGGCGTCTTGCCCCCATTCCGCCAATCCCTTCTTCCACTTTTCTGCTTCTTGAGTCGCAAATACCTCGGGCGAGATGCCTTCGCGTGAGGCTTGGCCTTCATCGACCCACGGGCGAAACTCTTCTGGCGTGAGGTTTGGGAAGGTCAGCAGTAGGTTGGCGATGTCGCCTTTCGGGTCGATCACGATCGCCGGGATCCGGTCCATCGCGGCTTCTTCGAGCATGCCAACGCAAAGGCCCGTTTTTCCACTGCCGGTCATTCCAACGACGACGGCGTGCGTACACAGATCACGCGAATCGTACAGCAGCAGGTCATCGGTCCGCTGCCGATTTTCAAGATCGTATTCCTTGCCAAGGTAAAAAGCGCCGAGCTTCTCGAAGTCTTGCATTGCGTCATGATCCCGAACGGAGCGAGTGAAGAGACTAAAAACAGTAGGTGAGTCCAAGGTCAGCACCGGTTGAGGGGGGCTGAACGGGAGGTCAGTATCTCAATCAACCCAACGATCACCAACCCCGATCCATGGGCTGGCGAGGCCCCGTTCTGTGAGAAATGGCAGCGACCATTGTCCGCGAGACGTGTTTAGACCGCCTGCTGGGCCATTCTTGAACGAGCGATTTGTTCGAGCTCGTCCACGACCTCTTTCTGTGTCTTGTCGTCCGTGTTGACCTCAACCGCGTCTGACGCTTTGGCCAAACCGCCCACCGGTCGGGCTTCGTCCTGACGGTCGCGTAGCATTTGATCTTGCATCACTTGCTCGAATTCGGCCTCATGCCCGGCCGCTTGCAGCTGAACCATCCGGCGGCGAGCCCGCTGAGCTGGCGACGCAGTTAGAAAGATTTTGCAGAACGCGTTTGGGAACGCGACGGTACCCTGATCGCGTCCCTCGCACACGTAGTCACCCGTCGCCGCGATTTCACGTTGGGCGTCGACCATCAGTGAGCGGACGGCTCGGGAGTCCGCGATTGCCGCGACTTTCATCGTGACGTGTTGCTGACGAATGACCTCGCTGACGTCCAGGTCGTCCACAAGGACCCGATCCTCGGGTAGCTCGATTCGAAGCTGGGCCGCCAGCCTTGCTAACGCGTCGTCGTTTCGCAGGTCGACACCTCGATCGATCGCGGCCCACGTCACCGCGCGGTACATCGCGCCGGTGTCGAGAAATTGAAAGCCAAGCCGTTCCGCCAGCTGACGAGCAACGCTGCTTTTACCGGCTCCGGCGGGACCGTCGATGGTCAAAATCATAGGTCCAGCCAGCGGCTAATTTGAAACTTGAATCAGATGGATTTGAAAGTACTCGTTGCGCGAGAACTCGATCGTCGCCCGCCGCCCTTCAAATGATAGGGACTCAACCGGCCGCCCATCGAGCGTGACTCGACGCGCGTCGGCGATTTCGAACGGACAAGTGGCCTTCATTTTACCACGCCGCCCTTGAGTCTCAAACAGACGAAAAGCGACACCGATCGTCCGGCCCGATTCGACAATCGGTCGGCTGTGCGAGACGACCACGTTCTTGCTGTTGAAATGAAACAGCCAGCCGTCGTTCAACTTGGTTGGATCGGCGACCATCTGTTGCCGCGGCGGATGACCAAACGCGATCGCTTGCTGTAGGTCACGCTCGCAGTCGCTGCCGATTCCCAGCCGAAACTCGCGCCGTTGTTCGTTGCCGACGATCAACAGGCTGTCGAGCATTTTTCGTCCACGACGCTGGTGCCAGGGTAGACCGCCGGTCACAAGCGTCAACGCGTGATCCGATTGCTCGACACGAACGTAGGCGGGGGCCTCGATGCGATTCGATTGGACGCGGTGACGGATCTCGGGTGTGCCGTAGAACAACGAAGCCGTTTCGTCGTGCCACGCCAACCGCGAACAGACGTAACAGCCGGCGTTCTGAAAGAATCGCATCGCCACGTCGCTCGGGTCGAGCTGGATCACAACCTCGGCAACGTGTGCGCGGCGGGCGAGCGTGACGGTTTGAGTGAACTGGCACAATGAGTCGCCCGATTCGGGGTCAATCAGTCGCCCACGCGAGACGATGCAGGACTCGGTGGAAGAACGCCGTTCGGTGCGGACCTCGTCGGCAATCATGTCCGCGTAACGATTCGATTTACCTGATTCGGGCAGTCGGATTGATAGCCGCTGGCTGGCCTGAGTCGCTCGACTGGCATAATTTTTCAGGCTGCGAATTCCGCCTGTCTGTGTGTCAATATTGAGCTGAAAGAACTCGTTGCGAAGCGTTAGCCCATCGTCGATCGGCGGTCCGACCATGTCCGCCGCAAGTTGGCGCGACTCGTCCGCGGTGATGATTCGATAGCCGGTCGCGGGGATCTCGACGACCGCTCCAGAGCGAAGTGAGGCGTTTGTTGGAAACGAATGGCCGTTGACAACCAACGTCGATGCGGCCGACGCTTCGTCGTTGCTCGCGTCTGCTGTTTCTGTTTTTGATAACGCGCTCAGCAGCTGTTGCGTTTGCGAGGCAAGGTGTTCATGCAAGTCGGACGGGTCACCGCCTTTTGCGGCCAAAGCATCGATGTTTGCCGAGGAACTTTCGAGGTTTTCAAGCCATGGTGTCGGGTCAATCTGCGGTTGGCCAATGGCTATCATCGTCGCCAACTGTTGACAGGTTTGCAGGTGTCCGTACAGCTGCCACGCGTTGATGAATCGTGAAACCGGGTCGGTCGAACCCTGGGCAATTAGTCGCTCTAGCAGCGGTGATTCGTATTGCTCGGCGGTAAAGGTGTCCCCGTAGCCGGGGTCGTAGGCGGCCTCGAAATAGTCATCCAGTCCGATGAAATCACCCAGCAAACCCCCGTACTTTGCCACGTTTTGCAAGTCGGCAAATGC
>CAZLFF010000199.1:0-3553 GCA_964558755.1 uncultured Pirellulaceae bacterium
ATTCCATACACCGACGAGAACGGTGACGACTACGACTTCCATGCTTTGCGGCATCAGTTCATTACCGACTTGGCCAGAGCAGGAGTGTCCCTCAATGTTGCCAAGGAGCTTGCTCGTCACTCAAAGGTTGATCTGACGGCTAACATCTACACCCACCTCTCCGTTGACGACAAATCAGCGGCAGTGGAGAAGCTTGGTCAAAGCCGACGAGACAAAAGTCCGTTTGATGTAGGTTTGGTTTTGGAGACTGATTCGGAGTTTGGGCCAGTACCTGGGCCAGTAGAAATTGCAAAACTGGCTAATCTGAGCGACATTTCGGTTCAGGACGACAAGGAGCCCGAAAACGAAAAAAGCCCGCAAAACGTTGAGTTAAGCGGGCTTTTTGAAGGCTCCCCCGGCAGGGCTCGAACCTGCGACAAACGGATTAACAGTCCGAGTACACAGTCAAAAAACACGGCGTTTTTTGCCGTTTTTTGGTACAATCACCCCTTTCGACATCCCAAATTGTACCAAAACGCTGTACCATGATTTGTACCAAAAACATCCGTTTGTAGCTAATTGAGATTAATCATGCCGCGAAAAGAACTAGGAACATGGATTCCAAAATCATACCAATGGCAAAAGATGATACATGGAAAACGACACAAGGTTTCGTGTCGGCAATTGGGACTGCCTAAAGGCAAGTGGACCAAAGACAGGTCAAGACGATCGGCAAATGAACACTTTGAACGATTGATATTGATTTCAAATTTAACTCACCACCAACAATCACCCGAAGCTGTAGACCAGATAGCGTTGATCAATCAAAAAATAAAATGGTCAGTCACCAACCAGCAATCAACAGCTACTTTGGATCGTCAAAAGCAAAGCATCATTGACAGCCCCAATATCAATGACGATTGGATTGATGATGACGTATCCGAATCAGTCAAGACGTTTGAAAATTTGACAGGCGTAAAAGTCCCCAATGATATTGATCCTGAGATAGCACAACATTACTTCGGGGATCGAAAAAATTGGCAGGAACGACTAAAGGCGATTGAACCTGTTGAAACAGAATTCAACCTTTTAGCTCAAACTGAAAAGTTTTTGACCTTGGAAGAAGATCGAATCTTAAAGCCTAAGACCTATATGGACCTTCGCAATTGGATCACGCGAATGATCACCGCGAAGATTGATGACACTCAGATTCTGCATCCAGAGATGGACACAAGAACAATCAACAAAGATACGGTTGATAACGTCTATCGTTGGGTCAAGCAGTACAAGACAGGATCTAAGGCATGGGGCTACTTCAGGCGTTTGATGACGCATTTGGTCGAGCGGGATTGTTGCGAACTTCCTTCGAATCTTCATTCTCGGCAATTCCGGTTTAAGAGCAAAAAGAAGAAAATAAAAACCTATCCAGTCAAGCAAGTGAATGATTGCTTGGGATCGCTTAAGCCACGATTCAAGTTGTACGCAATGCTGGCTCTTAATTGCTCTATGTTGCCTGTTGACCTCGGCAATCTGATTTGGTTTGTTGATGATGATTACCATAGTGATGATGATGAATCATTGGTTTGGTTTGATGCAAAAAAGAAGACAATCACACGCAAACGAGTCAAGACGGAAGACCAAAGCAACGTTCCGATAGTGACCTACAGGCTTTGGGACGAAACTTACAAATTGCTGATAGCTCACAAGAGCAATCACAAAAAGTATGTTCTGACATCCAAATTCAACACAAAGCTTTGGACGCCTAAGAAAAATCTTATAAGTCGTCAATGGTCAACAGCTAACATTGACATCCCCTTAAAGGCGTTTCGATCTATCGGAGCTACAAAATTGAGAACAAAAAAAGAATATCGACCATTGGTCAACATCTATCTAGCCAATACCCCAGACAACGTTAAAGATTCCAACTACGCCGACACTCCCCAAAGGGCAGTCGATGGGATGCTCAAATGGCTAGGCAATCAGTACCAACTCAAATAACAATAATCTTTGAAAGTACAAAAATACAGCTAATTTGATGATGATGATGATGATCATCATCAAGAACATATAACGAATCGTTAGTCAAAATATGACTGGCGATTTTTTTTTGTACTTTCTTTGAATTTATTGATCAAAACGAAATGCCAGATACTTATCTACCTTCATGGACATTTAACAAAAGGAGAAAAAATGCCATTTGTAAGATTAGCTAAAGGCAATCCCAATTTGATCAGCGTAAAAAAAGCTGCTGAATTGCTTGGGATGAGAGATGCACAATTGAGATACCGAATTGAAAGCGGAGAAATTGAAGCACCAAAAACAAAGGTTGGATTGCGATTTTATTATTCACCCAACCAGATAAAAGAAATCAAAACCAACATGAAAGGAAGCACAAAATGATTAAGAAAACAGGATGGTTTGACGCACCAAAAAACGTCGTTGTCGAGTCAGGTACTTATCGCTGCGAGGCCATCAAGGGCAAGGAAGTCGAGTCTTCAAAAGGTACCAAGGGTTATAAGGTAACTTTTGTCATCGAGGGTGGCGACAATGATGGTCAATATCTCTGGTATGACATTTGGTTCGCCAACCATAACAGAGCAAAGCACTTAAATGAACTGCGGCTATTCTCGGAGGAAGACATGACTAACTTCCCAGTAGGGAATAAGTTTGATGTTACAGTCATCACAAAAACGAATCCCAACAATGGCGAGATGGTCAATGAGGTTAAATCATTCAAATTTTTGGAAACGGAAATTGACGAATTTGAACAATCAGCACTTCAAACACCAACACCAACCGTTGAAGCTGGCAACGTTGATGTTGATGAATTTTTAGACGACTTGATTGGCGATGGGAATAGTCAATCAAAAAAAGTTGATGACGATGAACTACATCTTGATTTTGTTGATCAATTGGCAGCGATTGAAAATGAAGTATTGGTCAGTCCGCGAATCTTAGAGGTTGCCAAGCTGTTTACTACCGATGATCAAGACCACAAATCATTGATGATGCAAATGATCAATGATGGGATCAACAAAGATGATGTTGGTGTGCAATTGAAAGATACATGGGTCGAATTACAGCATAGGGGATTAACTAAGAGGACAGGCAAGGACAATTTGATCTATTTTCGATGGAACGAACCAACCAAGGTCATGGGGGTTAAATGATATGCAACTACGGTTTTAGGATCGTAGGCAGAAAGCAAAACCGTCGTCGGTTGGTTATAGCCGACGACATTTTTGACGCCTACACGAAAAGACAAATTGACACCAACCACGAAGCCTATTTATCAGCGTTTACTTTTGGCGATGACTTCAAAAATCATTTGATTGAAACCAAGTCAACCAAGGGATTCAAAGGCCATTGCCACTCGCACTATCTATGGTTTGACATCGATAATTCGGACTTGGAAATATCGTTAAGAGATGCACGCCTGTTAGTTGAGTATCTGAATGAAAAAATCACTTTGCTATCCAGCGAAATTCAAATCTACTTTTCAGGCAAGAAAGGGTTTTGCATTGGCGTATCTACAGGACATTGGAGATCGGAACCAAGCATTAATTTCAATCGA
>CAZLFF010000200.1:0-3524 GCA_964558755.1 uncultured Pirellulaceae bacterium
CGAAAGCCCCAGGTGCAAGTAGCCGCGTCCGCCTGAGGATTCGTCGTACCAAGGCGTTCCCGCAATGCGGCCTGCTACTTCAAGTTCGTAATCGTCTCGGACCCAGCCCGCGCGATTCTGCGTTAGGTCCTGGTTCCAGACACCAAAACGCCAA
This sequence comes from uncultured Pirellulaceae bacterium, assembly GCA_964558755.1. GTDB lineage: Bacteria > Planctomycetota > Planctomycetia > Pirellulales > Pirellulaceae > Mariniblastus. Next base: position 155 of record CAZLFF010000200.1, read on the forward strand.
TTCATGTTTTGATCCTCGCTGACGCCGTTGGTTGAGATACCCATTCGACGAGCATCTTGGTTGAACGATTCGACCACGAATGGACGTTCGATAAAGATGTTGTGGCGAGAACTGTTCAGGTGATCCAAGCCATAAGGACGCTTGTGGTTACCAATGATCACGGTGTTCAAGTAAGGAAGGTTTTTGAATCCAAAAAACGCGTCTCGGTACTCGGAATTGTTGCCGCCCGCGAACTCGCCTTCGTACTTGTAGAAAATGTTATCCGTCAGATCGCCTTTGATCCCGATTCGCATCCGACGAAACGTCACGCGGTCCTGCGGTCCGTCGATCCCCTCAAGTGGGAACAGCTCGTCGTCGGCTCTTGGGAACGCCCAGTAATCCAAGTGGATACGACCGAAGAACTTCAGCTTCGGGCTCTTGTGGCCGTGGTACATCAGTTGTGGCAAGGTGTCTTTGAACTTGCCGATGGACTTGTCTTGCTTCTCAACGATCTCTTCAAGTTCGTCGATTCGCTCGAGCAATTCTTCGTTCGACTCCTCGGACTCTTCTGAGTCTTCGTCCATGTCCTTGAGGCGATCTTCGACATCGTTCTCAAGCTCACGCAAACGCAGTTCGTAACGCTCGAGCAATTCCTCGAGGTCCTCCACTGAGGCCGCTTCCTCGTCGCCGTCTTCAATGATGAAGGCGGTCTGGGTCACGCCGGGTAAAAGATCCGGATTTTGATAGGTGTACTCCTGGGCGAATGCCGTCCCGGAGCAGCAGGAACAAACCATCGCCGCATGAATCCAAAATTTCTTAAACATCGGTATCTGCCATTTCAAGAGTCAAATTTCCCTCTCAGCGGAGTGACCCGCCGGTTCAGAAATCGGTTTGGCGCGGCTGTTACGGCAGTCCAGATAGTGGCGTTTTTACAATCTTAACAATGCTGACAGAATCAAATGGTACGACCCGAAAAATTTAACACGGCTATGCCCGAAAAGTTTGCCAGACCGGTGCCAGCATTAGCTTGCAAGCGTTGCATTACAGACAAAGCCCCCTTTCGGATCGTCAGTCAACTTGCGTCCGACCGGAATCAAGCATGCGAACGGCAGGACGAGCGAGATGCTGATTTACGTCAAGCTTTGCGTAACCAGTAAAGGTTAACGCATGTGACGAGCAGTTCAGCCTCGCGATTGGTGCGGGATTAGGCGTCGGGGCGACGGGCTTATGGCGCGTATCCCAATTTCGCTCGCAACGCGGCCAGCTCACTCGCTTGCTCGGCCGAAATCGTACGCACGTTCCCAATGGACTGTGCGTTGATCAGAATGCGGCAGCACGAGTCCAAGATCTCGGTCAGCCAAAATGCGGTTTGGACCGACGTGTGATACGTTACGACGCCATGATTGGCCAGGAGAATGGCGTTGGTGTTCGCAACATAGGGATCGATCGACGCCGCGAATTCCAGGGAGCCGGGCGTCGCGTATTCAGTCAGGGGCACGTCTCCCAGGAAAATTTCGGGCTCGGCCAACACGTGGCTAGGAATCGTTTGGCCGGTGATCGCAAAGGCGGTCGCGTGGGGAGAGTGCGAATGAAACACGCTGCGGATATCCGCCCGTTGTCGATAGATGGCAAGGTGGAGCTTGATTTCGCTGGTTGGTTTGCGGTCGCCCTCTAGGTGGTTTCCGTCTAGGTCCACGACGCATAAATCATCGGGGTTCATGAACCCTTTGCAGATCATCGTCGGTGTGCAAAGAATACGATTTGCATCCAGTCGAGCCGAAATGTTCCCATCGCAAGCGGCCACAAAGCCCTTGGACCATGCACGCTGTCCGATATCGCAAATTTGCTGACGCAGTTCGGTTTCTGGTGTCATGGTCATGGCCCCGTTACTCGAGCGACTCGCCCGTCCATTTTCACGCGGCCTGCCGCAAGCTGATTGATGACCTCGGGCAGGAGCTCGCATTCTTCGTCAAACACGCGAGCCGCGAGGTCTTGCGGGGAATCCTCAGGCAAAACATCGACGGTCGCCTGAGCAATAATCGGTCCGTGGTCGTAGTGGTCGTCGACGAAGTGAACCGTGCATCCGCTAATTTTGCAGCCGTATTGAATTACCGCCGCATGAACGTGTGAGCCATACATTCCCTTTCCGCAAAATGCTGGGATTAGCGAGGGGTGGATGTTGACGACTCGATTCTGGAAATCATCGGGAATCAAAACGCGTCGCAGGAACCCGCCCATGACGACCAGGTCAGGGTTCGCCGTGCGAATTTCGGCAAACATGGCGTCGCTGAACGAGGCCACGGAATCGAAATCACGATGATCGACGACCGCGGTGTCGATGTTGGCGGACGTCGCGAAATCCAGTCCGGCAGCGTCCGAATTGTTGGAGACCACCTTCACGATCGACGCACCGAGCGATCCCGCCTCGATCCGATCGATCAAGTTCCGCAGTGTGGTGCCACCGCCGGAAATCAGCACACAAATTTTGAAGGATGAAGACACGTTCGGAATGGTCACTTGCGAATTTTAGGGGCGCCCCGTTGGCGGGCGATGATTTTCGGTATGTTCCCAGCCCAACGGGCTGGGCTGACATACGTTTGGCCCTTCGAGCCGTTGAAGTTGTGTTTGTTCTAAGTTCTAAGTTCTAAGTTCGAGGCTTGGAGCCTTGGAGCCTTGGAGTTCGAGAGTTCATGCCGGTTCGTTTTCGAGTTGAACGTTTCAGAAAAACCCGGCCCGAAGGGCCAGTTCTATGTCAGCCCAGCCCAACGGGCTGGTAATGTGGTGTTCCCAGTGTTGTGCCGCCCCAAAGGGGCAACGCTAAAATCAATCCCACGCATAGTGTTCATCCAAATCAATACCGTGTTTTTTGCACAATACTCGGTACTCATCTTGGAACGATACTCGGGTGTGATGTTCCGCTTGATTCTCAATATATCGTTTGACTTGCGGAATGTTGGATTCGCTGACACCGAAAATCCCGTACCCACTTTGCCACGCGAAATCGCTCAACCGATTATGTTTCGTTTTCAACCACTTTGTGGTTTCCTTCTTCATTTCTTCGATCACTTTCATGATCGCAAATTTTCGACTCAGCAGACATAGGGCGTGCACATGGTCTTCGATGCCACCGATGATGATTGCGGGTGAGTCAACTCGATTTTTTAAGATTGTCGCTTTGTAGGCGTAGAGTTCGTCGCGAAGTTCACTGGAATCAAGCCACGGTTTTCGGTTCTTTGTCGAATAGACGATGTGAACCGGAACCCTAGCGATGGATTGAGGCATGATCGATTTTTGGCTGGAGAAGAAGAGTTTACGGCAAGTCCATCCTGCGTAATTTAGGGTCGCCCCGTTAGGGCTTTTGTCCCAAGGGCCGGCAGTACCCAGCCCGTTG
>CAZLFF010000201.1:0-3410 GCA_964558755.1 uncultured Pirellulaceae bacterium
CGTCGAGGAAGACTAGCCGACACGTTGCGGCAGCTTGTCCACGCGACTTCCGTTCATATGGATGATCGGTGAGTACTTGAATTAGTTAGTTCTTTACCCAGTCGTTCGAGCGTTAGCCCCGGTTGACTGAAACCGTCGCATCGCGAAGTACTCAAATTACTTCGTTGATGCCTTGATTTTGATTTCGACACCCGCCGGCAAGTTTAACTTGTTCAGGGCTTCGATCGTTTTGGCCGTTGCTTGCACGATGTCGATCAAACGCTTGTGCGTCCGGATCTCAAACTGCTGCCGCGACTTTTTGTTGACAAACGGACCCGACAAAACCGTGTAACGCTCGATACGAGTCGGCAACGGAATCGGACCGTGCACCTCAGAGTGCGTACGCTTTGCCGTATCCACGATCTCTTGAGCACTCTGGTCCAAAACCGAGTGATCGTACGCTTCCATGCGGATGCGAATTACTTCATGAATGGCTGCCACGCAAACTCTCCAAGCAATGTCTATCCAAAACCAATCCAGTTATTCACGGCCTGCCAGCCGAAGCTGTACAGCGACACAAGTCCTCTAATCACTTCACGGGGGAAGCGGATGGAGCCACAGTCTGTGGCCATCCTCAAGCGACCGCATGGCCGCAAGCAGAGTTGCCGGAGCTGGAGTAAGTTCTTCTTTTTCCCACGAATCCCGGGAAAGCCCAAGAATCTAAGGAGTTTCACACCGACCGTCAATTGTAAAAACCAGAATTTCACCAAGAAACTGGCTACTGCCAATCTCGGCCCGTTCCGAGTCTCACTCAACAATCACTCGTTCGCCGTGACCCGTTTAGTTTGCCTATTTTCAGCTTCTTCCCGCCTCAACGTAATTGCTTCACAACACGTTCATGGGTTCCGAGCCGCCGTCAAATAAGCGGGTCGCACAGCATACTCGCGTCTTCTGCGGTGAACAGGCCAAAGCCCTGTATTTGCGAGAAATAGCCAGTTCACAACATCATCACACGCGAATGAGTCAGCCAAATCGGCCAGAAGCACCGATCGCCGTAAGTTATTTCTTAGCCGCCCCGCCGATTTTCCCGAATTCGCCCCCGCAGCCCAACGCCTCGTGCCGCAAGCAGCAGCGATCGCAGCCGTTTCACCACCCGATTTACAAGAGGGTTTCACACGCCAAGGGCGACTAACACCCGCGGGGATGTTGCCAGCATCTCACTCGCGCACAAACGTTGTTGATCTCAGTGCGGCTGGCAGCGTCCTCCACCCACCGAGGTCCCTACGGCCAAAATTTGCAAATCACCCTTGCAAGCGTTAGTCTGAGATGGTCGCGTGGATCGTCCGGCCAGTTGCCGCCCGCGCCGCTCCCCGCTCCCCGAACCCCCGGAGTTTTCACCTATGTTCTCAACCAAGCCAACGCTCACAGCAGCTATTTTCGTATCCGTATTCTTGGTTTTGACTTCCGGGACCGCCAGAACGGACGCCCAAATCATCGATAGCGTCACGTTCGAGGGCGTCGTTCCCGACCCGAACGGCAGCGGGGAGTTTCGAACACACGTATTGGCCGACGGTGGCTTGATCCGCTCCCTGCGATATTTCGGCACCATCTTCGAGGAAAACACCGCCACTTACGTCAACGAAGTTACCGTCAACATCGCGGCCGCCGGTAGCGCGATCGCCAATCAGGCAATTTCTGAGATCGCTGATTTCGCGGGCTCGATTGACTTCTCCGGAATCATTCCCGTTGAGCAAAATTTTGACCCGGGCGACCTCTGGTCGTTTTCGTTCTTTGAGACCTTTGACGACGGAGGCGATCAAGTCCCCGACGCGAACTTGAACATCACGTTTGAGTTCTCAGAAGAACCAGCTCCTATGCCCACGGTCAGCGATTTGGGCGCATTCGGGTTAGGCCCAGCCTTCTATCAGAGGTCGGGCGGAATCGCGGGTAGCTACCCCTACGGTATCGTCCCGTTCCGAGTTTCACAGTCGGGCGACTACCAACTGAACGTCGACTGGTTCAACGCCGCCTCGCAATCGTTCGACGGTTATTTGTATTTGCTGGATTCACCATTCGCGGGTTCCGACGAGTCGGCCATCGCATTCAATGACGATTTTGTAACAACCGCCGTCAGCCGCCTCAACGCTCAGCTGCAAACAGGCCAGACCTACTACGCCCTGATGACGACCTTCTCGCCAGTGCCGGACCCAACGGGGCTGGTTGGCAATTTTAGCCTCTCAACTTTCGACGGCGGAACGGCAGCCGTCGCGATCCCCGAGCCCACTGTCGCGCCGCTACTGATCGCGCTGCTGGCCGCCACAACCAAGCGTCGGCGACCCTAGTCCCATTACCGGTTCGCAAGTCGTGGGCAATACTGCTACGCTGAGTCGCACCATGATTCAGCTGCGGCAAGTCGAATTCACGTATCCCGCATCGTCGTCATCTTTCCGGCTGGCCGTCGATGCACTCACCCTGGACGCTGGCGAGAAGCTGGCCATCGTTGGGCCGAGCGGTAGTGGGAAGACGACGCTGCTGAATCTGTTGGCTGGGATCTTAGTTCCCAATCTTGGTTCGGTTTTGGTCGCTGGTGTTGACGTTTCTGGGCTGAGCGAAAAGGAACGTCGCGACTTTCGAATCTCGAACATCGGCATGGTGTTCCAGCAGTTTGAGCTGCTGGAGTACCTGACGGTCGCCGACAATATTCGCTTGCCGTTTCTGATCAACGGCTCTTTGAGTGCCCGCGAATCGGTGCCCCCGGCAGACTTGCTCGCCGCCGTTGGGCTGGCCGGTTTTGAGAAACGTTATCCGCGCGAGCTTTCGCGTGGCGAGCAGCAGCGCGTGGCGATCTGCCGGGCGATGTTGACCGGACCGCAGCTCATTTTGGCCGACGAGCCGACGGGAAACCTTGACCCGGCTAACAAGTCGAAGGTCCTGAACGTTCTGTTCGAGCAATCTACGGCACGTAACCAGACGCTGGTCGTGGTGACTCACGATCATTCAGTATTAAGCGATTTCGATCGCGTAATCGACTTCGAAACCTTCCTCCAGCCAGTCGAAACAACGTCGGAGGCAACGGCATGAGCGGCATCCTGACGCTCGCGTGGCGATATCTGCGATTCCACTGGTCCAAAACGCTGATCCTGATCGCCTGTGTTTTCCTGACCGCGATCCTACCCATCGTGATCCGCATTCTGCTGACTCAGTTCGAGCAGTCGCTTGTCCGCCGAGCCGATGCGACGCCCGCGATCATTGGACGTCGCGGCAGCGAGCTGGATTTGGTTTTGCACAGTTTGTACTTCGATCGCCAGCTGGACGACACGATCCCGTTCGCTCGCGTGAAAGACGTTCGGCAAACGGGCCTCGCCACGCCTGTCTCGATTTACTCAAGCTTTACCGCCGCGTCCTTCCCGATCGTTGGGACATCGCTGGCC
>CAZLFF010000202.1:0-3285 GCA_964558755.1 uncultured Pirellulaceae bacterium
GTACTGGCCTTTGGTCAAACCGTAGATGCTGTTGTTGAACAGAACAACGTTTAGGTCAATGTTGCGACGCAGCATGTGCATGAAGTGGTTTCCGCCAATGCTTAACGCATCGCCATCACCCGTGATCACCCAAACGCTCAGGTCCGGGCGGGTTGATTTCAAACCCGTCGCGAACGCAGGGGCTCGGCCGTGGATGCTGTGCATGCCGTAGGTGTTCATGTAGTACGGGAATCGGCTGCTGCAACCGATGCCGCTGATGAACACGGTGCCTTCTTGGGTGGCACCGATTTCGGGTAATACTTTTTTCATCTGAGCTAAAATCGAATAGTCGCCGCAGCCCGGGCACCAGCGTACGTCTTGATCGGATTCGAAGTCTTTAGCTTTTAAAACTGGAAGGTTCATGGGACACAAAGGGTTCAGTGTGCAAATTTCAAGTTTGTCGTCGTTTGGAAAAATTGACCGCGTCGATGTCGGTGGCGGTGCTTATTTTGAGATCTCTGCGATTTTTTCCATGATCTCGCTGATGTGGAACGGTTTGCCTTTAATTTTGTTTAGGCCGATCGCGTCACACAAGAATTCGTTCTTCAACAACAGGCGTAGTTGACCATTGTTGAGCTCGGGAACCAGAACGCGATCGTAGCGCGCGATAATCTCGCCTAGGTTGCGAGGGAACGGGTTGATCCAACGCAAATGAGCATGTCCGACTTCGATGCCGGCCGCGATGGATTGCTCGACCGCCGTGTGGCACGAACCGTAGGTTCCACCCCAGCTGATCACCAGCGTGCCGGACTCTTTGCCGAACACTTCAAGCGGCTCGATGAAGTCGGCAGCCAGCGCCACTTTTTTCGCTCGGGTTTCCACCATGTGTTGGTGATTGTCCGGGTCATAGCTGACCTCGCCCGTGCCATCCTGTTTCTCAAGACCACCGACTCGGTGCATTAGGCCAGCCGTGCCAGGCAGCGCCCACGGACGAGCCAAATTTTCGTCGCGTGTGTAAGGAGCGAATGCTTCGCTGCCGTCCGATGCTGCGGGGTGTTCGATTTTGATTTCTGGCAATTCAGAAACATCCGGAATCCGCCACGGTTCTGCTCCATTGGCAATGTAGCCGTCCGAGAGAATCATCACGGGTGTCATGTAACGAGTCGCAACCTGCCAGGCTTCGATAGCCGTTTGGAAGCAATCCGCCGGGCTCTGCGCCGCGACGACTGGCATCGGCGATTCGCCATTGCGGCCGTGCATCGCCATCAGCAAATCAGACTGTTCGGTTTTGGTTGGCAGCCCGGAGCTTGGTCCGCCGCGCTGCACGTCGATGATGATCATCGGCAGTTCAAGAATCATCCCCAAACCCATGCCCTCGCCCTTAAGCGCGATGCCCGGACCGCTGCTGGTGGTGATCGCCATGCTCCCGCCAAACGCGGCGCCGATGGCACTGCAGACGGCAGCGATTTCGTCTTCGGCTTGGAAAGTCCGCACACCAAAGTTCTTGTGCTTGCTCAGCTCGTGCAGGATGTCACTGGCGGGTGTGATCGGATAACTGCCGAGGAACAGCTCCTTTTTGCTCAGCTTGGCCGCCGCGATTAGACCCCAAGCCAAGGCTTGGTTGCCCATCACGTTGCGGTAGTTTCCAGACGGTAGTTTGGCTGCGGGAACCTGGAAAGTCGACGCGAACGCCTCGGTCGTCTCGCCGTAGGCCCAGCCAGCTTTTAGAGCTAAGCGGTTCGCGTCGGCGATCTCGGGCTTCTTACTGAACTTCGCATCGATGAACCGCAGTGTTGGCTCGACGTCTCGGCCGTACAGCCAGAAGACCAGGCCCATCGCGAAAAAGTTTTTGCAGCGATCAGCCAGCTTGGTGGACAACCCGGTTTCTTCGACCGCACCGCGGGTCAGCGTGGTCATGGGAACTTTGATCGTGCGGTAGTTCTCGATCGTGCCGTCTTCGAGCGGGCTGTTTTCAAGCTTCGCTAACTTCAGATCTTTCTTTTCAAAGCTGTCTGAGTTCACGATCAAGATGCCCGATCGCTTGAGGTCCGCTAAATTGGTCACCAATGCGGCCGGGTTCATGCAGACGAGTGCATCCAAACCATCGCCCGGGGTGAAGATGTCTTCCGACGAAAAGCGAACTTGGAAACCACTGACGCCCGCACGCGTCCCGCGCGGTGCGCGGATCTCGGCAGGAAAGTCAGGGAAGGTCGCGACGTCGTTGCCGGACAACGCGGAAGTGTTGGTTAGCTGGGTGCCCAATAGCTGCATGCCGTCGCCGCTGTCACCGGCCAAGCGGACTGTGACGCCCGCGACGGATTCGGAGGGCTTGTTGGTGGGAGGAAATTGGCTGGCTTGTTCCGAAACGCTAATCATAAGTGGCTCGTGATTGCCCCAGAGTTTCATTCTGGGATTGGAAAGACGGGACCGATCGGGCAGGCGCGTGCGTAAAATTGCCGAGAGCAAACGGTTCCGTTGGACTTATAAGAAGTGCCCCCGGCGTGTCGGAGGCTGAAATTCTGGTCGGCAGTGACGAATGGTCGGCCCAAATAGAGACCCCACGCCCGACAACCGGCGCAGACCGTAAAGTTGGTTATCGGCACACAGTGTCACAAAGATCACCGGTTTTCGAAAGGGGGAAAACTTTGCTAGACTTGGTCCAAACCCATATTTTATCAATGAATTACCGGCTGAACGTCAGCCATCGACTCAACCCAAGAGAAGCTTGCGACCATGGAACGATCACTCATTTTGCTGAAACCTGACGCCGTCGAACGCCGCTTGATCGGACGCCTTATTGCGCGTTTCGAGGACAAAGCAATCACGATTGTGGGGCTGAAAATGCTGCAAGTCACGCCTGAGCTGTCCAAGCAGCACTACGCCGAGCACGTCGAAAAGCCATTTTACGGCGGGCTGGAGCAGTTCATCACCTCGTCGCCAGTCGTTGCGATGGTCTTGGAAGGCCTAGATGTGATCCGAGTCGTGCGAGAAATGTTGGGCGCGACCAACGGCCTGAATGCGGCTCCGGGGACCATCCGCGGTGATTTCAGTAGCAGCCGCCAAATGAACCTGGTCCACGCGAGCGATGGTGCCGAAGCCGCCGCTCGCGAGATCAATCTCTACTTCAACGAGAACGAACTCTGTGGTTACACCCCAACGCTAGTCGGCAGCTTCCGAGCAAGCGACGAGTAAGGTGAGTGGTAAGTGGCCCAGTCGGTTCCCGAATAGGAATTTTACCCTCTCCAACAAGCAAGACCCGATAGTCAACAATCAGCCGCCCAATCGCTTGCGTTGGGACCTTATTGT
>CAZLFF010000203.1:0-3194 GCA_964558755.1 uncultured Pirellulaceae bacterium
CTTTGTAGTCGTGATCCAGAAACTCACTGCGAGAGTCGCCACCCGTCCGCGCCATCAACGCTCGCCGAACTCGTGAGCCCGCGCCGTCGGCTCCGATTAAAACCTCAAACGGTCGCGTTGTGGTTTCGTCTGATTCTTTGTGAGTGATCGTCAACGTTTTGCCATCAAAATCGACGTCACGCAGTTGCTGCTCAAACAGCACCTCGGTATCAGCCTCTTGCTCGAACGCGGTCAGTAAGAGCGAGTTCAGACCACCGCGTGAGATCGAGTAAATCTGCTCGTGATCGCGCTGACCGTACGCAGAAAACTCAACTTGCCCATCAACCGAGTGCAGCATTCGGCCTCGCATGGGAATCAGCAAGGGCCGCACGTCATCCATCAGCCCGGCGAGCCTCAACGCGTGCATTCCACGCTCCGACAACGCCAAATTGATTGACCGCCCGCTATCGACTTGATTTGTTCTTGCATCGCCCCGTCGCTCGATCAAACAAACTCGATACCCTTTTTGACGGAGCATGACGCCCAACAAAGAACCGACTAGACCGGCACCGACAATCGTAATCTGTTGGGGACGGGGCATTTGGGAGTTCGGTGTGCGGAATATTTCAGCTAACACTTGGACGGCTTGGTCAGCGATTTCTTAAGGGGTTGTGACCGGGTGAACGATCGGTCGTGTGGGAGCGGCGTCGGACTCGAACGCGGGGGCTTGGATGTTCAGCAGGTACGGCCCATCGGCTGCGGCTTCGGGGACAGTGACCAGCTCGGTAATCGTGTGGTTGATTCGCGTTGCGGGGCCAAGCGTTTTGCTTCCCGGTTCCACGTTCCAGAAAATCCGGTGATTGCTAAGCACTCCGTCGTCTTCTAATCGATCAACCGAAGGAAGATCAACCAGCAAGTGCTTGAAGCCACGTTCGACGATCAGCTGCATCGCCTCATGAGTGAAAAAAGCCGGGTTAGCGTGGTCCTGACTGTCGCGATGTGTTCGCACAACAAGTCCCGCAGCATCGAAGTTGCTAGTTTGGCGGAGAGCTTCGGTTAGTGCCGCAGCAGTGACAACCCGATCGCTCGCTTCGAAAGCAGGTTCATAATGCTCGTCGGTATCATTAGCCGGCACTAGATCGCATGTCACGACGACGGCGGGAGTCAACGTCTCGAACAAGACGTCGCTGATAAAAACAGACTCGTCTACGATGTGCCCAACCGTTTCCGTATGCGTGCCATGGCAGTGCGGGACGAAGGAAACTCGATCGACGTTGCACGATCCCCCCGACTGCGTGTCACCCACAAAATCACCCAACCGCAGAGGCTCGGCCGCCGCTGGGGGCGCGTTCCACGGATTGGGGGGCGCGACGCCAAAGGCCAACGGCTTAGCGAGCGAGATCCGCTGCGTCAAATCACAGCGGAAGCTTTGCCCAGCGTTTTCAAAATCGAGTTCCATGGGCCGTTTACTCTCAGGGGCGACGGAAACGCCAAATTCACTACGCCAATTTGCCTTTGATCGACGAGCCCTCAGGCGATTGCTGGACCTCATAGCCCGCGTCCAAAATCTGCTTTCGAATCGCGTCGGACGTATCGTAATCCTTGTTCTTTTTCGCTTCGTCCATTTGTTTGCAGAGGGCCTGAGCTTCCTCGATCGAGATATCCCCGCCACCCACCGACGCGACCTCAACGGCTCCATCGATACCCTCGTTAATCGGCGCGATGGAGAGCACGCTGTTCATTTTCTGCCAGACGGCAAGCGATTCTGCGGGGTCAGGATGTTCGCCCTTCACCCACGGGTGCATCACGCCCAACGCCCCCGCAATGTTCAGGTCGTCGGCCAAGGCCTCGGTGAACTCTTTCAGCACCGGATGCGATAAATCGACCTCGCTGGCTTTGCCGCCCGACTTCGATTCAAGCATCTGCCGGAACTCGATTAGCTTTGACACCGTGCTGGCCGAATCGGACAGGCCCTTTTTGGTAAAGTTCATGTTCGTGCGGTAATGCGATTTGATTAGTTCAAACCGTACGACCGCTGGATGAACTTTGCTGCCGGTCGCGGAACCATCGAATAAATCACGGGCCGTGTAAAAGTTGCCCTTGGACTTGGACATTTTTTCGCCCTCGACAAACAAGAAGCGAGCGTGAATCCAAAAATTGGCAAACGAGTCTTCGCCGGTCGTGCCGCACGATTGAGCAATTTCGCATTCGTGGTGCGGAAAGATCAAATCCTCTCCGCCGGTATGAATGTCGATTACGTCGCGACCGAGAAACTTGCTGGCCATCGCACTGCATTCGATGTGCCAGCCGGGATAGCCAACGCCCCAAGGGCTGTCCCACTTCATGATGTGGGTCTGGTCGGGCTTCCACAACATAAAGTCCGCGGGGTGTTTCTTTTGCGATTGATTGTCGCCCGACACCCGTCCACCAGCGCCCTCTTGTAGGCGATCAAGCGAATTGCCGCTGAGCTTTCCGTAGTCAGGAAAGCTCTCGACGCTGTAATACACTACGCCGTCGGCCGACACGTACGCGTGTCCGCGATCAAGCAACCGCTCGATCATCTGGATCATGATGTCGATGTTGTCCGTCGCCTTGGGCACGCAATCAGGGTACTCGTACGCGATTTTGTAACCCAGCTTGCGACCGTCCTCTAGGAACGCGTCAGTGAAGTAGTTCGCGATCTGGAATGGATCGTTCGGGTTTTCAATCGCTCCGTCGGGCACTTTGTAGCTTTTCTTGCCCTCTTTCAGTTTCTGCATGGCAAGCTCCATCTTGTCCTCGCCATCGTCCGCATCGTCGACCATGTGTCCGACGTCGGTGATGTTCATGACATGATGAACCTCGTGCCCGGTTAACTCTAAAAACCGCCGCAGCAGATCGCCGAAGAGGAAGGACCGAAAGTTGCCGATGTGAGCAAAGTCGTAAACCGTTGGCCCACAGCTGTACATCCGAACCATGCCCGGTTCGCAGGGCGTAAATTTCTCAAGTCGATTCGTCAGCGAGTTGTAAAACTGGATGTTCATGCGGGTGGCAGCAACGTAAAAAATCGGCGGTGGAAAGCCGGTAATGTACTTGGGATGCCGCAAGCCATTCAAGCCGAATCCCGCCCTCGCACAGACATGGCTACTTCGGGAGGCCCGTCCAACCCCAAACTTCATACAGCCAAGGATGAGTCCACGGATTGTCCATCGTGATCGCCGCCGACAAGGCACTAA
>CAZLFF010000204.1:0-3138 GCA_964558755.1 uncultured Pirellulaceae bacterium
GTTCTGGGAAGCTCATCCATCTGAGCTCTCGCTTGCTTCACTGCATCGTCAATCAAGTGGCGGTTATGGCGGGTCTCGGTGCCATGGATAAACGCCGCCAATTCAAAAAACTGCTTCTGAGTCCATTCATCGAACGGATGGTCGTGGCATTGAGCACAGCCGATTCGGGTGCCCAAAAAAATCCTCATGCTGTTGTCGAGGTTCGCCTCGATCATACCCCGATCTCGCAAGGTATAGCCAACTGGCGGGTTCTCCCAAACTCGTCCGTCCGCGGAAAGCAACTGCGTCACGAATTGGTCGTAAGGCATATCGCTGGCGATCGAATCCTTAACCCAATCATTGTAGGGACGCAGGTTCTCTCCCTGATTGCCCCTGTCCATTAAACGCAACACCTCGGCCCAGTAATTGAACGAGTGACTAACGTACCCTTTCGAGTTCAGCAGTTCGTCAATTAACTGCGTGCGTTTGACTTTTCGATTGCCACGATACCTAGCAAACCCAATTGCTTGCCGCCCCGTCGGAATCGTTCCTGCAATATCTAGATAAGCTCGACGAGCAAACGCGAGATCTTTGGTTTTGCCGTTGGGCCGCGTTTTGGATTCCTTAAGTTTCGCATCGATCAGTTGGTCGATCTTTTTGGCCGACACCAACGCTGAATCAAGCATGGACGGATCGACCTGGGTGGGTTCAGGCGGCACATAATCGCCCGGCTTAACCAGCGAGCCATCGACCTCAGTGCGCGGATCGTTGCGTGTCGAACTTCCGCTCTGCGATCTATTGCGCGTGTCCGATCCAGACGTGGGCTTGGTCTGTGAACCTTCGGGCGTTTGAATCCCCTTGGTTTGTGACTGAGCCACCAGCCGGTTGGCGGTGGCATCCATCAACCCGATTCCCAAAATCAAGGTCGTCATGAGCAAGATAAATCGAGGCATAAAACGTGCTTTCGAAAAAAGCCAAACGGCGAAGCGTGCGCCAAAACCGACTTCTCTAATTTTAGCCCAGCAACGTTTCTCCGTCCACAAAACGACTGCCGGAACAAGTTCGGCAAAATGTGCAGCGCACGAGGTGCCTAACTACTACACGACAGGAATCACACGACAAACTAGAGTTCGTCCCCGCAAACAAGCGACGATCCCACACGATTAGTTCGGTTTCGAAATGTTTTTAATCGTTCGCGATTGGTACAGGGCAACAGACACCACTGTGAAGCCGCCGACGAGCACACCCAAAATGGTCCCGGCGATCAGGCCATGACCAAGTCCAACCATCAGCGGCTGAAAATCGAGTCGATTGGTGGCTCCGGCCAGATACGCAAGATACTTCGGGTAGCATAGCCCCAGCAACGCCCCAGCGACCGACGTGCCAACACTAAAGAAAAGCATCGATCCCAAGATCGTCATCAACGCTCGCTTGGCAAGGTTGTCGTAGTCGATCATTGATCGCAACGTCGCCAGTTGCTCGCCCGAAAGCTCCCCACGCGTCGTGCCCACCGGCGCGACGCCGTCTGGTAGCGTGTCTAAGTCTGAATACATCGCGATGTCTTCCATCGAGTCGTGCAACATTCCGTCACTCGGCAAGCGAAAGCTCTGACGGTTTTGTGACGCGGTCCGTTTCTTCGATGGCTTCTTCTTTTTGGCGGCCATCTAGATTTAATCCTCGTCACCACGCAGTTTGGCCAACACGCTGAAGTCCTCAAGCGTACTCGTGTCACCAGCGGCCTCACGCCCCGCCGCGATATCGCGCAACAGGCGTCGCATGATCTTACCACTACGCGTTTTCGGCACCGCTTCACAGAACCGAATATCATCCGGCACCGCGAGGGCGCCAATCTCTTTACGAACATGCAACTTCAGCTCGTCACGGATCGCGTCGCTGGCCTCGACATCTTTCAAAGTCACAAAAACCGCGATCGCTTGCCCTTTGATATCGTGCGGGCGACCCACCGCGGCACATTCGGCCACGTTCGCGTGCGACACCATTGCGCTTTCGACCTCGATGGTGCTCAGTCGGTGCCCCGAGACATTGATCACGTCGTCGATGCGGCCCATGATCCAGTAGTAACCATCGTCATCAAGCCGAGCGTTGTCGCCCGTCAAATAGTTACCGGGAAAAGTCGACCAGTACTGTTCATTAAAGCGTTCGTCGTCCCCCCAGATGCCGCGCAGCATCCCGGGCCACGGTTCGGCGATGCACAACATGCCACCTTGGTTCGGTCCGACGGGTTTCAGTCCCTCGTCAACAATCACCGGAACGACGCCCGGCAACGGTTTGGTGCAACTACCCGGCTTAGTCGGAATCGCGCCGGGCAGAGGGCTCATCATGATCCCGCCCGTTTCTGTTTGCCACCATGTATCAACAATCGGACACCGCCCGCCACCGATTTTTTCGTGGTACCAAATCCAAGTATCAGGATTGATGCCTTCGCCGACCGTACCCAGCAAACGCAGGCTGCTCAAGTCATGTTTGTCGATGTGCTCGTCACCCCATTTCACAAACGCGCGAATGGCCGTCGGCGCGGTGTACATGATAGTGACCTTGTATTTCTCCACGAGGTCCCAAAAACGATTTTCCGCAGGGAAATTCGGCGCTCCCTCAAACATCAACATCGTTGCCCCGGCAGACAGCGGTCCGTATACGATGTAACTGTGCCCCGTGATCCAACCGCAGTCAGCCGTACACCAATACACGTCATCCGGACGCCAATCGAACACCCACTGAAATGTTTTCTTGGCCCACAGGTTATAGCCAGCCGTCGTGTGGCGAATGCCCTTGGGCTTCCCCGTGCTGCCGCTGGTATAAAGAATGAACGACGTGGCCTCGCTATCGAGCGGTTCGGCCGGGCACTCATCATTGGCGTTAGCCGCAAGATCGTGCCACCAGTGATCGCGGCCGTCGGTCATGCTGCAATCATTTTCGACTCGCTTGAGCACCACACAATGTTCCACGGTCGGTGATTTTTCGAGGGCGGCGTCGACCGTTTCCTTAAGAGGAATGATCTTCCCACGCCGCCACAGTCCATCGGCGGTTAACTGGATCTTGGCCGAGGCATCATTGTTGCGGTCGGCGATTGCTTCCGCAGAAAAGCCAGCAAAGATCACGCTGTGAATCGCTCCAATACGAACGCAAGCGAGCATCGAA
>CAZLFF010000205.1:0-3136 GCA_964558755.1 uncultured Pirellulaceae bacterium
CCGGCCCCGATTTCGACGTCAAAGATCGAATCAAACAGGCGAGTGATATCGTCGATGTGGTCGGTGGATACCTGCCGCTGCGAAGGCAGGGTTCTGCATTCGTGGCTCATTGCCCATGGCACGACGACAGCCGACCGTCATTGCAGGTGAATCAAACTCGTCAAAGCTGGGTCTGTTGGGTTTGCAACTTTCGCGGTGACGTTTTCGACTTCGTCATGCGACGTGAGTCGGTCGAGTTCTTCGAAGCGATGCAAATCTTGGCCGAGCGAGCGGGCATCGAAATCAAACGCTCGGGCGAAAAAATCATCAAGGGCAGTGCCAACGACAAGCAGGCGTTGTTCCGAGCCATGAAGTGGGCGACGCAGCAGTACCATGACTGCCTGCTGAACGAAGCCGCCGCCGCCCCCGTCCGGGCGTATCTGGCCGATCGGAACATTACCGCTGAGAGCATCAAAGCGTTCCAAGTCGGATTCGCCCCGCTGGCTTGGTCGTGGCTAATGGACCGCGCACGTCACACTGAGTTCTCTGGCGAAATCATGGAAGCCTGTGGGTTGGTGTCGGCGAACCAACGCGGCGGCTGGTACGAACGTTTTCGAGGGCGTGTGCTGTTTCCGATCAGCGACACGATGAATCGCCCAATTGCACTCGGCGGACGCATCGTCCCAGACCTTGTCCCCGACGAAGAACAACCCAAGGGCAAGTACTACAACAGCACCGAGACGCGGCTTTACTCGAAAAGCGATAACCTGTTTGGGCTGAATCTTGTCCGCGATGAGGTTTCAAAGAAAGAAAACCGAAAACTGACGATCGTTGAAGGCTACACCGACGTCGTTGCGGCCTACCAAGCGGGATTGCGAAACGTGATCGCATGCCAAGGAACCGCCATCAACGAACGGCACATCCGCGTGATGCGGCGCTTCGCCGATAGCATCACGCTGGTGCTGGACGGTGACGAAGCCGGACAGCGGCGGACGAACGAGATCCTAGACCTGTTCGTTGCTCAAGACGTTGACCTGCGAATCCTCAGTCTTCCCGAGGGTGCCGATCCGTTCGATTTTATTCAGAGCAACGGTGCCGATGCGTTTCAGAGCTTGGTCAATAACGCCGACGACGCAATCGCTCATAAGATCAAAGTCGAAACTTCTGGCGTTGACTTGATGAACAACACCCACGCCGCCAATCAAGCTCTTGAGTCCATCCTGACGACGTTGGCTCGCATCCCGGCGTCCGAGTTCGCGACCTCGGCCGCTAAATCCCTTCGGCTTGATCAGCTAATCTCCCGACTGGCCAGACAGTTTACGCTCGATCGGGCTCAAATTAAAAGTCGCTTGAACGAGCTGCGTCGCACGATGAAGCCCGCTCGGCCGACGGTCAACATGGACGCTGCCAACGGAGCCAATCAGCCGGGGACGATCGACTATCGCAAGCTGCCACCACGCGAGTCTGAACTACTACAATTGCTAATCTGCCAGCCCGACTTGCTAGACACCACGGTCGAGAACATTGCTCCGACTCAGTTGGCCGAGGGGCCGTTGCGGGATTTGTACGAAGCGATGAACGAGTGTTTTCACGTTGGTAAAAGCGTCGGCTATGAATCGTTGATGCTAGAACTGGAAGACGCAACACTGAAATCACTCGTCGATTACCTACACGACGAAGCAACCGCCAAACTTGCGGCTGCAGAACAAAAACGAGATCCGTTCGCGCTTGCACCGGCGGATCAATTGGACCTGATCATTCAGGCGTATCATAAATTGGCGGACGAAACGGGAGATCGGGCAACCATCTCTCGGCTTCACGGTCGCCAGCTCGATGACAACGAAGAAGCATCGGCATTAGAAGAACTTTTGAAGCAAGCCAGACAACGACAGGGCCTTTGATCGCCGTCCATGGATGGGCAGCAGCCATGTCGGGTGAAACTCGATGACCGTTTGACGACCAAAGCCTTGGCTAACCCAGGGGCATTCGGTCGCCCAACCCATTGAGTCACCAGACCAACAACCGGTCACAACGCGAAATGGATTTCGCAGGAGAATTGGCGTGATGAATATCGTAGAAACGGATTTGAAAGAACTGATCAAAAAAGGCAAGTCGCAGGGCTACCTAACCTACGACGAAGTCTCCTCCTTTTTGCCGGATCTGGCAGACGAATCAGAAAAACTAGAAAGCCTTATCGCAGCGCTGGAAGGGTCCGGCATCGAACTGCTCGACCAGCCGCCCGCTGGCAGCGGACCCTCGAAATCAGAACTGGCGAACGAGCAAGAGCCCGAGCTGCCTCCTGCGGCGGTCGAGCGAATGGCGAAGGCGGGTGACGATCCGATTCGTCTGTACCTGAGCCAGATGGCAATCATTCCTCTGCTGAGCCGCGACGAAGAAGTCGCGTTGGCAAAGCGAATTGAAATTGCCCGCAAGCGTTACCGACGCGCGGTGATGGGCTGTCACTACGCGTTCGCGGCCACATCGGACACGCTCAAGCGCGTGTACGCTGGAGAGCTACCGTTCGACCGTACAATTAAGGTCTCGTTGACCGAGCGATTGACCAAAGAGCAAATTCAGGCGCGAATGCCGCATCACTTCAAGACCATGAACCACCTGCGAAAGCAGAACGCCCAAGATTTTCAGTTGATGATCAGCAAGAGCGTCGCGACCGACGTGAAAGCAGCCGCTCGGAAGCGATTCCTGAGCCGGCGAGCGAAACTGGTTCTCTTAATCGAAGAGCTGAGCCTACGCTCACGCCGGGTCAGCCCGTTGATCAAACAAATGCGAGGACTATCGGATCGCATGCGGGTGATTCGCGAACAGTTAGGCGCCGCTGAGGAGAATGAACTCACCGCCAACGGCCGCAATCGATTGCGAAAGGAACTGGCTCGCTTGATGATCCAGTGCCAAGAAAGCCCAAAGAGCCTGGACAAACGGGTTACCGATTGCGAACGGTTCTACCGTGAATTTGAAAACGCCAAGCGTCAACTCTCGAGCTGCAACTTGCGGCTTGTGGTGTCGATCGCCAAGAAATATCGCAACCGTGGCATGAGTTTCTTGGACTTAATCCAAGAGGGTAACACGGGTCTGATGCGTGCAGTGGACAAGTACGAGTATCGTCGCGGATTCAAGTTTTCGACCTACGCGACATGGTGGA
>CAZLFF010000206.1:0-3034 GCA_964558755.1 uncultured Pirellulaceae bacterium
GCTGACATAACGATCAGTATAAAGACCATCGGCAGGCAGCGAAATGAGCCGACGCGCCACCTCGCCGCCGCTCGAAAACTGGCTAAGCCAACGCTTCTTCGATCAAGCCTTCCAGTTTCACGATATCCGCACTGAACTTGCGGATGCCCTCAGCCGTTTTTTCGGTGGCCATCGCGTCTTCGTTCATCAGCCAGCGGAACGTTTTCTCATCGCAGTCGATTTGCTGAATGTCCATTGATCGTGACTTATCGGTATCCAGCTTCTGCTCGATCGGGGTTTCATCGTTCTGCAGTGACTCCAGCAAATTAGGGCTGATCGTCAGCAAGTCACAGCCTGCCAGTTCGATAATCTGACCCGTGTTGCGGAAACTGGCTCCCATGACTTCCGTGTCATGGCCGAACTTTTTGTAGTAGTGAAAAATTTCGGCAACCGATTGGACGCCCGGGTCTTCGGCACCAACGTATTCTTTACCGGTACTGGCTTTATACCAATCGTAAATGCGGCCGACGAATGGAGACACCAGCTGGCAATTTGCCTGAGCACAAGCAACGGCCTGAGCCAGTGAGAACATAAGCGTCAGGTTGCAGTTGATTCCTTCCTTCTGCAAAACTTCTGCTGCCTTGATACCCTCCCAAGTCGATGCGATCTTAATCAGGACGCGCTCCCGATTGGTACCGGATGCTTCGTACAGTTTGATCAAATCGCGAGCTTTAGCGACCGTGCCGTCGGTATCAAAAGACAATCGAGCATCAGTTTCGGTGGAGACTCGGCCCGGCACGATCTTTAAAATCTCGTTGCCGAATAGAATCAACACTCGATCAATCGTCGCCTCAACCAACGCGGCTCCGGACAGCGAACTGCCCTTCATATCGGCCGCGGCTTGCTCGACCAAATGTCGGTACTTTTCGTCTTTCGATGCCGCCAAGATCAGCGACGGGTTAGTCGTTGCGTCCTGCGGCTGATACTCGGCCATCGATTGAAAATCGCCCGTATCGGCAACGACTTTGGTCCATTGTTTGAGTTGATCCAGCTGGTTCATTAGAAAGCCTAATTGGTAGAAGATTCGATAACTTGGCCCTGATTGTCCAATCACCAAGCCCGTTTGCAAGCCCGTGGCACGAGGCGGATCTTTGCGCGACTACTGCCGTGACTGCGGTGTGATTTTAAACTCTAACTCACCGTCGCCGCGACGAACCCGGATCTTGGTTTCTTGACCGATCTTCAGCCCATCGATGATCGCCGTGTAATCGTAGATGTTTTCAATCTTTTGCCCAGCCAAGCCGATGATGATGTCGCCGCCGCGAACGCCGGCCTCAAAGGCAGGCGCTCCGCGCGTCGTGTCTTCTAGCTTGACGCCCACGACCTCGTCGCCGTAAGACGGCACGGTACCCAAATACGCCCGCTTGCCGCCACGTGCGACCTGCCTCGGCTTGGACTCTTGCTGGATGAAGCCGGGCGTTTTCTCGTCACTCACCAACTGCCGAGCGATCAGTCCCATCAGCCGCGCGATCTGGGTTGCCTTATCGTAGTTCAGTTTCTCGGGCGTGTCGCGCGGCGTATGGTAATCCGTGTGACTGCCCGTGAATGCGGACAGAATCGGCACGCCCACTCGGTAGAACGAACTGGCGTCGGTCGGCAGGTCAGTGTCATCGCTGAGCGTGATCGGCAATCCGACGACCGCGTTCCGTCGCTCGATCGCCCCCGCCCAGTAATCGCTGCTGCCAATCCCTTGGAGGATGAGCTTCTCCTTAAAGCGACCGACCATGTCCATATTCAAACAAGCCACAATGCGCGGCCGGTCGTGGGTGGCCTCTTCCGGTGACGATCGGTCAATGACCTCATCCGCTTTCACCACCGGAGACTGCTGAACTCCGTTAGCGGTGATCGCCTCTTTCAAGGAAACCAGAGTCTTGGGCGGTGATTTGGGGTCGGCGACAATCGTGATTTGAAAGTTTGGATCAATCTTGCCGATGAACTTCAGCGATTGTGTGATCTCATCGAGCGTTGTCGCTTGGCCGTTGAGTGACAATTGATTCTGGGCGTCGATCCAAATCTCAAAGTCATGCGTGTCGAACTTTCTTGCCGGTGCTGCTTTTCGGACACCCACGATCTGCGCCGCGTACGCCTTGGAACCGTGCAGCCCTAACTCCTCGCCCGACCACCCCGCAAAGATCACGTCTCGCCTGAGCGTTAGCTTGCCCGCTTTTTTTTGCGCGGCCAAGTATTCCGCGATCTCCAGCATGGCGGCAACACCGGACGCGTTGTCGTCTGCTCCGACATGCACCCTGCCCTGCTCCGCTTCTTTGGCCAAACTGCTGCCGGTTTTGCCTTGCCCCAGGTGATCAATGTGAGCGCCGACGATCACGGCATTGGGCGACGGTTCTTCTTTGCCTAGTAAACGGCCCACTACATTACGGCCCGTGCCACGCTTTTGAATGACCTTGGCGGTGCCAGCAAAACGAATTCCGTCTAGCTCAAAACCAGTCACCACTTCGCCTGCATCCAGTTCTTGCTGCAATGCCTCTAGGCTACGATCCGTGGCAGAAAATAGTTGTTGGGCGGTCGAGTCGCTAATGCTTATCGCGACAACACTAGAACCGTTGGGTGAAAAATCGTTTAGCAGCGGCACGAGTTGCTGACGAACCTGAGACGTAGGTCCGCTGACGACGATCAAACCGCACGCCCCACGCTTGCGTGCTTGGAAAGCTTTCTTCCGCAGCCCAGCGTGAAACTGCAAGTGCTGCCGGCGCTCGGGCGTGACGTCCTCGGGGACGAAGCGAAGCACAAGCACCCATTTGCCAGCCACGTCGAGATCTGCGTAAGAGTCGTATGCAGGTTGGTCAGTCGCAGCAGGCGCGACGATGCCGTAACCGGCGAAAACAACTGGGCTTGGATCGACCGTTTTACTGGCCGAAAACGTAAGCGGTCGCCAGTCCTCGTCGATCGTCAATTCCTGCACGTTCGCTGCCCCATCATCGCCAAAACGAATCTCGGCTTGATTTCGTCAATTAACGATGAAACCGATGACGAATTG
>CAZLFF010000207.1:0-3026 GCA_964558755.1 uncultured Pirellulaceae bacterium
TGGAGAAAGATCTCAAGGCTCAACGCTACGACGAAGAAAAGATCCGTGTCACGATACGACTGCACCCACTTGGCAAACATCGAACCGATAATCATTTCGCTCGTTGGGCGCACGATCAGGGGTTCGTCCAATTTTCCCGCCGGGACCAAGCCGCCCTCGGGGCCGGGTTCGAGCCGGTGGTGTGTAACCACGGCGCACTCTTTGGCGAATCCTTCGACGTGTTCGGCTTCTTTTTCGAGGAACGACTTGGGAATGAACAGCGGGAAGTACGCGTTCTCGTGCCCGGTGTCTTTGAACATCTCGTCCAGTTGCCGCTGCATGTTCTCCCAGATGCCGTAGCCCCATGGTTTAATCACCATGCAGCCTCTGACGGGTGAGTTCTCTGCTAGGTCGGCGGCCTTAACAACCTGCTGGTACCATTCGGGATAGTCTTCGCTACGAGTGGGTGAAATGCCGGTTTTGGCCATGTCGGAAACGCTTCGCGGGTTCGAGGAAGTTGCTGTGATCGGGCGGTGGCCTTGAATATAATTGGCCGGACCATATCCTAGCCCGTGCCGAGCGAAAACAGAAGGCAACGCGGGTGCGTCCGCGGTGACGATCGATGATTTCGCTGGGTGACCCCACACCATTGAAACCTTCTTTTCGAGTCCTCTCATGCCGCGCCGATTTGTCCGGGAACTGTCTGATGGCGAATCTGTTGACCAGATTTTTCTGGCCTCAGAAAAGCAGCTGCGAACCAACCGCAACGGTAACCTTTACCTGCAAGTGCGGCTGAGTGATCGCACGGGCTCGCTGACGTCGATGCTCTGGAACGCCCATCAGAAACACTATGACGGTTTCGAAAATGGTGAGTATGTGCACGTCAAAGGCACGGCTCAAGTTTACAACGGCGGCATGCAAGTGCTGGCTAAGGAGGTCTCGAAAGCCGATGCCAGTAAGGTTGATGACGCCGATTTCGTAACGCTGTCCGACACCGCGGTGGAGGGTATGCTCGCACGAGTCGGCGAACTGCTGCGTTCGATGAGCAATCCGCACTTGTTGACTTTGGCCGAGTGCTTCTTGGTCGATGAGCCGTTCATGAAGGGCCTGCGATCGGCTCCGGCCGGTATCAAAAACCATCATGCCTATCGTGGTGGGTTGTTAGAGCACGTGTTGTCATTGCTCGAAGTCGTCAACGTGATCGCTCCGCGATACCCGGACCTAGACGCGGACAAGCTAATGATCGGCGCGTTTCTGCACGACATTGGGAAGATCCGTGAACTGACCTACGAACCTGATCTGGGGTATAGCACTCAGGGGCAATTGCTGGGGCACCTTGTTCAGGGAGTGTCGATGCTGGACGAGATGATTGTTCAAGCTGAAAAGCAGTCGGGAGAATCTTTCCCGGAAGATTTAGCGAACCAGTTGCGTCACATGATTGTCTCTCATCACGGCTCGCTAGAATTCGGCAGCCCCAAGGTCCCGATGACGCTCGAAGCGATCGCGCTGCATCATCTGGATAATCTCGACGCGAAGCTCCACAGCGTGAAGCAATTGATCGACGACGACGTCAACAGTAACAGCCCGTGGACGGTCTACCATCCGTCGCTGGGCCGTAAGCTGTACAAAGGCCAGTCGTAATCCGGGCAGGTGGCAGATCGCTGGGCTCGCCGGAGTACAAGAGCCGCGAAAATGTCAGCGATTGGTTGGGCTTCCCCGCCCAAAGCACTACTTAAAGTCATTGAGCCCCAATCTATGACGGCAACGGGCTTCGTCCACGTCGCTTTCATCTACTTCGGTCTGCGATTGTTTCGGTCTGTCATTCTGAACGATTGACCCAGCGTTTTGCTCCGCCAACGCGGCGGGAACGCCACGATCACGTTGCCGCGCGGCCCGGAATCCCGGCTTCACTTAGTAGCAATTTGCGGCTGCGCCATTTACACTCCCTTACATGAATGAACCTATTAATATCGAAAAACTAATCCTTGATCTTGTCCTCGCTGACAACTACCAACCTGTTAAACCAAAAACCATCGCCAAGAAGCTACAGTTAGTTGGTGAAGAACGAGCCGTCCGGCGAGCGATCCGAAAACTTGTCCGGGCGGGCCGCATCTCTTTTGGTGACAAGCACCAAGTCACCAAACCGAAACCAGACAAGCGAGCCAAGCAAAAACACGAATCTAAAGACGCTCCCATTTCCGCCACCAACTTCGGTGACGATCCTGAAGACTTCGAGCCGGCCATTGAGCAAGAAGTCGAGCCTACCTCCAATCGAGTGGCTGGTGCTAAGGCTAAGAAGAAAAAGCAGAACGCTGACTTCCGGGAAAAGAGGGGCACAAAGACAAATGCCAACGTTAAGGCCAAGAAGAACCATGTGACGGGCGTCTTCCGCAAGAACCAGAGTGGTTTTGGCTTCGTGACACCCGTCGACTCAGTCGCGATCGATCGCAGCGACGACATCTTCATCCCGCCCACTAAGACGCTTGACGCTGCTGATCGCGACACGGTCGAAGTGCGAATCAGCAAACCGCGTCTCGGTGACCGACCCGGCCGAGTCAGCGGTCGAATTGTCGACGTCATTGATCGCCACACGCATCGTTTTGTTGGCACGTATCGGGAGCAGGGGCAGTACGGTGTCGTTGCGGTGGACAGCGGTGCATTCGCGTCCGCGATTCTGGTCGGCGACGCGGGGGCCAAAAACTGTCGCGTGGAGGACAAAGTGGTCATCGAGATGGTCAGCTTCCCGTCGATGCACGAACCCGGCGAAGGTGTCATTGTCGAAGTCCTCGGTGCCCGCGGGGAGCCGGGTGTCGATACGAAGATGATCATTCACGAGTACGGTCTGCCTGAGGAATTCCCAGAAGCGGTGCTGGAAGACGCTCGCGACCAAGCGGAAAAATTTGATGAATCGATTGAGGGAAGGACCGACTTTACCAAAGAAACTGTCGTTACGATCGACCCAAAAACTGCCCGCGACTTCGATGATGCGATCTCGCTGAAGAAGCTGGACAACGGGCACTGGGAACTGGGCGTTCACATTGCTGACG
>CAZLFF010000208.1:0-2763 GCA_964558755.1 uncultured Pirellulaceae bacterium
CGGGCACCCCGTGGTCTATGCATCGTCGAGTCATCGGGATCGCCTTGAGACGATTCTTCGGGTTCTTCCGGTTATTCCGATTGAAAAAAACGGCTGAAAACGATCAGGAAGAACCAACGAACTCGATCCCTCGCGGGAGGGCGAACACCACGCCAATACGCAAGATATTCGGCGTCAATCAAACCGCTCAAACGCGATCACTAACGGTAGTCTGCTGACAACTCCGTTGCTGGCACGTTTTTGCCAGCACCTGAAAGCCACACAAGGATGCCGCCGAAACAGTAGCAGGAAGCTTCGTCCGAGGCACGGCCGATGTGCCCGAGAGTCGCGGCGCAAATAATCGGAGCAAAAAAAAGTTAGAGCACGAAAAAAGCCAGAGGATGAACGGAGCACAACGCAAAGCACGTTCCCGCGCGTCGCAGCTAACGATTGGCTCTATCGCTCGACGGCCGTTTGGGGTGACGACTTGACGTTGGTCATGTGCGGCGGGGGAACGACTTGCTTGACCGAAACGAGTGTCTCGAAAACGCCGTGCTGGACAACGAGGTTGTCGTGGTTGAAGAGTTTCCGCTCCCAAACCACTTTGCCCGCTCGCCTGCCCGATGGCGTTTTGTCGATGCACGTGGTGACCACGTAAACCGTGTCACCAAAATAAAGCGGCCGGCTGAACTCCCAGTTTCGAACCGCCGTAAACGCGATCGTACTGACGCTGGGACTATAGCTACCGAGCCCTGCGACCCACGACAGGCCAAGCAGACCATGGGCAACGGGTTGGCGATAGTGGCTGTTGGCTGCGTAATGATAGTCAACGTGCAGCGGGTTGAAGTCACCCGTCATCGTGGCAAAGTTGATGACGTCGGCTTCGGTAATCGTGCGTCGCGGACTGGTCCAAGATTGGCCCACGGAGACATCATCAAAGCAAAGCGGTGCGTCCATTCTCGCAGCCCCGTGATTCCGTTCCGCGCTGGCGACAACAGGTGAAAAACGTTGCAGCGACGCGTGATTTCCGTTAATGAAAAACCGCAAACTGACAAAAAGCAGAAAAGTCGGGGTGAGAGGATTCGAACCTCCGACCCCCTGGTCCCAAACCAGGTGCGCTAGCCAGACTGCGCTACACCCCGAGACTTTTGCTTATACCCCGCTAAGGCCATCCAGCGCTCAGCGGTGAGGCAGGATTCTAACGACGGCAAGGTATAGATGCAATCGGGATTCCAGGGAAAGTTGCTAAAGTTTACCACGGAAAAACCGCCTTTTTTGGGCAATTCCTACCGGGCAGAATCGGCACCGGCGAACACAACGCAGACTCACAGAGCGGCTGCTACGCAATCCCAAACATTGGGCTCCGATCGCTGCTGACCTTGTGGGCCGCGCTCCGTATCGCAATCGGAGCCTTTGCAGCTACATCGCCATCAGCATGCCTCGCAAACGCTCGAATTCCGCCGCGTCAGCGAAGTGCATAACGATTTGGCCTTTCTTGCCCGCCCCGCTCTTGATTTGCACTCTTGTCCCGATCACAGCTTTTAACTGCTGCTCCATCGAGGCAATCTGTTTGTCTTTGGCTCGTTTGCGTCGCGTTGCGGGGCTGATACCAAAGTTGTCTTCGGCCGCAATTTTCTCGCGAACCGCCGCCTCCACCGCACGTACACTCATTCCCTCGCGAATGATACGATCACAAAACGAAACCTGAATCGCCTCTTCACCCAACGGCAACAAGGCCCTCGCGTGACCCGCGCTAATTTTTCCGGATTGCAGTGCATCCTGAATTTGAGTCGGCAGTTCTAACAGCCGCATCAGGTTGGCGATCGTGGAACGGTCGATCTTTAGTCGGCCGGCGAGTCCGTCCTGTGTACAACTGTGTTCATTAAGGTAGCGACGAAATGACAACGCTTTTTCAATCGGGTTCAGGTCTTGCCGCTGCAAGTTTTCTACAATCGCCAATTCCGAAACCAAACGATCATCAGCGGTCCTCAACCGAGCAGGAATCGTCCGCCAGTTGGCCTTGATTGCTGCCCGCAATCGCCGTTCGCCACTGATTAGTTGGTAACGCCCGTCAACAACTCGCACCAAGATCGGCTGTAGGATGTCGTGCTCCTTCAGGCTCTCAGCCAACGAAGCAATTTCGGATTCGCTGAACACGCGTCGAGGTTGGAACGGGTTGTCTTCGATGTCGTACACGTTCAAGTGAACGATGGTGCCTTCGACCGCGGGGGTTGATGAACTTGGCGTCTGTGGAACGTCATCCGCTGCGGGCAACGAGACATCAGCGGATTCGACCACAGCGACGGATTTGATCCGCGTCGTTTCACGTTGCAGATCGGCGACGGCGGTCGGGGCTTGGTTACCGACCACCGATTCGGTGCTGTTAAGCAACGCGTCCAAGCCGCGGCCAAGTCGTTTCTTTCTAGTCACGTTCCAGTACCTCCATGCACAATTCAATATAAGCCCGGGTCCCTCGCGATCGCGGCGCGTAGTCGATGACGCTGCGGCCGTGACTGGGTGCTTCGGTGACAAAAACGTCACGGGGAACCACGGTGTCAAAAACAATCTCTCCGAAGAAATCGCGAACCTCACGATCAACCTCAGACGTTAACTCCAACGACTCGTCATACATTGTCAATAAGATGCCGCCAAACGTCAGCTCACCCGGGCGGTCGATCATAACTGCGCGGATGACCTCGATCATTTGCGCCAAACCTTCCATGGCGAAGTACTCGCACTGGATAGGCATCAGGACTTCGTTTGAAACCGACAGCGCCGTCCGGG
>CAZLFF010000208.1:2773-3017 GCA_964558755.1 uncultured Pirellulaceae bacterium
ATTAACACGTAGTCGTACCGAGCCGGTCCCGTGGTCAGATGTTCCACGAGCAAATCGCCGTGCGGGCTGTCATCTGATGCTAGCACGTTAATGTCTCGGAACGATTTACTGCCAGGCAGCAGATCCATGCTTTCGATGTCGGTCGTCAACACGCTAGAGCGAATCGGTTGGTCAACCACCAGAGGGTGGCGTTCCACCGGAACTTGCCCGATGCCGCTAGTGGCGTTGCACTGCGGATCCATGT
>CAZLFF010000209.1:0-2977 GCA_964558755.1 uncultured Pirellulaceae bacterium
CCTCGGCGGTTTTGGCGACGGTGGCATGTTGACCGCGACCGATCCAGAGATTGCCGCTCGACTGCGTCTGCTGGCCAATCATGGTATGCGACCTCGTTACTATCACCGTGAGGTTGGGATTAACAGCCGCTTGGACGCGATGCAGGCGGCCGTGTTGGGCATCAAGATCAAACAGCTGCCCGAATATATTTCGGCCCGCAAAGACAACGCAGATCGATATCGCGACCTAATGTCGCGAGCCGGTATTGCGTCGATCGTCGCACCGCCAACCGATTGCGACGGCAGTCAGCATGTTTGGAACCAGTTCACCATTCGAATTCCGGACGGGAAACGTGACCAAGTCCGTGAAGCGTTGGCTGCCAAGAATGTTGGCAGCGAGATTTACTATCCCGTTCCGATGCACCAGCAAGAGTGTTTCTTGGATGTGCCGGTTGAGATGGGAAGCCTAGCCGAGACCGAGCGGGCGGCCGCTGAAGTTTTGGCTCTGCCGATTTTCCCCGAACTAACTGCCGCAGAGCAACGATATGTGGTCGATTGCCTAACGCAAGTTCTGGCCGACCTCTCGATCGGAACTCAAGCAGCGGCTTGACGGTCGAGCGGGCGACTGTCGTGGACGCTGTCAGGGTCCACGTAATCCCCGTCGGCGACAGGGCAAATTTTGACACGCGCCGACGGCTCAGCTACATTGATCCTTGATTGTGATCGGAAAACGGATAGCGAGGATAGTATGATGCGAAAATTGGTCGTTGCTTTGACGTTGCTGTTTGTCGCCAACGAGTCCGTCACTTGTTGCGGGCAGACGGTTTTAGGGAACTCGGGTAGTTCGCCGGTAGCCACTGCCGTTTTCCCTGCAACGCCGACCACCGAGGACGAGGTTCTTTTCACGCTCGCGGCTGACGAAATTGTTCACGGCAATCCTTGCGAGCAACTGAGGGCCTTTGGCGGAGCGGATTTCAGTTTGGTGGTCAACGAAATTAGCCGTACGATTGAGATCGGCGTGAGTGGGACGCATGGCGGATTTTGTTCGCGTGAATTTGCACCGGTCAATGGTGTCCGAGGTTCATTCGGCCCGCTTTCGGCAGGTGAATGGGAGGTTCAAGCTACTTTCGGCAATCCAGGGGCAACCTTTGGTGAGACGTTTTCGTTCACGGTTGTTCCTACAGCGGTTCCCGAGCCATCCGGCATGGGGCTTGGTTTGATTGCCGCGAGCTGCTTACTTCGTAGGCGGCAGCGTCGCGTTTGAACTTTGCGAAGTACAGTTTTCTAATTGATTAGTACCCGACCTCTGGGATCAGTTCCGGCGGTTGAGGTTGCTCCGGCCCAATTCCAACACTGGCTGCCACCAGCTCTGACGCATAGCTGGCCATCGGTCCATCGTCGCAGAAGACCCGGGCAAGCGGTTGGCCGCTCTCAACTGGGTCGCTCACTTTCACGAGTGCCTCGATTCCGACCGAGTGGTTCAGTTGGTCGCCCAGTTTTTTTCGACCGCCACCCATTTCGATCACGGCCAAGCCAAGTCGATCGTTATTGATTCGAGTAACGTAGCCCGATTCGCTGGCCAGCACCTCGTGCGTTTGGCCCCGCTTCCGAGCCGCGTTCAAATCGCCGCCGTGGCTGTCCACCATTTGGTTGAGTCGTTCAAGGGCGGCACCTGAGTCAATGGTTTCTTGCAGCTGATTGATTGCCGCATCGAGGCTCGTTTGCACGCCAGCCTGAACGAGCAATTTAGCGCACAGGTGAAGCGTTAACTGCGTCACGTCGGCCGGGCCTTTGCCTTTTAGTATGTCTACCGATTCGTCGATCTCGACTGCGTTGCCGATCATGCGACCCAACGGCTGGTTCATGTCCGTGATCACGGCTTTCGTGTTGACGCCCAGCCGATTGCCGACGGTCACCAACTCTTTCGCCAGCGCGTTCGCTTGGTCGAGCGTTTTCATAAACGCGCCGCTGCCCCATTTGACGTCCAGAACCAACGCGTCGATTCCTTCGGCCACTTTTTTAGACAGGATGCTCCCCACGATCAGTGGGATGGAGGGCACCGTCCCGGTCACGTCACGCAACGCGTACAACCGCTTGTCCGCCGGCGCGAGGTTCGTCGTGGCCGATGCGATCGAGCAGCCATTCCAGTTGACGATGCTGCGGAATTCGTCAGCCGATAGCTCACAGCGATAACCCTCGATTGATTCTAGTTTGTCCAACGTCCCGCCCGTGATGCCCAAGCCGCGGCCGGAAATCATTGGGACTTCGACGCCACAGCAGGCCAGCATCGGCGCCAGCGGAATCGAGACCTTGTCGCCAATGCCTCCGGTCGAGTGCTTATCCACCGCCGGCATCGCATTGGGCCAACTCATTCGCTCGCCCGAATCAATCATGCACTGGGTTAGCATCGTCGTTTCGTCGGTGGTCATGCCTTGGAAGAAAACGGCCATCGCGAACGCCGCCATCTGATAATCGGGGATCGATTGATCCGCGTAGCCGTCGATCAGGAACTTGAGCTGATCATCGGTGAGCGTTTGTCCGTCTCGTTTGTCGGAGATAATTTGAGCAACATTCATGGGCAATCACGTCGAGTCTGACGGAGACGGTGAAGGAAAAGCTTGTTTCGTACCACTGACCATTACAACGCATAAACTCACTGGCCGCAAATCAGCCGCGTTCGGTGGCGTCGGCCTACAACGCTGTAAGAGGGGACTCGTGAAAATCTAGCGGCTGACTAGAATGGCGGGCTTTGAAGATAGGCCGCCGTGGCCCTTTTGTTTCAACCTTTGCACCGTATGCTTTCACCATGGTCAAGATTCTGCTCACAACGACTTCCTACCAAGACACTCCCGGCCCTCATCATGAACTGCTGGAAAGCACCGGGGCTGAAATCGTCCGTGAGCGTGGTCCGTTACCCGAATCGCGAATGCTTGAGTTGGCGGGTGATTTTGATGCGTTCCTGTGCGGTGACGACGTGATTAGCCGCGCGGTGCTAGAT
>CAZLFF010000210.1:0-2964 GCA_964558755.1 uncultured Pirellulaceae bacterium
CGGGAAACTGAAACTCTTGAAACCAAGTCCCGTCGTCACCGGCCGGCACCAGCCCTAGATGGTCCATGTACGCCGCCACGTATGCCGTTGCCTGTCGCTCGCCCACGCTGCCCGTCATGCGGCCACCCAGTTCTTTGCGGCAGAGAAAATCCACATGGCGGATGAGGTCGCGTTGATCGAATCCCGCCGACGCTGATTCCGCGGACGACGCACCGGTGCGCGACGCGGCTGTTATCGCGGGTTCGACGGCGTTGCTATTTGCGAGCAGCTTCGACGCAACGTCGTGGTTCCAATCGGCCACGTAAATCTGCGATTGCTTACGAGCGTTTCGGTTCGAGGTCCACGTCAGCGTTTTGCCATCGGGAGAAAAACTGGCCAGCCCATCAAAGCCGTCCGTGTCCGTTACACGAACTGGCGATGAGTCCCCCTGGGCCGCAACTAAGTACAGTTCAAAATTCCCAAAGCCATGTTTGTTCGTCGTAAATATTAGATACTCACCCGAAGGATGATAGAATGGTGCCCAGCTCATCGCGTTCATCCGCGTGATGGCTTTTTGGTCACTGCCGTCGATGTTCATCGTCATGATTTCGGCAATCAAACCGTTCTCGCTAAACCGTCGCCAGCATATCCGCTGACCGTCGGGCGAGAAAAATGGGCCACCGTCGTATCCGAGCGTGGCGGTCAGTTGCCGCACGTTGCTGCCGTCGGCGTCAGCGATGAAGATCTCCATTTGGATCGCCGGGTCACGGTCGAACTGTTCTTGCTCCGCTTCGGTCATTTGACGGGAGTAAGCGTTGCGGTTCGAGGCAAACGCAATCAGCTTTCCGTCGGGCGAGTACGATCCCTCCGCGTCGTAACCCCGAGCGTTCGTCAGACGCTGATATTTTTTCGTTGGTCCATCGAAAGCGTACAGTTCGTAGTTTTCGTCGTAGTCCCAGCTATAGCGTCGCTGTTTACCCGACTCACGAAACTCAATCTCCGCTTTCTGTTTGGCACGGGCCTTTGGGTCCTCGTGTGTTGACGCGAACAGGACGCGACGATCGTCTGGGTGGATCCAGGCACACGTGGTTTTGCCGTGTCCGGGTGACACTAAATCGATGTCGCCCGTTTCAAAATCCAGCGAATAAATTTGATAAAACGGATTGTCGCCCCGCCGTTCACTTTGAAACACCATTCGGCTGCCGTCGTGGTTGTAGTAGCCTTCCCCCGATCGCTTGCCGTCAAAAGTCAACTGGCGAACGTTTTTCAAAAACTTCGTCTCAGTGTTGGGCGAGTCTGAGGGCTCCGCTACCAATGGCTGTTGCGCACCCACAAAATGTGGGTTCAGGATGCCGAGCAACATCAGAGCGAGAGCCGCTGCCCGGCGAGCCGGTTGGAACAAAGTCAGCGTTTGCATAATTGAGCTTCGAATCAAGATTAAACGTTGCGAACGACTGGTTGTCGCCGCGTGTTGGCGACGGTACCTATTGCGTGCCGGGCGACGTCGCGTGCACCCGCCGATTGACCATGCTACCAAGGGTACGACCCGTACTTTTGGCTGCTCGCAACCGCCATTATGTCGCAGGAAGCAGCCGAATGTCACTGTTGATATCGACGCGAGCCGAATAGACTAACGGCAGAAGTCGTTAACGCGTCGTGTATTTTCGCACCTGTCTTGCCCGACGTTACTTGAACCGTACCGCAACCTTCAAGCCAACCGCTACGAGAACATCATGATTGCCAACCGAAGTTTCGACTGCATCGTCTTGGGAGCTGGGCCGGGCGGCTGTGCGGCGGCGGCCTTGGTGGCCGAGCAAGGTCACTCGGTGCTGCTGGTCGAGCGAGACAAAATGCCTCGCTTTCATGTGGGCGAGTCGCTAATGCCCGAGTGCTATTGGATTTTTGACCGGCTGGGCATCGTCCACGAAATGGACCGCATTGGGTTCAGCCGCAAGCATGGCGTGCAGTTTGTGACAGCCAGCGACAAAGAGTCCAAGCCCTTTATCTTCTCCGAACACGACGATCGGCCTAGCGCGGAATCATGGCACGTTCAGCGTGATCAGCTGGACAAACTGCTCTACGACACGGCCTACAACCGTGGCGCGACCTGTGTGGACGAAACACGAGTCCTCGACATCGACCTTCGAAAAAAAGGGGCTCATAAGGTGACCGTTCAGACCAGCGACGGCAAGGAGCAAGAAATCGTTGCCAAGGTTGTGATTGACGCGTCGGGACAGTCTTCGCTGATCGCCAACCGGCTGCAACTAAAGGAATATTACGAGGACCTGAAAAAGTCAGCGATCTGGGCGTACTTCGATAACGCTCAGCGAGCCGGCGGCAAAAACTCAGAGGTAACCTCCATCCTGCACACGGCCAGCAAAGACGCTTGGTTCTGGTACATCCCACTTAGCGACGGGACGGTCAGTGTCGGGCTGGTGGGTGACAACGAATTTTTGCTCAAGCGAGGTGGCAGTCCGCAGCAAACGTTCGCGGACGAAATGAAGAACTGCCCCGGAATTCAGCGGCGGCTGCGTGATGCATCGCAGAGCGAATTACCCGGTGCAAAAAGTCGTTACAATGTCGCCAAAGAGTTCTCGTACAAGACCAAGCAACAGTCGGGTGACGGCTGGGTGCTAGTGGGTGACGCTGGCGGATTCATCGACCCGCTGTATTCTTCAGGCGTGTTCTTGGCTCTCTGGTCAGGCATGAAAGCGGGCGAGGCGGTTGCCGAGGGGCTGAACAACAACGATGTCTCGGCCAAGCAACTGGGGCGCTGGACGAGAGAGTACCAAAATGGCGTCGATATGATCCGCAAGCTTGTCCGAGCGTTCTACAACAAGGATTTCAGCTTTGCTGGCTTCTTGAAAGAGCACCCGCAGCACGCGGGGGAACTCACCGACCTGCTGATCGGCCGTGTCTTTGAGGACAAAGTCGGCGCGATCTTCGACGACATGGACCCGTGGATCGCAAACCTAGAAAACGCGT
>CAZLFF010000211.1:0-2931 GCA_964558755.1 uncultured Pirellulaceae bacterium
TAACGGAGCCGGTAGTGGCCTGACGGTTCCCAACCCAAAGGCTCAAGAGGACGTCATTCGAAAGGCGATTCAGCAAGCAGGTTTACAACCCACTGCGATTGACTATCTGGAAGCCCACGGCACCGGAACGTCGCTGGGAGATCCGATCGAGGTCAATGCTGCCTCGGCCGCTTACTGCGAGCATCGCGATTCGAACAATCCATTGTTGATCGGTTCGGTAAAAACCAACATCGGACACCTAGAGGCCGCCGCCGGCATGGCGGGCTTGATCAAGGTTTTGCTATCGCTGCAAAACGGCTCGATCCCCGGCCAGATGAATTTCGAAACACCCAACCCGCACATCGCGTGGGACCAAACACCGGTCAAAGTGCTGACCAAGCAAACACCTTGGCCCAATCAAAAGCGTCGCATCGCGGGCGTGAGTGCGTTCGGCATGAGCGGCACCAACGCGCACGTGATCGTGGAAGCACCCGACGCGGTGAGCGTTGGCGACAACCAAAAACCAAGTGTTTCGGCCCCGTCGATTTCCACGGAAAGTAGCACGACCAATAAAAAAAACGCCGAATCAGATTCGACCCCGTTTCTGATCACCCTGTCGGGTAAAAACGAATCGGCCTTGCTGGAGTTGGCCGATCAATACGCGTCCGCTCTCGCGAACTCGGACATTGAACCCCGCGATTTTGCGTTTCAATCAAACGTGGCGCGAAGCCACTTCGATCACCGCGCCGCGATGATTGCTCATGATCGCAAAACCGCGATTGCCCAACTGAGATCCATCGCCCGAGGCACCGAAACCGAACGCGGCTATGTTGGTCACCGTCGTCGGGCACCACGAGTCGCGTGGCAGTTCACGGGACAGGGGGCGCAGTTTGTCTCGATGGGCAGGCAACTTTACGAAAGCCAACCGGTCTTTCGCGATGCGATCGATTTCTGCGAACGGCAACTGAAACCGCTGCGAAAACGATCTTTGATCGACGTGATGTTTCATGACTCCTCCCAGTCACCCGCAATTCATCGCACCGAGTGGACTCAGCCCGCCATTTTTGCATTGCAAATGGGTGTCGCGAAATTGCTACAAAGCTGGAACATGCAACCCGACATGGTGTTGGGGCATAGTGTCGGGCAGTACGCGGCGGCTTGTGTTGCGGGGATCATGTCGTGGGAAGACGGCCTGCGTTTGATCGCCGAACGCGGGCGTTTGATCGGTGAACTTCCTGCCGGCGGTTTAATGTTGGCCGTGTTCGCGCCACCAGCAGCCGTCACTTCGACGATCGAAAATGTGCCCGGTGTCTCGATTGCAGCACTTAATGGAACTCATGTTGTCGTCAGTGGCGAAGAGAGTTCGATTGGCCGGGTCGAAACGGCCTTTGGCGATCGAGGCGTGCGGACGAGGGTTTTAACGACCTCGCACGCGTTTCATTCGCACTTGATGGACGACGCGCTTGAACCGTTTGCAGCGATCGCTGATTCGGTAAGTTTCCAGCCGGCCATCATGCCGCTGATCTGCAATCTTTCCGGCAAAGTGCTCGCCGCCGACACGAAGCTCGATGGAAAATATTGGGCCAACCACATTCGTGAGGCCGTCGCGTTTGACCCGGCGATTGAGACGTTGGGCGAAATGAACTGCGACGTGTTGCTGGAACTGGGGCCACAGTCGGTTTTAACTCGCATGGCTGCCGCCAATTGGGCTCAATCGCCCGACGCGTTGATCAGCTGCCTGCAAAAAGACACCGATGACGATGCCGCTTTGCTGGACGCCGTGGCTCGATTGTATTCGTGCGGCGTCACGCCCGATTTTCGCAGTTTGCACGGCGACCGAGATTTCGCGCGGGTCGATCTGCCAACTTATCCGTTTCAGCGTCGACGGTTCTGGGGTCCCGACAAACCGCGCGCCGCTCACGCCGATTTTCATACGGCTCATCCGCTGCTGGGAACCAAAATTTCGCTCGCGGGCAGCAGCAACGAAACTCGTAGCGAGAGCTTTATCGATGTCGACAGCCCGGCGTGGATGCCCGACCACGAGGTCATGGGCTCGGTCGTCCTGCCCGGCGCGGCGCTGATCGAAATGGCGATCGAAGCGGCCGCAGGACGCCAAATTGTAGACGCGACTTTTGAACAGCCCATCCGACCTGCCGGACGAACGGCGGTTCAGACGGTGATCAGCCAAAAACCTTCAACACCGGACGATCCAAAAACAGGCGAAGCAGCCGCGGCAGACGATCTGGACAAAATGGAGGTCTTTGCCAAGGCGTCCGAGGCCCAGACTTGGTCGCGACACTTTTCGTGTGGTTTGTCGAGCCTCAATCCTGCCCCCGCGGCTAAAGTCGACCCCGAACAGCTCAAGCAAACCGAGCTACAAACCGCGTCGGTCGATGAGTTCTACGAAGCCATGGCCAACATGGGGCTAAACTACGGCCCGGCCTTTCGCTGCATTGAATCGTTGAGTTACTCAGAAACCGAAGTCATCGCCAACCTACAAGTCGCAGGTGATGTGCGAGGCTACCAAGTGCCGCCAACTTTACTGGACGCGGCGTTTCATAGCTTGGCCGTCGGCTTGCTGCGAACGGGCGAAACGGACCTGTTCCTGCCAGTGGGCATCGGTAGCCTGACCTCGTTTGGGCCGATCGAATCGGAAGCCATCTGCCACGCGACGTGGACCAACAACGAGGGAAACCAGCGCACGGCCGACCTGACCTTGGTTTCACCCGCCGGGCAAGTGCTGCTGCAGATCAACGACCTAAAGGTCAACAAAGTCAGCCTCGCGGCGCTGCGGCAGATGAGCGGCACCGGCGCGGAGCGATTGGTTTATCATCTGGACTGGAAGCCGAATCGGTTTGCACCCGCCCAACTGGAACCCAAACGCTGGCTGTTGGTTAGTGACACGAAGAACGCACCGCTGGCGGGTGTCGTCAAGCAAAAATTGATCGACGC
>CAZLFF010000212.1:0-2924 GCA_964558755.1 uncultured Pirellulaceae bacterium
GCTGATGCTCGAGGACCTCAAACTCGACACGGTGGACTTTACGCCGACCTACGACGACCGTCGCCTCGAGCCCACCGTTCTGCCCAGCAAGTTCCCCAACCTGCTGGTCAACGGCAGCAGTGGCATCGCGGTCAGTATGGCCACGTCGATCCCGCCGCATAACTTGGGCGAGGTCTGCGATGCGTTGGACTTGGTGATCCAAAGCCCCGACTGCAGCATCCGCGAGATCATGACCGTCCTGCCCGGCCCGGACTTCCCAACCGGCGGCATCATCTGCGGGCGTGCTGGGATCATCCGCGCGTATACCTCGGGTCGTAGTACGATCCCCGTCCGCGCGAAGTGTGAAATTGTCGAGGGCAAACGCGGCAAGTCAGAGATCATCGTTACCGAACTTCCGTTCCAGCAGACGACCGACCCTGTTGTCGAGAAGATCGCGGCGTTGGTGAAGGGTGACAAGGTCAAGGGCATCACTGGCATCAAGGACCTGAGCGACCTAAAAGAACCGGTCAAGCTGGTCATCGACGTGCGAGCCGATGCGGATCCTGAGGTCGTGCTGAACCAGTTGTATCAGTTCTCGCCACTGCAAACGTCGTTCAGCATGAACTTCATGGCGTTGGTGGACAACAAGCCAAAAGAGTTGACGATCAAGGACTTCTTGACCGAATTCCTGCGTCACCGCGTTTCGGTCATTCGTCGCCGCACTCAGTTCCTGTTGGCTCGGGCCCGCAAGCAAAAACACACGATCGAAGGTTTGCTACTGGCGTTAGCCGACATCGATGAGATCATTCGCATTATCCGCCAGTCGAAGACCCAAGCCGAGGCGAAGGTGGGCTTGATGGGCATCGAATGCCCCGCGGCCATGATGGAGCGAGCGTTGGGTGCCGACGGATTCAAGGTCTTTCAAGAAGAACGTGGCGAGGCGGGCACGTATAACTTGACCAGTGTTCAGGCCGACGCGATCCTGAAAATGACGCTGGGCCAGCTGGTGAACTTGGAACAAGAGCGGCTTGGTAATCAGCACGCTGAATTGTTGAAGGAGATCCTCGAGTACCAGCGAATCCTCTCGGATGACGACAACATCCGCGCGATCATTCGCGATGACTTGGCAGAGATTCGCAAGAAGTTGGCCGATCCGCGTCGCACGGAAATTTCCAGCGAAGAGATTCGCAACATCGATCTGGAAGACTTGATCGAAGAAGAAAACATGGTCGTTTCGATTAGCCACCGCGGCTACATCAAACGAACGCCCGTCAGCACCTATCGGGCTCAGCGGCGCGGTGGCAAAGGGATCAAGGGTGCAAAGATCGAGGATGAGGATCCGATCGAGCACGTTTTCGCAGCCAGCACGCATGACTATTTGTTGTTCTTCACGTCCTTCGGCACCGTCCATTGGCGCAAGGTGCACGAGCTGCCTGCGCTTAGTCGTGAGAGTCGCGGTCGGGCGATTGTTAATCTGATCCCGCTGGCGGAAGGTGAATCGGTCGCGGCGTGTCGAGCGATTCGAGATTTTAGTGCCGAGGATCATTACTTGATGATGGCGACAGAGAAGGGGCTCGTGAAGAAAACTCCGCTGTCGGACTACGGGCGACCCCGGCGCAACGGCATCATTGCGATCAAGTTGCGAGACGATGATTCGCTGATCAAGGTTGTCGTCTGCAAGAAGGGTGACGAGATCGTGCTGTCGACCGCGACGGGGATGGCGATCCGGTTTATCGAAAGTGACGCTCGTCCGATGGGCCGCAACACCAGCGGCGTGAAAGGGATTACCTTGGTCGGCGATGACAAAGTCGTTGGTATGGTGGTCGCCGATCCAAACGCCACGTTGCTGACCGCCTGCGAGAAGGGTTACGGCAAGCGAACGCTGTTCGGCCCGAACATGGCCGATGAGAGCGAAGGTGACGAAGAAGCAACCAGCACCAGCAATCGCTATCGTGCTCAGAAGCGTGGCGGAAAAGGTGTGCGGGATATCAAAACGACCGATCGAAACGGCCAAGTGATTGGAATCCTGCCAGTGTCCGAAGAGGACGAGGTCTTGCTGATGACGTCCGGCGGCAAGATCCAGAGGATTCGCTGTGCGGACATTAGCACGATTGGTCGAAACACTCAGGGCGTGCGAATCATGGGCTTGGACAGCGACGATTCGCGGGCCGTATTGGCCAAGGTTCCGCCAAACGATGACGATGACGCAGAGGGTGAGCCAGCCCCGGCACCCAGCGGAGAGAGCGCCGAGGCTGAAGCGGGACAGGAATAGGAAACCTGTAGCCTAGCCAACCTGCTTTCTTACCCATTGAGCATACCCGTCACTTCCTCCGTCGATGTTGAAACGAAGGATTTCTGGTTCGTCATAGTGGTGTTGTTCCAGAATCATTGACTCTAGCTGGCGATAACATTGAACCGTTGTCTTAAACTCGCAGCGAAATTCTTGCGAGCGTTCTAGCTTTTCATCCCAGACGTAGTGGCTTGTGATCGGCCCACTGACTTGGCAGCACGCGGCCAGTTTCTTTGTGACTGCTGCGGCAGCGATTGAGTGGAGTTCGTCCACGTCGTCGCTGGTGGTGATGACGAGAATCAGTTCGTTCATGCGTCCCTGTTGATTCTTTTGTTTGCCGTGTTTTGGTGTTTAGACCCTTTGGTGTTTAGATCCTAGTGCCGCAGAATTCGAACAACGCGACCCATTCTGCGACCGCGATCTTGTGGCAATTTGCGAATTGATCTTCGTTGCTGGCGGCTGCTTCGCACTGATCGACGAAATCGTACGGGTCGAAGCCGCCAGGCAGTTGCTGGTTGAGCGTTTCGAACACCCCGTGCTGGCCGACGCGGCGGAACCAATACTTGCTGTTGCCAAAGTCTCCTTCCATGCGATGCATAATCCCGTGCCAGTAGCTGCCCTCGGGCGTTTCGATGTCTTGGCTGATCGAGTGCGA
>CAZLFF010000213.1:0-2909 GCA_964558755.1 uncultured Pirellulaceae bacterium
GCGTATGTGATTTCAAAGGGAGATATGAAACACAAGGTGTTTGAGGGCGGTCACGCCCATTAATTTGTCTATTTCTTCTAACGCTGTTCGAGCACAATTGGGGGGATCAGTTCTTTTGTTGCTGTTCTATTTACATAAGTCGATTGCTTTTGAGCACGTCTGAGAATAGTGGTATCGTCGTAAGATCACCAATTTCAGCCAACGACCCCGGGGTTTTGACATTTTCAAATTTGGCAGGCAATGCCAACCAAAAGTGGGCAAAGCACAAAACTGGTGAAATGCAAAATGACTAATACAAGCCTGACACAGCTACACTTTACGAGATAAGTTGTCAGGGATCGGAATTACTTATCCAGGGGCAAGGTTGCGCGAATTCGTCGGCATTATAACTTTCCTACAGCGGGTGAGCGACGGTGATTGTCCTATCCAACGCCATCGCAAATGAACGCATACGAAGTCGAACTTGTGAGTACTTTTAGTAAGTACTTTTGTTTTCGTTTTCTTTTCAATGGATAGATCACTCGTCCAATCCGGCGATCAGTGTCGATCTCCCGTGTGAGGTTCTTTTGGTTCTAAACAACTCGAATAACGGTATCGACGACTTGCAGTTTGGGTCATTGCCACACCCGACTCTCATTTTGCTTTCTGGAATAGTCTTCTTTCTTGTCACATACTGGTCTGTCTACCCTATCGCGGAGGGTGTCATTTCAAAGCAGTTTTGGCTTGCAGTTGAACGGGGTTACGAAGATCATTTCGAGGAATCTGAAACAATTGATATTGTCATGAACGTTCTCACACTTTTCATCATAATTCCCGCATCCCTATTTGCCGGATTCTGTGGAAACATGTATTCCGAATACCGAACAAGGCGAGGATACGGCCGGTACGTTTTCGCTTTTACACTATCAGCTCTTCCTTATTTGTTGATCCTGTTTATGGTTCTTCAATACGTTTGTTCGGCTCGATGAGACCAACCCGTGAGTTCTCAGAAAAGCCAAAACTGTGAAAGAACGAATCCATATCAACACTAAAATTTCGCATCATCGCCAATTAGCATTCGCCGACTGTATCCGTTACGATCTTTCTTGCGAGTCAAAGTTTTGCTATGAACTCAGCGGCTCGATGAACTCAGCGGTTATCTGTCGCCACTTTCCTCACAGCAAATAGATCAATGCAGTTTCAGGTTGTCTTCCAGTTCCCAGAGACCTACTTCACAAAGCATAGCGAGGTCGCACAATTTGAGGGCAAGCTAGCCGATTCAATGCCGAAAACTTGTGAAGTCGACGGTTTTGATGCCGGCTCGGGAACTGTCAATTTCTTTGTGCATACCGATTCGCCATTGGCAGCCCTCAAAAACTTCCGTAACTATTTGGGAACCAATAAGGTTGAAAAGAACTTGCGAGTTTCTTACCGCGACGTTGACGGAGACACCTATACGAACATCTGGCCATTCCGAGATCCTCGCCCTTTTGACATTAACTATCCCGAGGGTATCGACCCATTCTCATCCAAATCCGAACGTGATATTCCCAAACGCAGTCTTCCAGGTGTATCCAAATTTGAAACTCCAGCAGCTGATAAATGGTAGAGCCCCATTCACATGAAATTGATCCTCAGGGGTTTTTATCACTATGTTCGCCGATAGCGACGGATAACATAACCGAAACTTGCGAGGTCGGACTTGCGCGTGCTTTTTTGAATGGATGATCGTTCGACCGACTCGGTGATCGCTGAAAACACCCTTCCTGAAACATTCCATGGAAATTTCATCTGAAGAATTGACTGTACTCGACGTTGCCTCAGAACTGACGCTTCGTCGTTGCGCATTTTTTCAAGACGGCTTTGAGACCACTTACGATATGCCGTGCCACGAGCTACCCAATGACGAACTGTTAAAATTGATCGAGCGAATGGAACATCGGGGGTTGATCGTTCCAACCAATTCCGGGCTGTCGGATCGATCTATCGTAGAAATTTCATCGTTTGGCGCGGCGACTTGGGAGTCTATTCGAAAGCCTGATTGGAATCGTTATATTGGCGGGGGCGAATCTTCCGATGGCGATATTGCGAATTCACAAATTCTTGGATTGGATCCAGCCTTCTGCTGGCGATACCTATATTTTCAATTCGAGTTTGGCTTTCTTTCTCCCGACATCGTAAAACTAACCGCCGGTTTCGAACGG
Organism: uncultured Pirellulaceae bacterium; assembly: GCA_964558755.1. Classification (GTDB taxonomy): domain Bacteria; phylum Planctomycetota; class Planctomycetia; order Pirellulales; family Pirellulaceae; genus Mariniblastus. Next base: position 2,184 of record CAZLFF010000213.1, read on the forward strand.
CAACGTTTGCGAAACTGGTTGGCTGAAACCGACGTATATCAAATTCAATTATCGACGAAATACATCGAATCGAATGTGGACCTTGACTCCTACTATCATCAGCAATTCTGGTGGTCTGGTGTTTCGGAACTTCGACGAAACCAATGCACCTAAGATGTTTAACCGCAGGTTGTTCAAAACGACCGACTACCGAGTGTGAATTAGCACTCTGATCATTCTTTGCAGTTCGGTGATCGTTGACATTTTGCCCCGATGGAAGCACCTAGCAATGGAAAGTAACCAAACTCACGAGTTCTTTGCTGCGGTTCGTTCGAATGATATCAAGCGCACTCGTTCGTTAATTCAATCGAATCCATCACTTGTAAAAGTACGAATTCTCGGAGACGCAACACTTCTAAACGGACAGGTTTGGCGAAACAAATCGAAGATTGATGTCGATATAGATGAAAAACGTGACACACCTGCTTTGCATTATGCCGTCTTTCATGCTCATCTTGACATGGCAAAGCTCCTGCTCGAATACGGGACAGACGTTGATGCACTTGGATATGAAAACAATCACGAAATGACGCCATCCATTGTTCTCGCTGCCTGGGAAGGCGGAATTGAAGTTTTACGGTTGTTGCTCGAAAACGGGGCTGACCCAAACGGCAAATCATCATCTGGCGTTACGCCACTTTCAACCGCACTCCGACACAACAAAATTGATCGTGTAGAACTGTTGAA
>CAZLFF010000214.1:0-2880 GCA_964558755.1 uncultured Pirellulaceae bacterium
AGCTTCACAAAGCTCGCCGCAACCGCCAGTGCTGGCAGCAATCAGATCGTCGTTGAAAACGTGATCGAGCGGAACTACGACGGAACTACTTCGGCCGCATCCGACGGATCGCTCGATTGGGAAGTCGGTGATCAGATTGTCATCGCTAGTTCTTCAGAAGATTACGACGACGAAGAAGTTCGTAACATCACCGCGATCACAGATCTGGGAAACGGAACATCCCGAATCACACTGAATTCATCGCTCAACCATCGCCATTATGGCGAGATCGAGACCTACAGTAACAGCACACGAACGTGGGATCTGGACTTGCGAGCGGAAGTTGCCCTGCTGAGTCGCAACGTGAAAATCACCAGCGAAGCGTGGCACGACACGGACAACAGCTTCGGCGACCGAGCAAGATTTACTCAGACGTTGGGCAACACGGGCGACGGGTTCGGCGGACATATCATGATTATGCCAACCGCCGGCCAAATCACCGTCGACGGAGTGCAGTTGGATGAACTTGGTCAGACAGGCCGAGTCGGACGCTACCCGATTCACTGGCACTTGTCAGGCGACAACACCGGTGACGTACTCCGCCAAACAAGCATCACCAATTCCAACAACCGAGGCGTCACACTCCACGGAGCCCACAATGTTTTGGTTCAAGACGTTGTGTTGCATGATATCCATGGGCATGGATTCTTCATGGAAGACGCCGTCGAAACTGGAAACCAGTACATCTCCAATATCGCGTTCGGAATTCACGCCTTAGGGCGAAGCGGAAACAGCCCCAACCCGAACGATCCGTTTGTCGTCGATACCCACGATCATGTCGGCCAGAACCCCAGCCGGTTCCTTAGCTCGGCCGCCTATTGGATCACGAACCCGGATAACATTTGGGTCGGCAATATTTCAGCGGGATCTGAGGGCACCGGTTTTTGGTTCATCTTCCCCGACAGCGCAATTGGTCTCTCGGCCAGTGATCCACAATACAACAATGTTCGGCCCGACCGTACCAATTTAGATCAGTTCGATTTCAACTCGGCGCATTCTTCGCCTGCCGGTCTGAACTTTGATCGGGGTTCTGACTTGGAGGTCCCGGTAGGGGCAACGCTGAAAGCGAATTTTGCGGGTGATAACTGGCTGCCCAGCGAAGAACCGCAGATCAACAACTTCACCGCGTACAAACACAACGTTGCGATTTACCATCGCGGTTTTGATGCGAACTTCCACGACAACCGTATCGCCGACAGTAACATTGGTACGTTTATCACATTCACGCAGCGAATCACTGACACGCTGTTCGTCGGTCACTCACGAGGCAACGCGGACCTGTCGGATTCGGTAACGGGTCATACGATCTACGATGGTGCCAACACACTTGATGGAATCCACTTCGCCGGTTTCGCCGCCAGCAACGCCCACACTTTTCGCACCAACGGTTCGGCCCTGCGTCACACCAGTCACGTGATGTCCAACACTTCGTTCGAGAACGACGGCAGCGCTGGCCATGTCAGTGTGGGGACTCAAGGAGGCGGTTCGACACAGAACTCACCGTTTGATCTATCACCCGCATCGATCTACGACGTCGACGGAACGCTAACGGGCCACGTGGGAGGCGGAGCCGGTTGGACGGTCGTAACCAATCATCCGTTCTTCTACGACGATGACGACATCGCGCCGTCCGGATGGAATGCGGCGATCGCGGACGACATTTATGCCATGCTTCACTTTGATCCGGATAACGACGGGTCACGATTCCGTGCTACTGCGCCTGATGGTGATCAGATCGTTGACGCCGGGACCTCGCGACGCAACACCCACATCAAGGTGGGCGATGTGATGAATCCGAATGACGATTACCGAATTGATCTGTCTTCGGGATCGTATTCGAATGCTTTCGATTTCAGGTACTGGACCCGCACCGGCCCAACAGGTCCTTCGGTGATCCGGTTCGAAGGATTTGGCGACACGCTAAGACCCCAAAACATGGCGAGCGTGAACTCGTTGGAGGAACTTCGGGCCGCGACCCAGAGCTCGTTTACCGTTTTCGACGGCGATGTCTACATCAAAGCATTCAGCAGTTCTAGCGATATTCGAATGCGTAGCTTCACCAGCACGACGCCGGATGCCAACGACGACCAAGCGAGCAGTGACGGGCAAGGTCCGATCAACATCAACGTGTTGTCCAATGATAACGACGGCGACGGAGACTCGCTGTCCGTTATCTCAGTGAGTGATTCATCAACGGCGGGTAATGTCGTGGCCGACTATCAGGATGACTTCCAAACCGGCACGCCACCGGCCGGCTGGCAGTACTTGTGGAATGGCAGCGGTGAGTTCGGAAACCCCAACAACTATTCTGCACTGCAATTTGAAGTCTGGCGGTACAAACCCAGCAACGACAACAATCCCTACCTGAGCGCAACCTCGGCTCATCCCGGCGATGGACTAAACGAAGGTGCAGGAATTGAACGACACGCAATTGCGGCTTGGACGGTCACCGAGGACGGCAACTATTCCATTACCGATTCCGCGGTGACCAACGGCAATAAGTTCTCTGACGGAGTCAACGTGAAAGTCCACGTTACCGGCGGGCCCGTAACAACCTTGGTAACGATTGGAACGCAAGGAAGCGGGAACTTTGACACCTCGCTTGGATTCCTGACCGCCGGCCAAACCATCTATGTGGGCGTCGGACCGGGCGTCAATAACGGCGGGGACGCCTCCAATCCGTTTGACTTCTCCATCAGGCGATCTCAATCGGTCGGCTCGGTTAACGGCAGCGTACAGATCAATGCCGATAACACGCTTAGCTATACTCCGAACGCCGGGTTTAACGGTGTCGATACGTTTACCTATCAAGTGAGCGATGGTCGGGGCGGAACGGATTCG
>CAZLFF010000215.1:0-2832 GCA_964558755.1 uncultured Pirellulaceae bacterium
CTAAAATTAGAAATCGAAACTCAGCAGACCAAAGCAACGCCAAACGATACTGATTCGATCGAGCAACTACTCAACCTGTCCCCCGCGCAGATCAAGACACTATTGGCCAGCGTTAGCACGGCTCGCTGGGCCCCCGCGATCAGTCAAGCGTCGACCGAACTGCGTCAACGGATTCTTGACAACGTCGCAGCCCCCGTCGCAGCCATCCTGGCGAAAGAATTCGACGCATGCGAGGCGGACGCTGCTTCCACCGCGGCCGCCCAAGCGAACATCCTAGCGGTCGCAAAACGGCTGCGATTCGTTACTGAAGACGCTCGACCGCGGCGAAGGGTGGCCTAACCAGGGCCGCCTAAGGTTACGGTTCGGGCGAGTTCCTAAATCCGCCGTTCACGTTAATCGTTTGACCGGAAACGAAGGACGCTTCGTCGGAGACCAACCATGCGATCGCGGCCGCAACGTCTGCCGGCTGCCCCCATCGCGCCATTAACGATTCCCGTTTGGCACGCTGATCCCAATAGTCAGACGTCGAATCGCCCCACTGCGTCTGAATCCAACCCGGCGCGACACAATTGACTCGAACAGCCGGCGCGAAAGACTGAGCCAAACTTTTGCTCAGCGACATAGCGGAACCCTTCGTCGCAGCGAACAACTGACCGCTGTCGCCAGCCATCCCCTGCCAAGCTTGATCCCAACCGATGTTAACGATCGAAAAAGCTCCTGCGTTGAATGTGCCACCATCACCAAACGCTTCCACCATCCGCCGTCCGATGGCCCGACTGAGAAACAAAGTCGACGCGACATCAACTTGCATCAGGTAAGCAAACTTCGCCTCGAGTGATCGCTCGGCCCACGGCCCGGTCAGAACATCACCGCCCGCGTTGTTAACCCACGAGTCAACGCGGCCCTTCCACTCCCACGCCTGTCGAACAACATCATCGTGACCGTCGGGCTCGCTAAAATCGGCAAACAAAGCATGAGCTTCAACGCCCAACTGACGAATTTCCGCGACCAAGGATTGAATGGGCTCCGCGTCGAATCGCGAATGAACAATCACATTGGCCCCCCGAGCTGCAAGCTTCAGTGCGGTCGCGCGACCGATCCCGGACGACGAACCGGTGACCATCGCAATTTTGTTGGCAAGTGGTTTCATGGAAGTGATAAAGTGTCGACGTTTTGCGAGGGGCGTGATTCCAGTGGCAGCCGGATCATGGCGGCCTCTCGTTCACTGCGGACCAACAGGCGATCCCCCGAGAGGCACAGTGTATTCCAGCAGACGCCTTCGATGGTCTTGCATCGCCCCAGCGGCTGATACTTCTCTGGATTAACTTGAACCAGCGTCAACGTCCCTGACTCTGAATGTACGAGCAACTTATCGCCCACCAACAGTAACTGTCCATTGCCAAACCGGCCGCGCTTCTTCCACCGCCGCTGCAATGACGGGACCTCGGTGCACTCAAGAAATCCGCTCGACAAACTGTAGGCGTGACCGTTGACGATGACAGGGTTGGTGAATTTAGTCTTCAACACGCGTGGGTTCCTCTGTTGTTGCTCGGCCGTCCAACCGTTCTCATCTCGCTTCAATCGAACAACTTCGCCCCCGATGCCATAGCCTTTGGACAGCAAGACCATCCCGCCCGCCCCATCTTCATTGGCCAGCGGAGTGACTTGAGAACAACTGGCATTGCTGTCGCTATTGCCGACCCACGGGTGACTCCATAGCTGCTGGCCCGTGTCTGGGTCGTGTCCCACCGCGGCGTTTTCGACAACCAAGGCAATCTGAACCTGCCCCGCGACGGTAATCAACGAAGGAGAGCCATAGCTCGCGTTCCGTTCACCACCGCGCCAACGCTCTTGGCCGTCTTCGACGTCGAAGGCAATCATCGTCACGGCGGTTCCACCCACCGGACCACCCGCCGGGACGACCACCATGTCGTTGTAAATCAGCGGCGACGTGCTGCGGCCCCACATCAGGCTGGACGTTTCTTGAGTGTACTCGTAGCCGTTGCTGTTCGTGCGCACGACGGGCTCGATCCCAACCAACGCGGGCACGTCAACACTCCAAACTGGCTGGCCAGTGACGGCGTCCAAACAATCTAACACCCCAGTCGCGCCAACCGCATAGACACGACCTAGGTGTACCGTCGGGGTCGCTCGTGGGCCAACGCGGCCCATCGCCGAAAGATCTTCGTGGCGTCGATCAACGCCATAGTTCCAAAGAAGCTCGCCTGATTCGACGTCGTAGCACGTCACACATTCTTCGGCTCCACGCTGCTCCTGAGTAAACGCGCGATCGCCCACGACAACAAAGCCCGACCAACCCTCACCAATCGTAATCTTCCACTCGACCTTGGGCGCGTGGGCCTTCCAGTCCGACGCCAGCGACACATTCTGAATCGTTGCATCGCGGTTCGGGCCAAGAAACTGAGGAAAATCAAACTCGGTCGACTTGATTGGCTCAGCGGCAACTTCGACCGCAACGCTAGGGTCCTCACCGACACCGGCGTAAACGATTGCGTCGGCGCGACGAACCGACATTGAAAGCCGACCACACCGAGATCACCGTCAAAAATCGGCTGAAACAAAACCGCCAAAATCGCTGGAATCCCTCCGACAAATGCGCCCAGCAACAGTCGCGAGCCCCAAGCCCAGCCGCTGGCGAACAGGATCCAAAACGTCCAAGCCAGCCAAACGACGCCAATTAGGACCAACGTACCAAGATTGGCGGCCCCCGGATCGAGGTTGATCGCGTCGTTCAGCGGTTCTCGAAACACTTGCAGAAGCACGGCCAGCGCGACTGCCAGAACGGATCCAATCAGCATGCGGGTTGGAAAT
>CAZLFF010000216.1:0-2815 GCA_964558755.1 uncultured Pirellulaceae bacterium
GCAACTGGCGTGGCTCGCAGCGTTGATAGTCCAGCGGGTTGGCTGACCGGCGTTTTTTGCCAACACGGACCGAGCGGGCGATCGACTTCATCGATTGTTATCCTAGGTGGAAGAGAATTAAGGCGCAACGAGCGATCTCCACATGCCGCGATCTCCGCACGTGCAGTTTGAGAGACTTTGACGGGAGGGACTTGAGGCGAGATTCGTAAATTCGTCTGACGCTGATACAAGTCAGGCTCCAACGATGCGATCAGTAAACCAAACCAGTGAATTACGAGGCTCGTTAGTATAACTGGAACCGCGTGTCAGACCAAAATTAGTGACTGAATCAGCAGGCTTACCGGTTCGATCGTGCGGCGGTTTCTCTAACGTTCGCCCAGCTTTTAAGCGGCAAACCGCAAGTTAAAGCGATTTGGTCGAGACAGAAGCGTCTACCAAGCAATCGCCAAGTGGTAACACGCTCTCAGCAGAACGTGTCCTCGCGTCCGTTCCAAGCCGACGGGTTATGAGAGGCCGATCGTGCCGAAGCGCGACTTCGGCACCGCACCATGTGATCCGGCAACGAGTTTCACAATCATCAGTGATTGAAACCGCTGGTTGTGAATGATCATTTCCAATCACCAACAGGCCATGAAATTGAACTGCCGCGTTCGACAAGCTAAAACATGAATCTCTCAAACACGCCGGACCATTGCTCCGCCGGTATCGATTGCTCCAACGGTTTAGCAACTATGATCGCCAAGCAACACTCGCGTCTCTCTGTGCTTCTCTTTGCACTTTTGGTTGGGCTCAGCGGGCAGATTCCGGCTCAAGAAGAGTTTCGTTATCAGGCCGATTGGGATTCGATACGAAGCCACTACAAGTGTCCCGACTGGTTTCGCGACGCCAAGTTCGGCATCTTTGTTTTTTGGGGACCCGCGTCCGTGCCCCAGGTCGGCAACGACAAATACGGCAGATGGATGTACACCAAAGATTACGCTCCAGCCGGTGTGCGCGTCCGCAAATATCACGAGACTCACTTTGGCCACCAGTCAAAGTTTGGCTACAAGGATTTTTTCCCAATGTTCAAAATGGAGAGGTACGACCCAGAAAAATGGGTTTCTCTTTTTGAAAAATCGGGCGCAAAATACATCGTTCCCGTCGCTGAAATGCATGACGGCTATGCCATGTACGCGTCCAAACACACACGCTGGAATGTGGTAGACGTTGGACCCAAACAGGACGTCATGCGCTCGTTGGTAGATGCCGCTCGACAAAGAGAACTCAAAGTCGGGTTGTCATCTCACTACGCTTGGAATCGAGAGTACTATCCCAAATGGGATCCGACCTTTGACACCAACGACCCCAAGCTTCAGGACTTGTACGGCAAGCCAGTCGACAAAGACGATCCCCCAACCCAAGAGTTCCTCGATCACTGGTGGGATCGAACGACCGATATCGTCGATCAGTATCAACCCGATATTCTCTGGTTTGATTTTGGGCTCGACAAAGCTGGGTTTGAGCCTGTGCACAAGAAAATTATGGCGTACTACTACAACAAAGGGCTAGAGTGGAAAAAGGGCGTTGTTTTTCAAGACAAAAACATGCGCTACGAATCCTTCCCCGAGGACCTGATGGTCCTGGATATCGAGCGAGGTCGTCGGACCGAAACCAGTCCGCTTCCTTGGCAAACGGATACCGCTGTTGGGAAGATTTCATGGACTTGGATTATCAATGAGAACTACAAGTCATCAGATTTCCTGATTGACGAATTGGTTGATATCGTCAGCAAGAACGGCAACCTGTTGCTCTCCATCGGGCCCAAGCCGGACGGAACGATTGGCGAAAGAGAAACCGCAATCCTGAACGACTTCGGTGCCTGGTTGAAAGTTAACGGTGAAGCAATTTACGGAACTCGGCCTTGGAAGATCTACGGTGAAGGTCCGGCAAAGTTTGCCGAGGGAGAAACCAAACACAAAAACAAGCATCACACCGAATACGACGACGTAGAATCGGTTGCCGCTGACGTCCGCTTCACGCAAAAAGATAATGCTCTCTATGCGATCTCGCTTGGCTGGCCAGAGGACGACACGTTTCGCATCGAGACGCTTCGCAGTGGCAACCCCCATGAGCCACGATCGATCGCTTCCATCGATTTCATTAGTGGCTCGGGCAAAATTGAATGGACGCAAACAAGCGAAAGCTTGTTGATCAAAACCGATGGCAACAAACCATGCGAAGCCGCCTATGCGTTTCGGATCAAATTCAAGCCATAGCGAGTGACGTGCCAGTATGCGACGTTTTTTCGGATGTTGCCCATGCCCGGCGCGGCACGAGACCGCCCAGAACAAAGCGACCTGCGTCAGCATCACTGGAACTGCGCCAACGCCAGCCCGCTGCGGCGTCAGAAAAGCGACGGTGTAAAGGGCTCAGCGTATAAACCATGTTGTTGGGCAAGCGGTATGCGGCTACCTTAATGCTATGAACAGGTTAAGCAATATCACACGGGGCCCAGCCGGATGGTCCGTTCGAATTGTCCGTAACGGCGAGCAACACTCGAAGTATTTCCGCTTTACCGACGGAGGGATTCGGGCAGCGCTTGCCCGAGCGAAAAAGTGGCGTGACCGGAAACTTCGCGAGGTGGGGGAACGACAATGGCGGAAGGGGCCTCGAAAAAGGGCGACCAATAACACATCCGGGGTCGCGGGTGTAAGCAAAAACGTATATGGACGCTGGGTCGCGACATGGCAGAACGATGGAGTCCAGCGGTTTAAGACGTTTAAAACAAAAAAGGAAGCAATCGCCCACCGCAAAGAGAAATTGCAATGACCCGACT
>CAZLFF010000217.1:0-2807 GCA_964558755.1 uncultured Pirellulaceae bacterium
CCGCTGGCCGGTTCGGATTACGAGCAAGCTGGACGGATCGACGAAGCGGTTTGAGTTTGAAGGATTGGGTTAGAAGATTTCCACGATCTCGATTCCATCAGGTTTTTCAGAGTTGTTGACCGTGATTTGGTAGTCAGAGAAAGACCTCGGTGGCTTGTATTCACCGTTTGAGTCGTTTCGCTCGACAGAAATCAGATCGAACAGTTTGTGGGCAGGGGCGTTGCCGAGTTTACTTTCGTGCTTGAATGCGATCAATTTTCTGGCTGCCATCTCACCTCGGGATGCGGAACGATCGTACTCGAACATCTGTTCCAAAGATTTCCATAGCAGGTTCAGGTCGTCTGCTGAGAATGAAGTTTGCTCAGCCAAGTGCGGATTGACGTAGCCACGAACTCCGTAGAGTCCGTAGGGAACGGTGAACTTCCGTCCCATCGTGCGTTCCTTGTCAATGTCCTTCGCGTTTGTTACTGCACACCTGGTGATTGCATGTTCCTGCGAGATTATTGGGTCGTAGCTACGTGCCATCCCAAGTTGGATCGGCCCGCGAACCTGCCCGCATTGCATGTCTCCGGTTGTCATCACTGCACCAAAGGCACGAATATCAAAGAAATTCTGACACATCCAAAGCTTGACTTTCGCCGCGTCTTCCTCAGCCTTCGGCCTTTTCGTTTTCTTCTCTGCTTTAATTTCGAGTTCCTGATACGCACGCTCGTGCTGACGGTTGAGAACTGCTTTTTCTTTTACATAGATTTCATGCGGTGGTTCTTCTTTGTGGACTAGGCCAACGTAGTTGCGGATTTTTCGTTTGAGGCAGACATCGGTCACGAGCCCCTGTCCAGTTTCAGGATCAACACGAGGTAGGTTGCCAGCATCGGGATCGCCATTCGGATTTCCGTCTTTGACGTCGAACAAAAAGAGAAAGTCGTATCGGTTCATGGTTGGTTCCTGTTTGTTGAAATTGTTTTGGTTGAGGTCTTTGACGTGACGTGAAGTTTGGTCGTATTTGTAGTACCGCCTTCAGATGGAATTCCGGCTGAAGCCGGTACTACGAACGGTCTACTCTGTGAAGTTGTCATTCTTCGTTGCCAGGTGTTTCTTTCTTAGTGAAAATATGTTGGCGTTGGTGGTAGTAGCCAATCGAAAATAACCCCTGTTGTTGAAGGTTCAGGTGGTTCGGGAAGTCTTTGATGGATGAGTAAATCTGCTGAATGCTTTTTTCGTGGTAGATTTTCGAAGGCGCTTCGAGTTTCCCCAAATGATGCTGACTCATTCGAATAATTCGCGGGAAGACGCTCGCAGGTGTCGCTGATGCCGATCCGAAGAAACGATCTTTGATCGTGCCATTGACTGTCGGCTGCGCGTCCTCCTGAGCCTTCTCAAGTTGGGCAAACAGCCTGCCGAGTTGATAGGCTGCATCTTTTCTGTTTGGGTCCAATGCCACAGTGATCTCCTTTTGTTCAGGTTGATGGATGCGATAGTGTCGATTGAGAATTGCTTTGAGAATGGCGGCACGGCGGTGCCGGATTTCCCTGTCAGCTTTGATGCGGCGAATCACGGCGGCAAAGAACGCATGAGGGTACTGCTCACCGGTTAGGACGCTACGTGTCAACGAACCAGAAAGCTGAGGTGAAATGTCTTTCGATTCTCTCGCGGTCTCCGCCAGCAATTGCCACAAAGCGGGATAGGGGTTGTCTTTGTCCGAGTGGACGATTTCAAGATCTGAGAAGTGTTTGTGTAGTGATTCAATAAGTTGTTTAAGTGAACTTCGTAGCCAGAATCGAATTGAAATTCGCGCTGCGTTTGGAGATAAGCCCAAAACATAGAACTCGGTTTCCTGCTTTCCAAAATCGGCGGGGAAACCACCTTGTGCGATGGTGGCAAGAATTGAATTCAGTTTGGTCCTCGTGCTTTCGTCTTCAGCATCATTCGTGTCGATAATTCGCCCGAGCCAATCTTCAGCGGGCGAGGGTTTGTCAGTCCAAAAAACGGTTGTTGCGTCTCCAATGCGAATTCGCTGACTGCTGTTGAGCAAAAAATTGAGGGCGGTGGAATACTGAAACGCAACAGCCTCCGACACGGGAGAGTTAGACCCTTGTTCCTTGTCGTAAGATTCAACCGCATCGAAATTGAAAGAAACGATTGAGGCTCCGGAAGACTGGGCGCCAGTCACTCCTTTAATTTTGGGTTCATGAATTCGCGCGAGTTTCGCGTCTTCCTTTCCCGTAACAAGGCATTGTCCGGTTTCCGCGTCGTCTTCGGCGCTTTCGAGATTCGTTATCCACCAGTTTTTGATTTTTGGTCGGTCGTGAACATAAGTCGTCGAGCCTTCGATTCGAAACACTCCAAAACCCGAACCAATGTCGTCAATGTGTGCGCGAGTTTCGTCGCTAGGGCTAAATGTGGAAAGGAATTTGCAAACGAGCGAAAATTGCTCGTCTTCAATTTCATCTTCAAGATCAAGGTGTCTCTGTCGAAACGCCTCGAACGATTCTTTGGTCCGCTCTTCATTTGTGTCGTCGGTCTTGTAAGACAGCATGTAAGCCGAGTTGTCCCACAGGAAACAGGGGTTAATTCCCGATCCAGATGGCTTGGCTCCCCCGGGAACGATTACTAATCGTGGACGCTCTTTCTTGCCCTCTTTGATCCGCGCGTCGTTGATTGTGTGGCTTTTGCCATCTCTCGATACAACAATCTCAAACGCGATTTTTTGGCGGCTAAAACCAAGCGGAGATATTTCGACCGACTCGTCTGCTGCCAATCTTGTGTAGTAGTCATTCAGAGCAGAGATAATCATTTTTTGGCTCCTT
>CAZLFF010000218.1:0-2773 GCA_964558755.1 uncultured Pirellulaceae bacterium
AATACTCACTTACGCCAGATTCTTTGAGCAGTTCTTTTAGCTCAGGCCAGATTGCATCGTGCCGACGAGCATACTCTTGGGCGCTGTTGGGTTTCAGCTTATTTTGAAAGCGAGTCGTTGCATTGTGTTCAATCATAAAATGAGATTAGTAAAGATAACGAATAAATGTGCCGCGGACCCAACTGGTGTCTCTTGAGACCTTTCTTTCATCCCCTTCGTTTCGCATGGTGCCCGACCTCCAAGTGGTCAAAGGGATTCGATGGTAGTCGCGTAGCAAGCCACTGGAAATCGACAAATTCACAAGAGCTGGCCGAAAATGGACGCTGTAAATTTTAGACTCACCCCGATCCGCTGACACGACCCGGGGCCAACCGCTTTGATCCCTTTGGGATCATCGTCTACAGAGTGAAGCAAGTGTAACAATGACTCAGCGTTCAGATCGAACCAGTGAATTCAACTTTTCTTCCAGAAAATTCATTCGAATTGGCTTGGAGAGATAATCATCCATACCCGCATTGAGGCACTTTTCGCGATCACCCTGCATGGCATTGGCGGTCATCGCGATAATTGGAATGTGCTTGCCCGTGCCCTCTTCCTGCTGGCGAATCAAAGCCGTTGCCTTCAGACCGTCTAGCTCGGGCATCTCGACATCCATTAGAACGACATCGAAATTCTGATCGGTCAGTGCCGCGACAGCTTCACGGCCATTGTTGGCGACCGTCACGGAATGCCCTTTTCGTTCGAGAATACCGATCGCCAGTTTCTGATTGACCAAGTTGTCTTCCGCCAGCAAAATGCTCAAGCGAAGGCATGAACGGTCAGAAGCTTCGCCCGACGCATCAGCCGATTTTTCCGAAGCGTCATCTGGGAACGTTACGACCGCCAGTTCATCGACTGATTTTTGGAACTGAGCAGTGAAGTGAAACTGACTTCCCACATCGACTTCGCTTTCTAGCCAGATTTTTCCGCCCATCAGCTGGACCAGACGGGTGCAAATGGCCAGCCCCAAGCCGGTTCCTCCAAATCGTCGCGTCGTCGATTTGTCAGCTTGTTCAAACGCGGAGAAAACACTGGCTTGTTTGGAATCGGGGATGCCGATCCCGGTGTCGGAAACGCAGAAATGCAAGGTGATTTGCCGGTTGTCCTGCGCCAGTTGTTCGATACTCAAAACCACCTCTCCGTTGGCCGTAAACTTGATGGCGTTACTCGTCAGGTTTACCAAGATTTGCCTTAAGCGGGCGAAATCACCGACCAACCGACTGGGGATTTCCTTATCGATACGAACGGCCAGTTCAAGTTCCTTCGACTGGGCCTTTAGGCCGAGCGACTTCATGGTTTTGCCGACGCTATCACGAAGATCAAACGGCTGATTGTCTAGTTCCAGTTTTCCGGCTTCGATCTTTGAGAAATCGAGCGTTTCATTCAGCAGTGCCAGAAGTGATTCCCCGGAATCGAGAACCATTGTCAGGTAATCCTTTTGAGCGATCGTTGGTTCCATCTCCAACAACAGCTCCGTCATGCCGATGATCGCGTTCATGGGCGTGCGAATTTCGTGGCTCATGTTGGCTAGAAATTCACTTTTGGCTCGGTTCGCTGTTTCCGCAGCCTCTTTGGCTTTCTTCAATTCAATCGCCGCCAGTTTGCGATCGGTGATATTGCGAGACATGCCAAAGATGCCGATGACCTCTCCCGCGTCGTTTCGTAGCGGCACCTTGCTGGCCGAAACCCAGTCCTCGCGACCGTTGGGATGAGATAACGTTTCGTCAATTCCAAGAACTGATTGTCCAGAATCCATCACCCGCTGGTCGTCTGCCCGATATTTCTCCGCATCCTGTTTCGGAAAAAAATCGAAGTCGGTTTTCCCGACCATGTCCTCGCGTTTCTGGTTCAGAAACTCCGCCATCGACTGGCTGACCGCAAGAAACCGCCCTTCGCGGTCCTTAAAATTAAGAAGATCAGGTGCGAGGTCCAGAATCGTTTGGAACTGAAACCGTTCCATCTCGATCTCATCGAGCGAAGATTTCAATTGTTCGATTTTGCTTTTTAGCCGAACGTTTTCAGCAGCCAAATCATTGTCGAAAGCCTGAGGATTCACGCCTCCTTCACTCGCTTTCAACTCGCTGTGTCCGGCCATGATTATTCTTTCCAAGCCTACGCGATAAGATCGCGAACAACTCGACTGGGCTCGACCCCAGTCAACTTTTGATCAAGCCCCTGAAACGGAAACGTCAATTTCGCGTGATCGATCCCTAGCAGATGCAGCATCGTGGCATGCAAGTCGCGAACGTGAACCGGGTTCTCGATCACGTTGTAACTGAACTCGTCGGTCTTGCCGTACTCGATTCCAGGCTTTACGCCTCCACCAGCCATCCAAGCTGAAAAACATCTTGGATGATGATCACGTCCGTAATTGTTGACCGTAAGATTCCCTTGGCAATAGACCGTGCGTCCGAATTCGCCTGAAAACACCACCAGCGTGTCTTCCAACAGGCCGCGTTGTTTCAGGTCTTTTAGCAGCGCGGCGGTGGGTTGGTCGACATCTTGGCACTGTCCGGCAAGATTGTCCGGTAGTTTGGAGTGGTGATCCCAGCCTCGGTGAAAAAGTTGAATGAACCGGACATCTCGTTCCGCCATCCGCCGTGCCAGCAAACAATTGCGTGCGTAAGAACCTGGCTTGTCGATGTCTGGGCCGTACATTTGAAGTGTTTCTTCGGTTTCGTCAGAGACGTCTGTCAGCTCGGGCACGGATGACTGCATCCGAAAAGCCATCTCC
>CAZLFF010000219.1:0-2768 GCA_964558755.1 uncultured Pirellulaceae bacterium
CGTTTGCGCGATGCGTTTTGGGCAGTAGATCGCATTGCCGCGAGTGTGTTCCTCGACGCGATATCGTTTGAGGCGTGCCGCGGGTCGCGCAGCGAGAGTCCGGAAAGACCGCCGAGACACCTCACCGTCGCACTTACTCGCAACGCTGCTCCTAGAGCATGTTCCGCTTGGAGAGGCGATCACGAAGATCGGCAGCAGCCTCGTAATCTTCGTTGTCGATGGCGGCGTTGAGCTGTTCCTTCAGGGTCGCCCCGACGTCGTATTTCGATCGCAAGCCTTCGCGGAATTCGATCAGGCGCTCGACCAGTTCGTCTTCTTCGAATTGGTCTTCTGCTTCGTATTCGACGAACAGTTCACGCAACTTACTCATGCCAATGTTGACCTCTTCGATCGCCAGTTCTGCCGCAGCTCGGCTCTCGGCGGTCGAATCGACTTCCTCATCGTGTTCTTCATCAAGATCGACATCGATTCGCGACAACGCAGCTGCCTGAGTCCGGTGGTACAGCACAAACGGCCGGTATTGCTCGTGCGAAATCGTCCACTGCTCGTCGGGGGAGAACTCTTTGCAAAAATCCATCAGGCCCAACGTGTGATCAGCGTCACGCACGGCGTTGCTAAACTTTTTCAGCTGCAACCAGCACACTCGACGGTGGTAAAACTGAACGAATTCGCGGTCGATCTCGATGCAGTCCTCTTCATCGAGCTGGAAATTCGCCGAGTCACCTGCGGCTTTCTTTTGCAAGAAATCGTAATAGGTGTTTGCGTTGTTGGGGCGGATCCCATCGGGACGACCCTCGGTTTCCAGTTGCAGAATGCCCATGTCGACGCGCATTTGCAGAACCTCGCGCTGTCGTGACTCGAGCAGGCGGACGTTAATGTTCGCCGGGTCGAAAGGCCATTCTTGCAGCAGTTCGTCGATGTCTTGTTCTCGGTTCATGCGATGTGTCTCAGGCTACGTTAGCGAAAGATGACATTGGTTGAGGAGGAGGTTGAAGAGCAAAATTATAGCGTTTTCCTGTTCCGGACGCGTCCCGGTTGCTCGCATGCGGGGTAACGGCCACAAGTCGCTTTGGCAATCTGCGGCCAATCGCGACCTGCCGCTGTTGTGGCGGACGTCTAGTCGTCTGGGCGGACACTTCGCCGCGAGCGTTTCGTCAGCGAGTTCCGTCTTTTCTGCTCCAAGCGGCGACGTTTTGAAGCCTTGGTCGGCTTGGTCGCCTTGCGTTTTTTAGGCTCAACGGCGATTGCCAAAACCAATTCACGCAGCTTGTTCAGCACATCGGCGACGTTGCGGCCTTGGTCGCGGTGGCGGTGGCTTGTGAGAATCAGCTCTCCGTCGTTGTTGATCCGTCGTACGTACGTCCGTTTAAAACGAGCGAGTATCGCTGGCGGAAGCGAGGTCGTTTTCTGAACGTTCCAGCGAAGCGTGACCTTCGAGTTAACCTTGTTGACGTTCTGGCCTCCGGGGCCGGGCGAACGTGAGTAACTATAGTTCAACTCAGCAGCTGGAATCGCGAGATGGTGGTTGATCTTCAACATGGCGATGTCGTTGAGACCTTGCTACCCAGCCACGCTGGGGCTGCCGCAAGAGAATGGGCGATCGTGGCCACGGCGTGGCTACTCGCCCGTGTTGATTTGCTGCGGTTGGCGAGCGGGCAGAGCGTTTGTTTTCTCTTTGACTGGCGTGACGCGAACTGGCAGTTCGTTCTGTACGAAGTCCAGTGAAGAATCGAGCAACTCAAAGTAATCGATGCCCTCAGTGCCTAAGCCGTGCAGTTCTAGTTCCAGCGGACCTTGATAGCCAAGGCTATCCAATTGGTCTAGCCAAGCGGTCAAGTTCACGCTGCCCTCGCCCAGCGGAAGACGGAACTCTTCGTCGAGGCCGATGTTCTCACGATCACTCAGTTGAACCAACGCGATCCGATCGATCAATTCATCCATGCGTTGCATTGTCGGCTCGTTGAACCCGACGTGATAAAGATCCAGAACCAGACCCAAATGTTCGGCCGGGAACATCTCCAATAGCTGCCACGTTTGCTTAAACGAGTGAATGAACGTCCACGGTGATTGCGTAAAACCGGGGATGAATTCGAGTGCCAGTTTGACCCCGTAATCTTGTGCGACTGGCACCAGTGTGGTCAACGCAGACTCGATCAAACGCATCGCATGCGAGTTGGTATGCCCGTTGCGACCACCAGGGTGCAAGATCAGGCAACCTGCATTCAACTGGCTGGCCAGCTCAATTGCCTCGACCGCGTCATCGACGCCTTCGACATAGCTGCGGCCGTCGCTGCCGGTAAAACCACCGGCCCAATGAACGCTCGATACGTCCATTTTTGATTCATGAACAAGATCGATCGCGTCTTGTTGGCCGTAGTCTTCGATTTTTCGACGCCAGACGCCGATTGAGTTACAGCCGAGAGCTTGGTAGCGGAGTAAATCTTCTTCAAACGACCACCGGAAAGTGGTGAACTCGCTGATCGAAATCTGCCGCATGGGGGAGAGCTCCAGAAGACCAAGAATCGAATCGAGTCGCCTTTCGTTCAGGCGAGCCGGCTAGTATGCCGAGCTTTGAAAAAGATGTAAAGCTGACTTCGTGAGAAAAAAAAATTTGCCACTCCGCAGGAAAGTTCAGGGTGACTTCTTGGGTTTGTAAGCAACGAGCAATGGCACATTGATCTTCGTTATTAAATGCTGGCTCCGGTCCGTTGTGGCTGTATTCAGGGACCCTATAGCGCAATCGCGGTGAGCAATGACATACTCAGTAC
>CAZLFF010000220.1:0-2730 GCA_964558755.1 uncultured Pirellulaceae bacterium
GTGGAATGTTTCAATCCACGCGCCCGTGAGGGCGCGACCGTCAATCTGTCCCTGGGCTTTGGCCCAGCGATTCAGTTTCAATCCACGCGCCCGTGAGGGCGCGACGCCGCTAGTCTAAGTCCTTGCGTGTGCAAGGGTAAGAGCACCACTTCCGCGAACCTAGTTGAGAATCGATTCGGGGGCCGCGTTTTGTTCGCTAGAAACGAGGTGAACGACGCGAAATAGCACTGAAGTTGATGATCGCGAACCTCGCTGGATTTTCGTCATCGCTTCACGTTCGCCACAACAACATTCGCTTGATCGAACTAGCTGAGTGAATGGTGTCAAATGATTAATGGTCCGTCGATGTCGAGGGAAGGTTTCGTCCCGTGATGCTCAACTTTTCGCTTCCAGTTGGATCCAAGGAAGTAAAACCGAAGGCTGTCTTCATCCGGTTTGAATTCTTTGATCAGTTTTGCCTTGCACTCGGCCCATTGCGTCGGATCGACAAGTAGCTCAAACACGGAATTTTGAACTCGTTGACCGTAGTCAAGACAGACTTTGGCGATTCTACGCAGTCGTTTTCGACCTGCCTTGTCCTGAGTGCTAACGTCATACGTAACCAGAACGTACATGATTATCTCCAAAGAAAAGGCGGATAGTCATCGAGATCACCTCTAAGATGGCGAGCCAATAAACGAGCTTGCAAATGGACCAACAGGCCAACGGTTGTTTTCTCGTTGAGAAACGGATGCGTGATCGTGTCTTGTTTGCGTTTCTGGTAGGCGGTCAATACAGCCTTGCGGGGTTTGTCTTTTAGCAGCACGGCCCCACTGTCGGTGACCTCAAAATCCTTGGCTTGAATTTGTTTTCGGTTGATCAACGACAACGCAAGTCGATCGGCGATGAAGGCGCGAAATTCTTCGATCAGGTCGAGTGACAGCCCAGGACGTCCCGGACGATCACGGTGTAGAAATCCCACCGCGGCATCTAGGCCCGTGGCTTCGCAGGCGCTGCGAGCATCATGGGTGAGCATGGAATACAAGAAGGAGAGCAAAGCATTGATGCGATCGAGCGGCGGACGACGCGATCGTCCGGAGAATTCGAATCCGTTAACGCGTGGAGCAATCATGTGATTGAACACAGAGAAGTAGGTGTTGGCGCTTTCGCCCTCGATCCCACGAAGGGAATCGAGATTCGTTGAAGCTCGCGCCGCGTCAACATCGTGGGCCATACGTTTCGCGGCTTTCTGGAGCAGCGTTTTCGACTCGTCGCTGAGTGTGTCACGAGCGGCTCGAAGCAAAGTATTTCGGCTGTTTGCGATCTTGGCGGCAACGAAGTGCTGGGCCAGTTTCAGAGTCTGTTCGGGCAGGTCCGCCCAGCGATATTGTTCGCGCCGCAGCAGTACGTTGCCGGGGGAGTATCCGTTGACAGCGGCGATGAAGCCGCCGTACATGGTCAGGAAAGATATCGAGACGCCCGTTTTGGCACAGGCTCCCATCAAAAACGGGCTGCACATGACGTTGCCGAAACAGACAATCCCGTCAAGGTTGTGCAAAGGCAAACGCAGCTTGTTTTCCTGCTCGATTGAGACAACGACCGCTTGGCCATCCTTCTTCAGATAAGCGCCATCGGTGGTGACGAATAGGGTGTTGAGGTGTTTCTTCATGGTTGGTGAGTACTTTTTTCAGTGACATCACACGGAGTGTGATGAGTACGTAGTCTTCACTCTCCGGGTGACGCGATGTCTTTTCTTCTGAGTACGAATCACGCCAGTTGTGTGTACGCGTGCGACACCAAGTGCAGAATAATGCCAATTTAAGGTTCAAAGATGGAGAAGCTGTCGGAGGTCGGTTCGCTCGAATCGAGGCTCGATCTGTACTGCGCCGAATTCCAGCTGGCGACGCCCCGTTTGACTCGTTGGGAATCGGGCAGGCAGAGCTCGACCAACGAGCATTTGTCACATTTGGGTTGCCGCTGGGCGGTGGGAGTTTCACGTCGTTCGATCATTTGTCTCAGCCGCATAATTTTTGATTTCGTCACGTTGCGAAGCGTCTGATCAATTTCGACTTCCGTACGGCGTTGCTTGGTGCCATAAAATAGAAACGCCTGTTGAATATTCACGCCGAGCATTTCTTCTAGGCACATTGCTTGAGCACAGATTTGAACGCGGTCGGAGTCGTCTTTTTTGGGTTTGCCGCGCTTGTACTCGACGGGGATCACGGCTCCATCGTTGTGAAATTCGACGATGTCGGCTTGTCCGATCAGGCCCAGTTCGTGGGATTTCAGCCAGAGTGATCTCGCGATGCGTAGGCCTTGGGCGTTTTCTGATTTGCCGTCGTGAGCTTTTTCGTGAAGTTGTTTTCCTTCGATCGTGAGAACGTTCTCAGCCCACAGCTGCTCGACATGAATGAGTGCGCATTGGCGTTCGCAGAAGATCAGATGCTGCAGAGCAGAAATCGGCAAGAGTTGGCTCTCGGAGAACATGCTTTCCAATTTCGGAATTGGGAGACTTGGGGCCGGTCGGATGCGAGGTGGTGGCCTCCGTACAGCGCATTAGTAAAGCGGCCACACAATTCACCCTGACAGTTTCACGTGTCGGGTCATTTGGCCCTCGGTTTCGCATTGTTGGGTGAAGCTCAATCGATCGAAGCCACCAAAGCCGAAATCGAAACAATTGTCGATGACAAAGTCACCCGCTGGCCGGTTCGGATTACGAGCAAGCTGGACGGATCGACGAAGCGGTTTGAG
>CAZLFF010000221.1:0-2716 GCA_964558755.1 uncultured Pirellulaceae bacterium
TACACCTGAGAAAGTGTCCTGGCGATTGGCGATCATATTGTTCAAGAAAGTGCTGTCTTGTTGAGCAACTGGCAGCCCGCACGCTCATCCACCATCGCAAAACCACGTCTTAAAAACCATCCTGTTCACGAAGCTTGGGGAACGATTGGGGTGCGTTGCTATCACGATGGTGACATCATCGAGGTTTCAAGAATTGGCTTTCCTTAAACGACAGGTTGGTTACGATGTGCTCCGACTAGCCGCGAACCGAGAGCGGCCACAAGTTCCTCGCGCAGACGCTTCTGCCAGCCCTTTGATTTGCTCCATTGTTGTTACCGCTTGGCCGCCAGCTCCCGTTTGCGTTGGAGATCCAATGCCTCGGTTTTGTTTGAGGGAGCAGAGCAATGAAGGCGCTATTGCGAACCGTTGACGAGCTGGATGACGCATTGCGTCAGCGAGTCGTTAGTTACTTGGACGCTCGCGATCCGCGCGCGTTTCGAGGCTTGCGGATCGACGTACAGCATGGAGCGGTCACGCTGTCGGGTAAGCTGCGAACGTTCTACGAGCGACAGGTCGCCGTCGCCAGCTGCCACAACGTGGTGGGCCTGTTGGCCATCATCGATCGGCTAACCGTCGAAGATTGGGAAACCCAGCCCGCTGAGCATCCGTTCTGGATCGAGTGAGCCGGACGCCGTTTTCGTTTCAACGTTCCATTTCAGCGACCCAAACGGGATTACCGAATGTCTGGCCACTGTTGTTTGGCCACGGACGAAATCTGCTCCCGCGTTCTGATCAGCCACTGTCGTCTTTCTGACAGCTGGCTCGTCAGCTGATCGATCGCCCCGCCAATCTGAGTCGTTAAACCATCGATGTGACCCTGAGACGTTTCATTCAACAGCTGACGCTGCTGCACAAGGCGCAGTTCGATCATTTCTTGGCTGATTCGATTCATAACCGTCGCGATTTTTGGACCGAGGTTGCTCGTCATCTGGATCGATGGCGCTTGTAGGGTGCCGCCGAGCGCGATTCGAGTTTCAAATTGGTCGCAAGTGGAAAGCTCTTGATTTAACCGCGAAACCATTTCCACACCCCCCGCTAGCGGGTGCAGCTGGTCGACGTGAAGCGAAACGTTCGAGTATCCAAACACAAGCTCGCCACTCAGGTTATCACCGTCAGCACGCAGTTTCACTTCGGCTTGCATCTTCAGTTCGTTTGCCACATCAACAAGCATTGTGTCTTGGAAGCCCAGCGGAGCCGCTTCGACGACGAGGTTGGGGCACTGGATGCCCAGTTGATCGGTCTCTGTCGCCCCGCGTCGATCGAGCTCGCACTGAACCACGAAATGCTGCTTGCCCTGCGCCCGTAGCTCGAACGAGATCGGTGCGTCATGTTGTGACGGCTGGGTGCTGAAGTCTTTGACTTTGCCGGCGAAGTTCATGTACTGACCGGCAAAGTGCCCAGCACCCTCCAGATTTAGCTCTTTGACCAGAAAATCGGGTTTCGTTAATCGAGCGGGCGTGTACTGATCTAGGCAGATGTTGCGTCCGCGAGCGGCTTCGGTCTGCAGGTCCGCGTCGAAGTCTGGCACGCTGTCACGGAACCAACTGAACCAGCGGACGATATCGTTCACGTGCGCTTTTTGGCTGCGAGTCAGGAGCAGTTGACTGATCGCGTCGCCGTCAAAAGTTGTGACGTCCGTCAGCGCTTCGATCGCTTGCCGGTCGGTTTGTTGAACTTGCGTTAGCCGCTGTAGGTCCAGGGCCGAGGTGTCTCGGAGGATTTGCAGTTTCTCTTGTAAGTCGTTGGCTTTGTCCACCAGTGATGACAGATTCGCCAGCGCGGAGCGATAATCCTGTCGCAGTGGGTTCGAGTGATCGGTTTCCAAGGAACCACGCAATTCGGCAACCTCGGTGTCGATTTCCAGCAGCTGTTGCTGAGTTTCTTTCAAACGGTCGGGCCAGTCGGCGGCGATGGCGGCCGCGGTGATCGGAGTCTGAAAAGGCTGCTCCGTTTTGCCAGTCACTTGCGATTGCAACTGCCCCAACCAGTTTTGTTGCACCTCGGCAAGCGTCTGATCAGTCGACACGATGTCGCCTGCGGTTGTGTGCGACGTCGCTTGATCAGAGATTTCTTCCCCGATTTTGGGTTCTAGCCCCTGAACGATCACGGGTTCGTTTGAGTCCAGTTCACCCGATTCAGTCCGCGGCGTGCCGAAGCGAACTTCACTGCTGCGACCACCCGTGATCACAATTCTCTTGCGCAGCAGCGCGGGCAGGCTCACGTCTAGGTAGGCCATGTCTGCTTGGAACACGTTGGTTGATGAATCGCGAGGATCGGCAATCTGCAAGTCCTGCAAGAAAACCTTGTTCTTGCTAATGGTCGAACGCAGCTGACCAATTTCAACTTTCGCACCCGTCACCGCTTGCGCGTGGTGTACCAACGCACGGTTGAGCAACGGGTCGATGCTTAGCCAAACGACAAGCGCGATCAGGCCGAGAATAATCAGCCGCGGGATCAGGTAAGTCCACCGGTTCATGGCTGTTCAACTTTCCTGAAGAGATGGATGGAGCAAACTTGGAATCTCGGTATCTTCGTGATCGTCGAATCGATCGTCGGGTAGATTGCGAAACATCCAATGACTGAATAGGTATACGGGAATCGCAGCAGTGCTGCCGATCACCAACAGGCCAAGCACGACCGTGTTGTCCAACTGCAACCACGGCACTAACGGCAGTGG
>CAZLFF010000222.1:0-2683 GCA_964558755.1 uncultured Pirellulaceae bacterium
GGCGGGTAGAAGTTGCCGTAGAGATTTGGCAGATGGTACCAGGCTAGTTGCCGCTGCCGCCAAAGCATCAGTTGGTCGTGCAGCGCGTTGGCCAAATCGGGGCGTTCGGTAAACAAATTGGTTGACTCACCCGGATCTGATTCGAGATCGTATAGCTCGCCGCGACTTGTTTGATGGTCCCACAAATATTTCCAGCGACTGGCCCATTGCAAGCCGTCGCATTGAGCGAGTGGGCTGAGCGTGTGGAAGTACAGGAATCGGTCCAACAGTTCAGGTCGGTCCGCCGCCAAGGCATCGATGCCTTGGAAGTTTGGATGAGGTGCAAGTCCAATGCGGCGGAAAAGTGTCGGCAAAATATCGACATGCTCGATCGGATAATCCTCGACACCGGGTTCCAGCCAAGTCGGCCCATGCATTACCAAGCCGATGTTTGTGGTCGCTTCGTAGGGTTTGTTCGCGTGGCAAACTTGCCCGTTCTCGTGAAACGATTCGCCGTTCTCACCCAGCACGACCAGCATTGTTTGGTCAGCGATGCCAACCCTTTGGAGTGTTTCGATCAACAAGCCAAGCTGCGTATCGATCTCGTGTAATGAATTGTAGTACGCGTTGCGAACGGTCCGCGTGGCTTCGATCGGGTAGCTCGCAAATGAAATCTCCGAGCCAAAGTCGCACGGTTGAAAGGGCTTCGTTGCTTCGTCTGGAATTAGATACGGAAAGTGAGAACTTTGAAGGTTCATGTTTAACAGAAACGGTTTACCGGTCTCGCTTTGTCGCTCAATCCAATCAATCGCCACAGATGCGGTGTGTCGGTCCGGGAACTTGCCAGCCTTCAACATGCCGTTTTGAACTTGCGCGTAAAATCCAGGGTCTTGGTGGTTCATCTCGGCGTTCGCGCGGTCGGCGAACCGTTCTGGATGGTAGAAGAAGTCCAGATTTGGGCTGGTCAGGAAATGTTCCATCCGCCCCCACATTTCGTTTTGGGACGAAATCGTAGCAGTCGCGTAACCCAATTGTTTCAGGCAGTCATACGAAAGCTGCTTAGGCCAAGGATCGTTTAGAGCGTAGTAGTGATGATGCCGTGTTCGCAGTGGATACAGAGACGAAACAATGCACGGGTCCGCATAGTCACTGTGCGTTGACTGTGAGTACGCGTTACGCCAGACCAACGCATCGTTCGCAAGCTTGTTCAAGTGCGGCATGACTTCGCGACCTTGGTGCTGCAAGTGGATCACATCGCTGCGGAGCGATTCGATCTGGATCACGATGATGTGAGGAAGCGTGTTCGCTGAATTGACCGTTGGAGCGTTGAGCTGGTTGCCTTCGTCGGATCCCTTCACTTCGGTTTCTGGTAACGAAGACCAAGTCACTGAGAGGGGTGTCAATTCGGTAAGGTCATCGAAAGGTTGGCCGATGGGTTCGAGTGACAGCGATTCAATTGCGGTATTCCAAAAAGAAAAGACTGGATTCAATGATCGCGTAAGCTGCCGGCAATCCTGCTCGGCTGCATCCAGGCAAGGCTGATGCTTGATGATCGAAAACAGCGAAAGCATAATGACCGTCGTCAAGAACCAAAGTCGATTGAGCACCAGCGGGCCTTGGTACGCCGCGCTGGATCTTCTGCTGATTAGTGGCGTGGCGAAGTAGAACGCAATGACGCTGGCAGCGATCACGGCGACCCCGTAGAACGCGTGCACGGGTTCCGCATCGGTCACGTACTTGGTTAGTTCAGCAGAGTTTGCGATCGAGAACCGCCAAAGTTCCCAGCTCGCGAACTGACTGGTCTTTAAAAAGATGCCCCAGCTGATGGCGTAGCCGCCGACAAAAATGACCATCGCGGCATACGTCAAGATAGATCGGACTACGTGTTTTGCGGTCGTGGTCCCGTTGCCTGAACGCGCTTTGCGGGCGATTGAGTGCATTAGAAGCCCGGCTGAAAGCCAGAACCAAAATACGAATGCGATCGTGAACAGCGCCAGTCGCCAGTTGGTCAGAACAAGCGGCTGGCGAACTTGCAGGAGAGCGAAGGTTTCCAACGAGAATCCGATTGCCATAAAGGCTGCGACAGCTCGGTTGGGAATGCTGCGGCCAAATTCTTGCCCCAATTCACGAAGCCCTGCGAAAGGTCCGGCCGTTTTCTGCGGCTGACTCGAATCGGCTACCGAATTGAGAGTTTTTGCTTCCATGGGTGGCACGTGGACTAGGTCTTAAACGCTAGAAAGAAATAAGCACGGGCAACTTAGAGCTTCACAGATAAAGATCTCACGGTTCAGAGATCTGAAGGTTCAGTGGCCCACTGGCGATCGCAGGACGTCAATTGTTGGAAAACCATACAACGCCGTTATCGAAAAAGCCGTAAAAAATAGGGCGAGCCGTCAGTTTCAGGGGGACGGAGTGCTCTTTCCCGCACGCGAGGAAGACCGGGGCAGAGTAAGGGTGGCCATGGAGGGTAGTTCGGCCAAAGTTTGGGCTTTTTGCGCCAGTTCGATCGGGAGCAGTGGCCCTTTACCAGCGGTTCAGACTCCGTTCAGGTTCTTTCGCGGGAGAGGCGTCATTTAAGTCTGGAGTGAACTAAATCTTGGTGGCTGCGTATACGGGCGAGCTAACGATCGGGCGAGCTAATGATTGGACTGGCACTTAGTAGACCCTGCTTTTGCGGGGACTTTGACCGAGCCAACCGCTATTC
>CAZLFF010000223.1:0-2668 GCA_964558755.1 uncultured Pirellulaceae bacterium
TGATGGATAAAATCGACGAGGACGTGGGTCGTATCCTCGACCTGATTGACGAACTGGGGCTGGACGAAAAAACGATCGTGATGATCACCAGCGACAACGGGGCACACCGTGAGGGCGGCAACGACCCGGAATTCTGGGACTCCAACGGCCCGCTGCGCGGCCTCAAGCGTGATCTGACCGATGGCGGAATCCGCACGCCCATGCTCGCGCGTTGGCCCGGCACGATCAATCCCGGGGCGGAAACCGATCACATTTCCGCGTTCTGGGATGTTATGCCGACGCTTTGCGAACTGGCCGGTCACCCCGCGCCTGAAGACATCGACGGCATCAGCTTCGTTCCGACTCTTTTGGGTCATGAGCAACCGAAGCACAAGTATCTATATTGGGAGTTCACCAGCAAGCGAGACAAAACCGGCAAAGGCAAGCAGGCGGTGCGAATGGGGCCATGGAAAGGCATTCGCTACGGTTCCACGTTCTCACTTTACAACGTCGTCAATGACGTCGCCGAAACCAAAAGCGTAGCCGTCGAGCACCCCGAAGTGGTAAAAAAAATCGAAGCCGCCATGTCCGAGGCCCACGTCGAATCAGAGCTATTTCCGCTGGCAAGGTGAATGAAGGCACGCTAATTGCCGCTGGTCCGTCATCGCGCTGTCTCGACTGGAAAGGGCTCACAAGCTCGTCCAGTACAAAACTTGGTCGTGAACGGCACTGCAGGAAGCTTGTGGCACATCGAATGTCGAGAACGTGATATCTTGCGAATTAGAAGAAAAAGTTGATCGACAGAATATGATTCACTCCGTCTTGGCCACCCTGACGATTGATGAACTGATTCAAGTAGCCGATCTCCGTCCTAACTTTTGAACTAGGAAAGCGCTTGTGGCCTAACCCAACGAAAGCTCGATTTTGGTCTAGCCCCTGCCGGGCACCCCAATCGGTATCGTTCAAGTTGAAGAAGATCTCGTCCCAAGCAATGAATGACCATTGTGGGCACGAACTGAGTCTCCGCTGACCGCGTGCTAGTTGCCGCCAGCGGAGACCAACGTCGTCTCCGGTCTCGATCCACCGCTGTTCATAACGGCTACGATGGAGAAATTTCCAGTTGCCCCGAGAAGGCGTCGCCGTCCACTGCTGCCAGAAACGATGCTCATCGAACTCGTCGCCAAGTATCGGCGAAGTAAGAATCCAACCGTAGCCCGCCCACAACGCATGCTGTTCATTCAAAGCGTAACCAAGCCCCGGTCGCACGATACTCTGGTTAAATCCATCGGTATCGTCGCGAAGTCGATAGTGCGCATCGAACCACCAACGCCACGGAGAATCGTCAGGTCGAGTTTCAAATCGCCCGTTTCCCAAAGCAGCGAACCAAAGGCCCGCATCCTCAATCGCCTGCGCGTTTCCAACCGTCTGCCCGGTCGCAAAGCTGACGCCAACGGTCGCACCAAGCAACAACGCCAAGCTGACTGATTTCAAAAACTGCATTTACTCGTCCCATAAAAACATGCGCTCGGTTCTACAATCGGAGTCAAAACAGGCAAAGCTTAACGAAAGAAGCAGTTGTCCGTACGAGTCACCAATCCTTGCTAGTTTCTCAGGCTCCTTAGGTCGAGACCGATCTTTCGTTAACCATGGACCTAGAAATTCTGAATGATCTGCTAGTCGCCGCGGCAGTCTTTCGGGCGAAACATTTTGAACTCCTGGCCTGCTGGCCGGTCGAGTTAGATGCATGTTCGTTATGAAAATTCAACGCTCATCTTAACCATCCAACTGCCCAAACGGCGGAAAATGACAACAAAACGTTGGTCAGCTTTCGCCCCGGCAGGTTGACGTTTCCTATAATACGATTGACGTAACGATCCTCACGAGAGCTGCTTTTATGAAGTTCATGTTCCTGCTGATCACGTGCCTGTTGTTCGTGACGGCTGTGGCGAGTGTTTCTGCAAACGAAGAAAAAGCTAATTGGAACGGACAGTGGATTTGGCAATCGGACGATGGGCCGGCCAACACTTGGGTGGCGTTTCGCAAAGAGTTCGATTTGGCCAGCGTACCCGATGAAGCGATCGCCAATATCTCGACCGACACCAAATATTGGCTGTGGGTCAATGGCGACATGGTTCTGTTTGAAGGCGGTCTAGCGCGTGGGCCGTTTCGTGATGGCACCTATTACGATAAAGTCGATTTGAAATCGCATTTGAAAGCCGGCAAGAACAGCGTCGCGATTCTGGTCTGGTACTGGGGCAAGACCGCCAAGACGCATGAAGACAGCGGCAAAGGCGGCTTGTTGTTTTCGGCTGATTTGGGGGGCACGATGTTGGCCTCCGATGAGTCGTGGCAGCTGAAAGTCCATCCGGCTTACGATCCCAAAAGCAGAGGCATAAACCGATCGGCCAACCGGCCCAATGCGATGGACGTGAAGTTTGATGCTCGCAAGGCCATGGGCGACTGGACGGACAACGCTTGGTACGCCGCCGACTTTGCCACCGATGAAACTTGGCAACCAGCGACCGTAAAAGGCAATCCCGACTCGCTGCCGTGGGGCAAACTGGTCGCTCGACCGATCCCGCAGTGGAACGATCGCGGGCTGGCGGACTACGAATCACTGCGAGGCGGCGAGGAGACGATCACGCTGCCGTATAAAACGACGGGAGACAAAAAGACGACGATCTGGGCC
>CAZLFF010000224.1:0-2609 GCA_964558755.1 uncultured Pirellulaceae bacterium
GTTTTGATTTTGGAATGTACATCCCCGCCAATGCGACACTATTTGCTCTGCTGGTTGGGTTTGTTGCGTTTCACAGTCAATCATTGGCTGGGCGATTGAAGAAGGCATCGTGGTTGCGGTTCGAGGTTCCGACAGTCGCGGTGCAAGTCGGTTTGCTGATGATGTTCGCGATCGGTTTTCTGGGCTTCCTGCAAGCTCATCAGGACACCCGACAGCAAGCGGTGACACGTTACCCGCTGACAAAGATTAACCACAAAAAGTTGGGACTCGAACGCACCGATCGGCTGATCGAAAAAGTCACGGCCGTCGCCAAAAACCGTCCGACCTCGCGTGCGATGAACTACTTAGGCACGCTGTGGGTGCATCGTGCTCGATTGCAACTAATGGAACTCATGCAGTCGGAGCCCGAATTCCGGGCTCGGGTCGAATTGATGGACACGGAGAATCGTGAGCAGTACGAAGACAACCTGTGGAAGCTAACCAGTCTTATGCGAATGCAAGAGCAAGCGTACTTCTTGCAGCGAGATATTTCGCCGTTTCGTGCTCGACGTTTTTTAAGCGCTGATTTTGTTCGCGACAACTTGCCGCAAGCCCGACAGTATTTTGATTTCAGCCGCCGCCGACGTCCCTTGCAACCGGTGACGCACTTGGAGGTCGGAAAACTGAGTGGTGTTTTGGAATTCGGTCAGGCGACCGGTGACCCGGACATCGAACGAGCGATCGAATTGTCGCCGGCGAATAGTAACTACCGATTCGTCGCGGCGACCTACTACTTGCAGTCGGGCAGAGTTGAAGAAGCAGCCGCTCACATGCGAGAGTACTTGAACTTGCGCCCCGATCGCCAGAAACCAAAGGCGCTAAAAAAAGCGCTTGATCTAATGACCGGCCGCGATAGTCGGACCGTCGCCATGGTCAACGAAGGGACGATCTTTGAGCAGGTGTTGCCAGATGATCCCAAGATGCTGTACCAATTTGTCAAAGAGTATCTGCCGGAGGAGTCTGCTATTCGGTCGCGTGTATTGCGGAAGGCCGCGGAGCTGATTGGCGATCCGCAGGCCGGTGACATTGAGAACGCTCAGCTGATGGCAAAAATCCAGCTGCTACAAGGCAACGTCGAATCGTCGATCGAGTACTTAGAGATGGTCCTTGTGAGCCGCCCGAACGACACACGAACACGGTATTCGGCCGCGATTTTGCTGCACAAAGCGGGCGAGCTTGAGCGTGCTTATGACCATGCGGCGGAGTTGATTCGATCGGCACCGCGAACTCAAAACTACCGAAAACTGCATGAAAAAATCGGTGACGAGATGCGGAGGCGAGAAAATTATCGGGGTTTTCCTTAGACTGTATGTCACAGGCCATACTGTACCGCTGACGGCAAGTGCTCCGAACGAGGTCTCGCCCGAGCAGCGAAGCCGTGCGAAGTCGATGGCCATGACTTTATTTTGTTTCACCTCACGCCCTTAACGCCGCCGATTGCTGGCTCAACGCTGAGAGTTCTACTGCTCGATGTTTGCTGTTATCCTCGCCTTTTTTGTCTCGCTAACACTAGCGCTTTCGCTTGTGCCTGCGTTGTCGCTGGTCGCCCAGCAAGTTGGCTTGGTCGATCATCCAGACAACAAGCGAAAGCTGCATAAGTCCGCGATTCCGATGGTCGGTGGCCTCGCGTTGTTTTCCGCTGTTACATTCACAACGGTGATGGTGCCGCAACTAGAGCTTTTTGCGGAGTCGATGTTTCAATCGGTCGATTCCGCGATCAACCGCTGGCTGCCCAGACGTTTGCAGGGGTCGGAGTTATCGATCACCCGAGGCAGCGTTTGGAAGTTGTGCGGTTTGTTTTTGGGCTCCGTTGTGATTGTCATCGTCGGCGTCGCTGACGATCGATTTGGCATCCGCGGTCGACAGAAATTGGTCGGGCAGATTGCGGCAGCCACCGTTTTGATCTTGTTCGGGTATGAGTTCGAATCAGTTACCCTGCTGAATGTGACCGTAAACTTTGGTCACTTTTATGTGTTCGTAATCTACGCGTGGGTTTTAGCCGCGATCAACAGCGTAAATCTCCTTGACGGAGCCGACGGTGTCGCGTCAACGATCGGAATCGTGATGAGTCTCGCGATGACCGTCATGATGATCTCCCGGGGCATGATGATCGATGCGCTGGTGGCCGCTGCGATTGCCGGAGGCTTGCTTGGCTTTTTAAAGTACAACTTCCCGCCCGCCAAAGCTTACTTGGGCGACACCGGTAGCATGCTGATCGGTTTCTTGCTGGCCGCATTAGCCATTCGCTGTAGCTTCAAACAGAACGCGGCTTACGCGTTTTTTGCGCCGACATCCCTGCTGGCGATCCCTTTCATTGACACGTTTGCGGCAATTGTGCGGCGCCGGTTGACGGGTCGCAGTATTTTTGCCGTTGATCGCGGACACCTGCACCATGCCCTCGCCAAACGCGGCTATTCGCCTCGGTCGAGTCTCCTCTGGGTTGCTCTGTTGTGCTCCACCACGGCCGCAGGGGGGACCATGGCTTTGGTGCTTCGCCAAAGCGAGTATGCATTGATGTCGATCGCCATTGTGGTCTTTGCGATGGTCTTTTTTCAGATCTTCGGCGTCGG
>CAZLFF010000225.1:0-2533 GCA_964558755.1 uncultured Pirellulaceae bacterium
TGGCCAGCTTCACCAGCCTTGGGTCATGAGCATGGCAAACGGGGCAATGGTTGGACGTAAAATGAACGACTAGAAGCTTGCTGTCTTTGAAATTTTCCAGCGTCCAATATTCGTCATCAATGCCCATGAGTTTGAACTCGGGCGCCGCGTCGCCGATTTGCAGTTCGTTGAACCCCGGCGGCTTCATCCACTGACCAGAGCTCGGGCACGCATTGAAGGCGAATAAAGCGAGACTGAAAACGAGAGCGAAAAAATTGATCGGCTTCATGATATCGACGGATCCTCTGGTCCAGAATTTGTGAAACGGCGGTTGCCGCCAAACGGTCTTTCGGCAGAGCTCACCCGCGTGGCAAGCGGCACTCGGCAAGCCGCTCTAATTGTCATCCTACCATAGTCTCGGTCGGTGCAGGGTCGCATCGTGCCAGCCAGAATTCCTCGCCAAACAGCGGCTGTTTGAGAATCGGCCAGCGGTGCGCGGGGCAACCCACAATTATGCGCCGCCCAGCACACTAGCGCGACTAAAGAAAATGTTCAAATCGCCTCATCACTGTGGCGTAAATCACTTGCCGAACAGGATTGGAACTGTCCCCGTTTCTGGCCGAAAGAAACGGGGACTTTCTTTATCGGGATTCGAACCGAAGATTGGTTAGCTTGCCAGAATTTGAGTGCCGTGAGTAATGGCGGCTTCTGCTCGTTAATCTTTGAATGAGCATGGCCATCTTTCGCGTGACCATTGCATCCAAACGGTATCTCGATTGAGTAGCATTGTGCCCAAGCCGGGCGTGCAAACACCTTTGCGTTCGCGCAACAAGGTGATCTACTCGAAATCGAATTCATCGAAATTGAGCATGCACTCTGATGAATCCAATGGCGTGAAGCGTTGGATCTTGTGGCCGAAATAGACATCTTGCATCATTGAGAACTTCTCTTCGGCCTTTTCTTGTCCCATTGAGAACAGTTGTGGAATGTTGGCAACTTCATCCAGCCCCCATTTTTCTGTCATGTCAAAATTGATGTGGCGATAGCGATCTCGCAGCAAGAACTTGAGCGGTAAATGGATCCCCTGAGCTTGACTGGTGCCCATCAACTCTGCGACTCGCGGTGCCCACTAAATCAGCCCCGCATCTGCACCCGGAGGAGAAAGCGAAAATTTGGCTCTACCAGTACCGATTGAGAGCAAGTGAATATCGTTGACGTCACAGTGAGAAAAGCCTTCGACTCCTTGTTCAAACTGCTGAATCCTAATCGTCTCTGCAAAAGCCAACATGCTGGGATCAGCAGCCCAGACACCGCCGTCAACGTACGCGTTTTCACCGATTTGCCGATGTGGAAAGTAGGTGGGTGCCGCAGTTCCGGCGATCACCGCGTCGGAAACTTTGATGTCACGATCGACGACACCCAGCGGCAGGTGCCTTGAGCGAAACACATGCGGTTTGCCTTTGGTCAGGTTAACCGACGGAATAATTAAACGAGTAAAATCGACGTCCCCCATCGTTCGCTCGCCAAAGCCTTCGTCAAAAGACTTTTGCAGCGTGTGCGGGCAAAACCTCGCACGAAAGGCGGAATCGAGGCCAGTTCCTGTCTTCCTTTCAAACACCCAGTTAGCGATCGGAAAGATGGCACGGTAAAGGGGGCTTTTGGTTTTGTATTTCGGTCGCGGCGTGAAAATCGAACTTCCGTAACGCACGTAAAAATCGTGCATTTTTGCGGCCGGCATTCCCATCGCCAATCCCGCCGCAATGATGCCGCCGGTGGATGTCCCTGCAATCAAGTCAAACGATTCAGCAATCGGACGACCAAGTTTTTGCTCGATTCGATCCAGAAAGGCGGTGATAAACGCGCCGCGAATCCCGCCACCAATAAGCGACAAAATTTGAAATCTTGACATGTTACGATTGTGTTTATGTCCACGGGACTAATTCGTTGGGGCCGCCCTACTTCAAGCGAACACCGCACCGCAAGTTTCAGGTGAACGACTCGGCAAGCTGCCCTCGCTGGCATCCTACCATAGTCTCGGTCGGTACAGGGTCGCATCGTGGCTAGCGAGAATTCATTGAACTGCAATCCCGCCGTTTGAGAACCTGCCCGAGGCACGGGACGGTCATCAGTTTACTGGGGCGTCATCCAGTTCGAGAAGCCAGCTATGCGTTCAAGTGTCGGTGTGTCAGACGTGTGTCGAACCGAGGTGCATAATTTGCGAGAAATATCCTGCCAATTAGCGCGAAACATCCTGTCACCCCGGAGGGCGAAAGATCACTGCCGGTGGCGTCAGCCACCGGAATCTTGGCAAAATGTTACAAGTCCAGAGGGCGACACATCCGTCATCAAAAGGAGACGTGATAGCCATGGCATCACATCAACTACTTCTTTATCACATCGTTTTCAGCACAAAAGAGCGGCGCCTTTTACTACGTGAAGATGATTTCAGAGATAGCGTCTGGCGTTACATGGCTGGGATCGCCAGCAATTTGCAAGGCCATGCTCTGCGAATTGGAGGCTACTATGACCATGCTCATCTGCTCCTTCGCATTCC